>JBKDOZ010000062.1:0-3947 GCA_046342735.1 Synechococcaceae cyanobacterium
GGAAGCCCGCAAGATGGCCGACTCGGCCACCGAGACCATCCAACAGCTCAACCAGTCGGGAACCGAGATCAGCAAGGTGACCGAGACGATCAAGATGATCGCCCTCCAGACCAACCTGCTGGCCCTCAACGCCACGATCGAAGCAACCTCGGCCGGCGACGCCGGCAAGGGATTTGCCGTGGTCGCCCACGAAATCAAGGAACTCGCCAACCAGAGTGCCAAGGCGGCCGAAGACATTGCCCGCAAGATCGAGGAGGTCCAGAAAGACACCCGACAGGCGGTCGAGGTCATCCAGAGCGTCTCGCAGATCATCAAGGACATCAACGCCTCGACCGAACGGATCACCGCGTCGGTGGAGAAACAGACGCAGGCGGCCGGTATGATTTCCCGGAACGTCGGCGAGGCGAACCGTGGGGTGGGGGACATTGCCCGCTCGATCTCGGAAGTCGCCAAGGCGGCCGGAGACATGTCGCGCAACGTGGCCGAAGCGGCCCGGGGAGCGACCGATGTCTCCCGCAATGTCAGCGAGGCGGCGAAGGCGGCCGGGGGAATCTCCTCCAGCATCCACACCGTCAGCTCGGCATCGCGGGCCACCAATGACTCGGCGACCCACGTCAACGAGTCGGCCACGCATCTTGACCGCATCGCCCGCGAGCTGCGCAAGCTGGTTGGCCGGTTCAAGATCAACACGGAAGACACGACCCACGAATGAACACCACCCCCCTGCGAGTGCTGATTGTTGATGACTCCCGCATCTTCCGCGGAATCATCGAGACGGCACTCGCCGGGCAGCCGGGGGTCCGCGTCGTCGGGTCGGTCTGGAGTGGCGAAAAGGCGCTGGAACTCGCTCGCGAGCAGTTGCCCGACTTCGTCACCCTCGATATCCAGATGCCCGGCCTGGGGGGGATTGCCACGCTCAAGGCACTGCGGGAACTGGCGACGGCCCGTCGGCACCCGCTGGGGGTGCTGCTGGTCAGTGCCCACACCCGGCAAGGGGCGGCCGTGACCGTGGAAGGTCTCCAGGAAGGGGCCTTCGATTTCCTGCACAAGCCCGATTCGCCCGATCCTCGTGCGAACGAAGCTACCCTGCGCAAGCAGCTGCTCGAAAAGATCGAGCTGTGGCGGAGCAGTCGCCAACCGGGCGCACGCCGCGGGACAGTCCGTCCGCAGACACCATCACCCCCCGTGCCCGCTCCGCCGGTGCAGCGCGGGGTGTGCCGGTATCGGGCCTTGCTGATTGGCTCTTCCACCGGAGGGCCTGAGGCGCTTGCAGAACTGCTGCCGAAATTCGCCCCGCAGGCTCCGCTGCCCATTTTGCTGGTCCAGCACTTGCCTGCCGACTTCGGCAGTTATTTCGCCCAGAGTCTGTCGCGCCGGGCTGGTGCTTCGGTGGTGGAAGCGTACGACGGTCAACCCGCGGTGGCCGGCCGCATCTACCTCGCTCCGGGGGGGAGCCATCTCGTGGTGCGCGGGAATGGTCCGCACCTCGTCTGCGGGTTGAGTGATTCGCCTCCCGAGAATGGTTGCCGTCCCGCGGTGGACGTGCTGTTCCGCTCGGCCGCCGCCGCCTGTGGCGACCGGGTCCTGGCCGTGGTGCTGACCGGCATGGGTCAGGATGGTGCCCGGGGAGCCCTCGCCCTGCGGCGTGCCGGTTCGCGGGTGCTGGTGCAAGACCAGGAATCGAGCGTGGTCTGGGGGATGCCGGGCACCACGGTGGAGATGGGGGCCGCCGACGAGGTTCACTCCCTCGTGCAACTGGGTGACACGGTCCGCCGTCACCTGGGGATGGGAGACTGAGGCCCGCATGGAGATCTCCCCCCAGGAATTTCGCGATGTCCAGATCCTCGTCCGCAGTCTGTGTGGGCTGGTGCTCTCGGATGACAAGGCGTATCTCGTGCGGACCCGGCTGGAGCCGGTGGTCCGCGCACGGGGCTTTCAGCGCTTCGGCGATTATCTGGGCTGCGTGCAGCAGGTCGATGCCGTGCTGCTGCGCGACGAACTGGTCGAGGCCCTGACCACGGGTGAGACGTCGTTCAATCGGGACAGTCATCTGTACGACGCCGTCCGCAAGTTTCTGCTGCCCGAACTGGGGGAGACGTTGCGACGGCGGCGGGAGAGCGGGTTTGTGCATCCCACCGCCCGGCTCTGGTCGGCGGGCTGTTCGACCGGGCAAGAGCCATACAGTCTGGCGATGGCGGTGCTCGACTACGTGGGAGGGAACCCCGCCCTGCAGTTTCGGGCCGACCAGTTTCCCATCCTGGCGACCGATGTCTCGGCCCGCTCGCTGGCCACCGCCCGGGCGGGGCGCTACCCCCGGCGGGATCTCGAGCGGGGACTGACTGCGGACCAGTTACGGCGGTTTTTCGAGTCGGAGCGGGATCAGAGCCACGGTGTGGCGCGACGGGAGCTGCGGCAACTGATCGAGTTCCGCCGGCTGAATCTGATGGACTCACTGCCCGGGCTTGGTCCCTTCGAGATCATCCTCTGCCGGAATGTGCTGATCTACTTCGACCCCGCCACCCGGCAACGGCTCTGCGAGCGGTTTCACGAGGCGCTTTCGCCGCGGGGTCTGTTGATTCTCGGCTCGGCCGAGAGCCTGTTTGGTCTCGACGTGCCGTTCACCTCCGAAACGATCGGCGGCACTGTCGTCTTCCGTCGCCGTGAAAATGGGACAGGTCCAATAGTGTTCGGCCCGCAGTTTGCAGAGGCCCCGAGCGGATAGTTTAGTCAATTTGGGTCGGTCACACAGAGGGGTGCCAGAGTGGCAGGACGTGACTTGGGGACTGTCAGATGGCTCATGGACGCCCAGTGACGGCGGTCCACCGGCGATTTTGGCTTGGGATGGCGGCTGTGTCGGCCACGAGGCCAGACCAATGCGCAGCGTGAAGCGACTTGCGACCCTCAGTCGAGAGTGTCCAAGTCGGCGGCAATCAGACTGTCTTTTTCGCGGCGTCGTGAGCCTGGAGTTTCGCCACATGCGCGAGGAGTTCGTCCTCACTGGCGAGGCCGGTGAAATAGAAGCAGATCATCTCATAGGTGCGCAGCGTCGGTTTGCGACCGGTGTAGAGCGCGATGATCAGGCAGGCGATGATCGCGCAGTAGGTCTGGATCTCGATGCCGTTTTCCGAGGTGCTCAGCAGGTGTCGACATCCCAGGACATGCTTGAAGAATCGGAAGAAGATCTCGATGGTCCACCGGTATCGGTAGATCAGGCTGATGACGTCGACAGGGACCTCGGTGAGATTCGTGGCCAGGCGCAGGACACCATCGCTGTCAACGCCCGAGGAGCCCCCCTTGTATTTGCCACGGCTGGTATGTTGGGATGTTGTAATGCAGATCAAACGCAATGTGTGGTTGGGACGACGATCAGGGGTGGAGTTGGTGAACTGCACGATCTGATCGCTGAGGATTCCCGCTTCCCGGTCGGCGTCACTGAGGGGGCGATCTTCCAGCACTTCGTACGTGCTGTTGTCACGCAGGCGGCAGACGTAACTGCTCTGGGCTGCCACGATCTGATTGAACAGCGTGAACTTGGCATAACCCCGATCCATGACATACAGCCGGTCGCTCTCGATCATTCGACCGAGGGTGGCTCGTTCATCGTGGTCACCACCCCCCTCGGGAGTCACCTCGATCCGATCCGGAACGTACCGCATCACGTCGAAATGGGTGTGCAGTCGCCACTTGACCATTCCGCTCTGGTCCTGTCCCTTCCGGCAGGACGCGTGCATGATGCGCGGCAAGGCGGAGACCAGGGTGGCATCCACCAGGGTCAGGGTCTGTGAAATGCCGTGCAGGCGGGGTTCGCGGGTCAACGGCTGCAGTTGACCACCAAGTTCCTCGATGATTTCCTTCAACCGATCTGCATCGAAGACCGAAGCTGCCTCGGACAGCGAACCCAGAGAGGCCCGCGAGCACCCCAACAGACGCTGTACCTTCTGCAGTTC
>JBKDOZ010000063.1:0-11864 GCA_046342735.1 Synechococcaceae cyanobacterium
GAAAGAGGCGTGATGAAACCGAAACCCCTGGCATCGTTCCACTTTGTGAGTCGGCCTTGTTGCTCCATTGGACAATTATACGGCGAATACCCGAATCGAACGCGGGGGAGCCGCCCTGGCAGCGACGTAAACTTCTGCTTCGGTGTGCCGCGTCTTGATACAAGCCACCTGTAGCCATGGCCGCGAATACTTAGGCTGGGCACTTTAATGGTCGCGAGTCCAAGCAACCCTGACCAAGGGATAGAGCCGCCGACCAGAACTCAATCCACTGTCAAGCAGAATTCCAAGAGTTATCACGTCCGATGTGGGCTCTCGCGATTTACAAGTTTTTGATATCTAGTCAACGGAATCCATAGGTCTTCCTGGAAGAACCCCAGCACAGCTTGACCCCAGGCGCGCCCCCTCCTCTCCTCTCCCCCCACCCCCAACCCCCGCCCCTCCAAGATGAGAAGCCCCACCCCACCGCCCCCTGAACCAGGAAACGCTGCTGTTTGAGCCCGCCGTGGCGCGCGCCGATGCGCTGCGCACCGTGCTGGCGTTTCCGAGCACCTACTCGGTGGGCATCACCAGCCTGGGCTTCCAGGTGGTGTGGGCCACCCTGGCGCGGCGCGACGACGTGGATGTGCGGCGCCTGTTCACCGATGCCGGCGATCCCTCGCACGGCGGCGGGCGCGGGCGCGGTGGTGGGCTGGAGTTGTTTGGCTTGTCGCTCAGCTGGGAGCTCGATGGGCCGGTGCTGCTCGATCTGCTCGAAGCCCAACGCATCCCCCTCTGGGCCGCCGAGCGCGGCGACGACGACCCGATCGTGTTTGGGGGCGGGCCGGTGCTCACCGCCAACCCCGAGCCGCTGGCCCCCTTCTTCGATGCGGTGTTGCTCGGCGATGGCGAGCTGCTGCTGCCCGCCTTTGTGGACGCGATGCTCGCCAGCCGCGGCCTGGCCCGCTCGGAGCGGCTGCGGGCCCTGGCGCAGGTGGAGGGGGTCTACGTGCCGTCGCTGTTTGCCCCCCGCTACGGCGCCGACGGCTCCCTGCTGGCCGTGGAGCCGATCGACTCGGGCATCCCGGCCGAGGTGGCGAAGCAGACCTGGCGCGGCAACACCCTCAGCCACTCCACCGTGATCACCCCCGAGGCGGCCTGGCCCTCGATCCACATGGTGGAGGTGGTGCGCAGCTGCCCCGAGCTCTGCCGCTTCTGCCTCGCCAGCTACCTCACCCTCCCCTTCCGCACCCCTTCCCTCGACGACGGCCTGATCCCCGCGGTGGAGGCCGGCCTGGGCGCCACCCGACGCCTCGGATTGCTCGGGGCCTCCGTCAGCCAGCACCCCCAGTTCGACGACCTCCTCAGTTGGCTCGGCCAGGATCGCTTCGACGACGTGCGCCTCAGCGTCAGCTCCGTGCGGGCCGCCACCGTTTCGCCGGAGCTGGCGGGCCTGCTGGCGCGTCGCGGCAGCCGCTCCCTCACGATCGCGATCGAGAGCGGCAGCGATCGCATCCGCCAGCTCGTGAACAAAAAGCTCAGCGCCGAAGAGATCACCGCCGCCGCCGTACACGCCCGCCAGGGGGGCCTCAGCGGCCTCAAGCTCTACGGGATGGTGGGCCTGCCGACGGAAACCGACGACGACGTGGAGGCCACCGCCTCCCTGCTGTTGCGCCTGCGCCAGGCGGTGCCCGGCCTGAGGCTCACCCTCGGGGTGAGCACCTTCGTGCCCAAGGCCCACACCCCCTTCCAGTGGCAGCCGGTGCGCTCCGAGGCCGAGAAACGCCTGCAGCGTCTCGCCAAGCGCCTCAAGCCCAAGGGGATCGAGCTGCGGCCCGAAAGCTACGGCTGGAGCGTGATCCAGGCCCTGCTCTCCCGCGGCGATCGCCGCCTGGCGCCCGTGATCGCCGCCATGCGCGGTGAATCCGCCAGCCTCGGGCGCTGGAAGAAGGCTTACCGGGAGGCCTCAGGCCGGGCCGATCTGCCGCCGCCACCGGCCTGGAGCACCGTGGTGCATGAAGCCTGGGGGGCCGATGTGGTGCTGCCCTGGAGCCATCTGCGCGGACCCCTGCCGCCCTCCACCCTGCGCCAACACCACGATCAGGCCCTGGCCAGCACCGACACGTTTCCTGTTTGTTCCTGAAACGATCGCGTTCTGTTTGTACGGTACAAACATCTGATCGTCAGTCGCCCATGGGGTCCTCCACTGTTGCCTCCGGCTCCGGTTGGCTGAATAACCGCCATCTCCTTCTCGGACCCTGCGGCTGCCCCGCCTGCAGCCGCCAGCGCCCCCCCGCCCCCGACAGCGAGCTTGTGGCGGCCACCACCACGGGCTCCAGCCCCACCGGCGCCGCCGCCCCCGCCGCCAGCCTCCAGACCCTGGCCGACTACCTGCGCCTTGGCTTCTGGCAGGCCTTCGGCTCCATCCCGCGCCTCTACAACCTCGGCAGCACCGGCCCCAACCCCAATGCCGGTGAGATCCTCTTCAACCTCAGCGGCTGGAATTTCGACACCAACGGCGACGGCATCGGCGACGGCGATCCGGATGGACTGACCACCGCCCGCCGCGAGTTGGTGCGCGAGGCATTCAAGCTCTACCAGGCGATCCTTGGCATCCGCTTCGTCGAAACCACCGCCAGCGACGGCAGCGTGGACATCTTCTTCACCGACAACGCCCTCGACGCGGCCTATGCCTACTCCGGTGGATCCTCCTTCAGCAACGGCGTTGACTATTCCGTGATCAACGTGGCCAGCAATTGGAACGGCGGCCGCTCCACCTTTGCTTCCTACACCCTGCAGACCATCCTGCACGAGATCGGCCACGCCCTCGGGCTCGGCCACCAGGGCCTCTACAACGGCAGCGGCACCTACGCCAGCGACGCCCTGTTCGCCAACGACAGCTGGCAGGTGTCGATGATGTCGTACTTCAGCCAGAGCGCCAACACCACCACCGGCTCCTCCTACGCCTTCCTGCAATCACCGATGGCGGTCGACTGGCTGGCGCTCAACGACATGTACGCCCCCTACGGCTACGGCACCGCCCATGCCTTCCCCGGCGACACCATCTACGGCGTTGGCACCACAATCAGCGCCGCCGTCAGCCGCCTCTGGAACGAATTCAGCCTCACCATCAACAGCACCGCCTACACGATCATCGACGCCGGCGGCTACGACATCCTCAATGTCAGCAACTTCAACGTTGACCAGCGGATCGATCTCGCCCCCTCCCAGCCGAGCTCCAGCCGCCCCTCCCTTTCCAACATCGGCGGCAAGATTGGCAACCTCTCGATCGCGGCCGGCACCATTCTCGAGGCAGCCTACGGCGGCGGCGGCAACGACAGCTTCTATGGCAACGACGCCGCCAACACCTTCCGCGGCGGGGCCGGTGACGACCGCTTCTTCGACAGCCCCGGCTCCGACATCTATTTCGGTGACGCCGGCAACGACTGGCTGAGCTTCGAGGAATCGCTCGATCGCTTCCACTTCACGCTTGCGGGCGATTCGCTCCTCCTCTCCCGCCTCTTCGGCAGCGCCGACAGCGATCAGGTTTGGAACGGTCTCGAGAACCTCTCCTTCGCCGGCGTGGGTACCACCTACCAGCAGCTGGTGGAGCAGTTCATCGGTCCGCCCCTGCCCACCCTCACAATCGATACGGTCAACGGCGACCTGGGCAGCGGCGCCAGCACAGCCGCCACTCTCCTGGCATTCCGCGGCTCCCTCAGCCAGCCCCTGGGCGCCGACCAATCGATCACCCTCTTCCGCGATGGCGTGGCCCTGGGCAGCGCCAGCATCGACCCCACCGCACCCACCAGCTGGGGCTTCGTGCACGAGGAAGCCGCCGGCACCCACCGCTTCGCCATCACCGCCCAGGTGGTGGAGGCAGGCAGTGGTCGCAGCGGTGCCCTCTCCAGCCCCTTCCAGCTCACGGTCGACACCGAGGCGCCGCTGGTGAGCCTGGCCCCCCTCCTCACCCAGGACACCACACCGCTGCTGAGCGGCCAGGTGGGCGAAGCGGCCGTGGTGACCGTGACGATCGGCAACCTGCGCCGCACCACCAGCAGCGATGCCAGCGGCGCCTGGTCGCTGACCTGGAGCGATCCCCTCCCCGCGGGCGAGACCTATGACCTGGCGGTGGAGGCCGTCGATGCCGCCGGCAACCTCGGCCGCGATGGCAGCAGCGGCGAGCTCACGGTCGTCCCCGACGACGTGGTCGCCGCTGTCAACACCAGCGCCCTGCTCACCGTCGGCGGCGGACTGGCGGGCAACCTCGAGCTGGCCGGCGACCGGGACTGGTTTGCCGTGGATCTTCAGGCGGGCCGCACCTACGCCTTCGACCTCCAGGGCACCACCCTCGCCGATCCCCTGCTGCGCCTGCGCGACGCCCGCGGCCTGGAACTGGCCCAGAACAACGACCTCTCCCCCCTCGATCCCAACGCCCAGATCCGCTTCACCCCCACCAGCAGCGGCCGCCACTTCCTCGACGCCGGCTCCTTCCAGGACGCCGGCAGCGGCAGCTACCGGCTCTCCGCCGCGGACGTCACCCCCCCACCGATCCTTTTCCTCTCCCTGCAGACCCCGGTGACCACCGCCGCGGCCTCCGTGATGGGTGGCCTGACGGCCCGCGCTAACGACATCCTCTCCTTCAACGGCAGCCGCTTCTTCAGCTGGCTGAACGGCGACAGCAGCGGCCTGGCCGGGGCGGTGCTGCGCGATTTCCATATCGTCAGCGACAACGAGGTGGTGCTGGCCTTCCAGAGCCCCATCACGCTCGCGGGCATCGCCTTCGACGACTCCGACCTGGCCCGCCTCAGCCGCGACGCCAACGGCTGGTCGCTCTCGCTGCTCTTCGATGGCAGCGATGTGGGGCTCACCACCAACGCCGAGGCCATCGACGCGGTGACCGGACTGGCGGACGGGTCCCTGCTGCTCTCCACCCGAGGCGGCGGCAGCGTGACGATCGCGGGCAGCACCTTCGTGTTCGCGGCCGAGGACCTGATGCGCTTCAGCCCCACCAGCCTCGGGGCCACCACCACTGGCAGCTGGAGCCTCTGGGCCGACCTCAGCGACATGGGCATCACCGGCTCCACCGAAAACACCAGCGCCGTGGATGTGGCGGCCGATGGGCGTGTGCTGCTCGTCAGCTCCGGCGCCACCGCCGCTGCGGCCAGCGCCGCCACCGGCGGCACCAGCCTCAGCGCCGCCAACGAAGACGTGTTCGTGCTGCAGCCCAGCTCCCTGGGGGCCACCACCAGCGGCAGCTTCGCCCCCACCCTCTTCTTCGACGGCAGCCTCTACGGCCTGGGCAGCAATGCGCTCTGGGGGCTGGATGTGCCGGTCTGATCCTCTCGGGGTCGCCAGGCCCGCAGGCCCGCCAGCAGCACCCAGCCGGCCACGTTGATGCGGCTGTCGAAATAGGGCATGTCGGTGGCATGCAGGGTCACCAACACCAGCACCGCGGCCCACCAGGCCCGATCGAACAGCGGCCCCCGCAGCATCCCCCCCCGCAGCCCCCGCACAAGCAGCCACAACACCAGCCCCACCACCAGCACCGCCACCGGCACCCCGTGGCTGAGGGCGAGCTCGAGGGGGAGGTTGTGGGGATGGCCGTGCCAGTGGCCGGTGCGCTGCGGGTAGATGAGGCTGAAGGCGGCGGCGCCCCAGCCCAGCCACGGACGCTCGCCGATCAGCCCCACCGCCGTGCCCCACTGGGCCAGGCGGGTGATCGCCAGCGGCCGGTGGCCGGCGAAGTGCAGATCGCTCAGCCGGCCCCAGATCGCCTCGGGCACCAGCCAACGGGCGGGGGCCTGCAGCGGCGCGGGCAGGCCGGGCACGCTCGCCACAGCCACCAGCAGCAACGCCACCGCGAGCAGCGGCACCAGCCAGGGCCAGCTCAGTGGGCCCGTGACCAACGGCAGGGCCAGCACCAACGCCCCCCAGGCATTGCGCGAATCGGTGAGGAACACGGCCGTGACCAGCGCGGCGGCGAGCAGGGCCACCACGCCCCGGGCCCAGGGCCGCAGCCCGCGCTGCAGCAGGGCCGCCAGCAGCAGCGGCCACACCAGCGCCATCCAGGCGCCGGCGATGTTGGCGTAATCGAACAGCCCCGCCAGCCGCCCCTCCGGATTGCCCCCCGGATGCAGGTGCCAGATGATCAGCCCCCCCAGGGCCTGGAACGGCCCGCGCCATCCCCACCAGAGCTGCCCCAGGCCGGTGAAAATCACAGGCACGGTGCCCGCCACCAGCATCAGCGCCACGCGCCGCCGCGCCGCCACCTCCCCCAGATAGGGCTGGAAGCCCCAGAAGGCCCAGAAGAACGGCAGCCAGTTGCCCAGGCCCACCCAGGCCAGCCAGCCGCTGGTAGCCCCGAAGGCCCCGAGCACCATCAGCGCGGCGGCGGCCAGAAGCACCCGGTTGGCGCCATCAGCCAGGGGGGCGTGGCGCCGCAGGCTGCCGAGCACCAGGGCCACGAACAACAACACGCCGGCCAGCAGGGCGCTGCTGGCGAGCAACAGCAGCCCCAGCTGGAAGCAACGCCAGCCCAGGGGCGAGGCCTCGGCGGGGCGGTGCCGTTGCAGGTGGTGGTCGAGGGCGGCGAGGCGCATCGGCGCAAGCCGGGCGTGCGCCTCAATCAAACACCGCCGTGCGCCCCCGATACACCATCACCTGGCGCCGCAGCACCAGCCGCAGGGCGCGGGCCAGGGCCAGCCGCTCGCAATCGCGGCCCTTGCGGATCAGGTCGTCCACCTCATCGCGGTGGCTCACGTGGGCGGTGGCCTGCTCGATGATCGGGCCGCCGTCGAGCTCCTCGGTCACGTAGTGGGCGGTGGCGCCGATCAACTTCACGCCCCGCTCCCAGGCCCGGTGATAGGGCTGGGCCCCCTGGAAGGCGGGCAGGAACGAATGGTGGATGTTGATCACCCGATCGAAGCGGGCCAGGAAGGAGGGGCTGAGCACCTGCATGTACTTGGCGAGCACCGCCAGCTCGATGTTGTGCTCGGCAAGCAACGCCAACTGAGCGTCTTCCACCGAGGCCCGATCGGCGCCGCTGATCGGCAGATGCTCAAAGCGGGCGCCGAAATCTTCGGCGATGGGGCGCAGATCGGGATGGTTGGCGATCACCAGCGGCACCGTCATCGGCAGCTCACCGGAGCGGGTGCGCCAGAGCAGATCGAGCAGCACATGCTCCTGGCGGCTCACGAAGATCGCCACCCGTGGGATCTCATCGGAGAAGTGCAGCTGCCCCTCCCCTCCGAGGCGGCGGGCCAGGGCATGGGCGGCGGGGCGGATCGCCTCCCGCGGCAGCCCGAAGCCCTCCAGATCCCACTCCAGCCGGCTGAGGAACACCCCAGCGCCGGCGTCGGTGTGGTGGTCGGCGTGGCGGATGTTGCCGCCGTTGCTTGCCACCCAGCCCGAGAGCTCGCTCACCAGGCCAGGCCGGTCGGGACAGATCAGCTGGAGGATGGCGCTGGGGCTGCGCATCAGGCGGGGGCAGGTCCGAGGGAGGGCGCGTGGTGCTGGGGAAACCACCCCGATTGTGGTCTCGGCAGCCGCGCGGCGCAGCCCGGGTCAGCGAAGGTGCATCCGCAGGGTGTCGGCGGTGGCGCGGCGCACGCGGGCGCGGATGGTGGTGCGGCCCAGGCGCTCGTGGGCAGCCACGCGGTGGCAGCCGTTGAAGCCCCAGAGCTGGCCATCCACCTCCAACACATCGATGGGCTCCTTCTGGCCCTCGGCGGCGATCGACTCCATCAGGGCAGCCACCTTGGCCTCATCGAGGCTGCGCTGGAGGGGACGCCGGATAGAGGCCAGGGGCAGGGTGGCGAGGCGCATCGGCGTCTCCTCCAACTCATAGTCACTCCGTTTTAGCGTCTCCGGGGGGCTGTGGACGGGTGAAAACGCTGGCGACAGCGAGGGGCTATGGCAAGCGGTTACAGCCTGTCCCCGGGCCCGCCCTGCGCGCCATCGGCCTCGGTAAAGTCCGCTCTGCCTGCTTTCGTGACGCCCCATGGCCTCCGCCAGCCAGTCCGCCGTCGCCAGCCCCGCTTTCGCCCCCTCGCCCGCTCCCGCTGGGCAGCCCGCCGCCCGGCTGCGGCGCCTGCTGCGGAGCCTGATGGCCCTGGCCGTGGCGGTGCTCCTGAGCGTGTCGGTGGCCGCCTGCAGCGGCGCCAGCCAGGCCGCCCCCTCGATCAGCCCCGAAGACATGGCGCTGATCACCCGCCAGGCCGAGGGATTCCTCTCCGCCCGCGACCGCCTGCCCGAGCTGGCCGCCCTGGTGAAGGACCGCAACTGGGTCTTCACCCGCAACCTGATCCACGGCCCAATGCAGGAGGTGAGCCGGGAGATGCTGTACATCAACCAGCGCCTCCTCCCCGCCGACCGCGCCGAGGCCACCAAGCGCGCCGACAAGCTGAAGACAGCCCTCGCCGAGCTCGATGAGGCCGCCCGCCTGCAGGACGGCGAAGCCCTGCGCAAGGCCTACATCAAGGTGGCCAGCCGCTTCGGCCTCTACGCCCAGGTGTTCCCGCCGGAAGTGCAGGAAGCGCTCAAGCAGGTCTGAGGCCCGGCGCACGCGCTCGGGATGGCCGGCTCCGTCCTGATCGTCGGCGCCGGCATCATCGGCCGGCTGGCGGCCTGGCGTCTCGCGGAGGAGGGCCATGGGGTGACCCTGGTGGATCCGGTCCTCTCGGCGGAGGATCCCGGCACCAGCCTCAGCGGCAGCCAGGCGGCCCTCGGGGTGCTGATGGCGAGGGTGTTTCACCGCAGCAGCGGCCGGGCCTGGCGGCTGCGGCAGCAAAGCCACGCGCTCTGGGACCAATGGCTGGCCGAGCTGGAGCGGCGGGGCCACCACCTGCCGCGACGCCGCGGCCTGATGCTGCTGGCCGCGACTGCCGAGGATCTGGAGCGCCAAGAGCGCATCGCCGCCGACCGGGCGCGGCTGGGGATTGCGATGCAGCGCCTGGGGCCCGCCGACCTGGCCAGCCTGCAGCCGGAGTTGCCGGGCACCCCCCTCGGAGCCCTGCTCTCCCCGGAAGACGGCCAGATCGATCCAGGGCCCCTGCTGGAGGCCCTGCTGCAGGAGGCGCGCCAGGCCGGGGTGACGTGCGTGGCGCAGGCGGCGGTAGGGATCGAGCGGGGGCCGGAGGCAACCACAGCGGGCGGGACCGGTGCCCGCAGACGCTGGCGGACTCAGCTGGGCGGCGGCGAGACCCTGGAGGCCGACTGGCTGGTGCTCGCCCTAGGGCTGACCACCACCAGGCTGCTGGCCCCCCTGGGCCATCCCCTGCCGCTGGAGCCGGTGTTGGGCCAGGCCCTGGAGCTGGAGCTGGCGGGCGATCCAGCGTGGCAATGGCCGGGGGTGGTGGTGTGGCGGGGCGTGAACCTGGTGCCACGCCCGGATCTGGGGGCGGGGGGCCGGCGTCTCTGGCTGGGGGCCACGCTGGAGCCAGGGGATCGGCCAGGGTCCGCCGCCCTGGAGGAGATGGGCAAGCTGGGGGGTGAGGCGCCCCCCTGGATGCGGGAGGCCGTGGTGGACCGCCGATGGCAGGGCCTGCGCGCCCGGCCCCAGGGCCAACCCGCCCCGGTACTCATGGAGCCCGAAGCTGGCCTGCTGATCGCCACAGGGCACTACCGCAATGGCGTGCTGCTGGCGCCAGCCAGCGCCGCCTGGCTGGCGGAGCGAATCCGCGGGAGGCCGCATCCCACCTCCGCCCCTGCCGCTGAATCATCACTCTGACCCCTTAGCGAGAGCGTGGCATCACTCAGATCGCCACGGGCCGCCCAAAACCGGGAAGCAAAGCCCACGCGCTCACCGCTCACTTCGTTCAAGACATGGCATAGAACACTCCGCCGGTGATGAGCAATGGTTGCCTGTCGATGCTGCTGCGCCGGATGGGTTTTCAGGGGCTGTTGCATGAGCGGGGGCTGATCGATAGCGCCTGGTTGCGCCAGCAGCTGGGCTCGATGGCAAGGCGGCGGCAAGAACCACGGCTAAACGGAATAACACGACGTAAGTCCTGCCGTGAGGCGCTGCTTGCTATGGCTGTCACTCCTTACCGCGTCACAGCGGCCCGGATCGGTAACTCCTCCGGCCTGCGGCTGCCGGCAGCCTTTTACCGCGACCATCCCCAGTTCGCCGGAGCCGCCGGCCAAGTGGAGGTGCTGGACGACAGCACGCTGTTGCTACGCCTGGAGCCAGAAAAACACCAGCAGGGCGAGGCAGAAGAGGAAACCCTGATGCTCGGGCTGTTTCTCGATTTCCTCAGCCGACAGGCACTCACAAGCGATCAGGGCCCTGTGCTCTACACGGAAGCCATGGCGGCAGACGACGTCGAGCTGCTGGCCGGCGTGACGGTTGACGCCGTAGGCGAGCTGCTCGGGGCATGAGTGCGCCGCTGGTGCGCCATGGCTGGACGATCGTCTTCCAGCCCCAGCTCTTCGCACGGCAATACGTGGAGCTCAAAGCCGAGGTGAAGCTGCTGGCGGCAGTGATGGAGGGGATCAAGGAGCGGATCGCTGCCGATCCCTACGCCTGCCGCTTTGCTCTCAGCGGCCCGCTGCGCCGCTATGGCCGGCTCAAGGGCCTGGGACTGCCGGATCGCTATCGCCTGTTCTTCCGCCCCTTTGAAGCGGAGGACCGGCGCCTGCTGTTGATCCTCTGGCTGGGCTTCCCCCGCAAGGACGGCGACCGCAACGATTGCTACGCCGTGTTCTCGCGCCTGGTGCAGCGCGGCGAGCTGCCGGAGGACTGGGAGAGCCTGCAGCGCCTTGCGGAATGTCGAGCCCCTCTAACGTCCGTTGCAAGCAATCCGGTGCCTATTCACTGGGTCCCAGTCGGACCGTCACCCGGGCCAAATGAGCTCCATATTCCTGGCCTTACCGGCCCCATGCGTTTAACAAGGTCGGGAGGATTGATCCGACTCATCGTCCCCCATGATCCCAGCTCATCCCCCACAAGTCCGGGAATGGCTGGTGCAAGTGGTGGTGTATTTGCCAAGCTTCCTCGCCAATAAGCCAGTGTTCGCAGGTATTCTCAAAGTCGGTTCAGAGGACACCCCCTCCGTTCTTGCAGGATCCGAAGGGATCCGCGGAAATCCCAAAACTACATCAGTGCAGCCGATCTGCGCTTTTGGGTCGTCCAGACAGATCCGCTGAGAGCCGGCTACAGCCGCAGGGGATGACGGTCTATTGACGGTATAGCCAGCCGGGACCGGGTCCGAACCGTCATCTGGCTTGCTGAACCGCTGACATCCCCTCCCGCGCCAGCGTTCCGGCGCTGTCCGCCATGCTCAGTGACAAGGCGATCGAGGCCCTAGGGCCCGACCCGGACCGGCCTGGCACCAAGAACCATGACCGTGACGGCCTCTTCCTCTGGGTGGCGCGCTCCGGCTCCAAGACCTGGCGCAAGGACTACTGCTGGCAGGGAGCACCCCAGGGTTTCAGCCAGGGCAGGCGAGATGAAGATGGCACTGACCATCAGGCCGGCACTGAAAAGGGCAAACTTGCGCTTGAGAGACATTGGCAACATGAACATTCAGGCAAAGCCCAAGCAATGCTGGCTGCGTTGACACTGTTGGCGAACTTGATGAAAAGCCAAAACTTGCGTTTTGACAACATTGGTGTGTGCGGCTAGGTTTCTCCTTTTCTGTGATCAGCCGCTTTGCGGTCCTCCCTCCGGCCAGCACTTCGTCATCCACTGCAGGGGAAGGGTTTGAGCCTCCAGCTGGACACCGATGATTTCAGCTGCTGGGAGTCCGCCGCAGCCTCCACCCTGGGGCACCACCGCAGCGACCTTCTGGCCACCGATCAGCCGTTTCAGGCCCGCTTCCGCATCGGCCAGCTCGGCGCATACACCGTGCTGCACCTCAAGGGGCAGGGAAGGATGCGGCTGAGCC
>JBKDOZ010000064.1:0-4199 GCA_046342735.1 Synechococcaceae cyanobacterium
CCCCTGAACGATCCCCCCAACTGCCGGCCACTCTTGCGGGTCAGCGGTGCCGCAGGCGTCTCTCCTCTCCGCAGCCTGCTGCCCTCCGCTCCAAGGCACACTCACATAACGCAGGAAGACAACTCACAGCGACCCAAAGGAACAAAATCGGAACGACCGCCAAGACCACGCCCAAGCCAGGGGAAACCAAGAGAAAAGTGATGAGAAGCCAAGTACAGCAGCAAATACAACGGAATGCTTAATAAGCCATAAAGCAAGATCAGGCAAGGCAAAGCCTCAGGCTTGCAGCCTCTGCAAAAGCGCAAGCCAGACGCAAAGCCATTGACAAACCAGCGAACAAAGCACGAGGATGAAGAAATGTGAATTCCTCAAATTCTCCCCTAAATGTCGGCTTCCTCTCCTCTTTTCGGCGCTTCCGCCTCACTTTCCGCCAGCGCAGCGGGTAGCGCTCCCGATCCGCTGACCGGTGTGGCAAGCCCTGCGGCCACAGCCACGGCCACCGCCGCGCTCCCCACGAGCCCCGCCGCCAGCGCCTCGCCACCAGCAGCGGCCAGCCCCAGTGCGGCTCCGATCACCGGCCCAACACCGCTGGCGATGGCAACCACGACAGCCGCTGCCGCGCCCGCCCAGGCCGTCATCGCCGCGGCGGCCGCGCCCGCACCCCTGCCTGCCGCCGCCGTCGTCCTGGCAGCCATCCCGGCAGTGGGCGCCCCGCTGAAGCCCGCCACCAAGCCAAGCGGCACCCCCAAACCGGTGAGCTACGCCAGCTTCGCCTCCCAGTTCAAGATCGGTCTGGCCGATATCAACCACCTGCTGAAGCTGGCCAACCCGGAGAAGTACGGCAAATTCTTCGCCACCGATGTGTTTGGCAAGTCGTACGAAATCTCTGGTGCCCGGCCGATCAATAGCTTCGGCAACAACCTCTCCAACGCCGGGGCCGACGGCAAGTACGGAACAGCCGATGACATCAAACCCAGCGATCCCACCTACAAGACAAACAGCCAGGGGCTCGGGGCCGAATTCTGGGGCACGCCCGATATCGCCTTCACACGCCTCACCAAGCCCGAATGGGGCAGCGTCAATGGGGTGGAAGACATGGGCCGCCCCCGCGGCTACAACGGCGGGATCGACATCAACGCCAACAAGAAGCTCGTTGAACCCCTGAATCAGACCCTGGCCAATGCGCGATTGGTCAGCAATGCCCTGGGCGCCCAGACGGCCCCGATTCCGAACAGCGGCGGCTGGAACCAAGCCAACATGAGCTTCGGCCAGTACTTCGACCACGGTCTCGACTTCCTGGAGCGCAGCGGGGCCGGCCAGTCGATCGCTTCGGCCACCGCCAGCCAGGACCCGCTGACCAAGCCATCCGGTGGCGCCGTGGGCGTGGTGGGTGATCGGGGGGCCCAGTTCGTGATGGATCCGGTGAGCCGCACCCTGGTGCAGGTGGGCTCCTTCAACGCCGGCCGCCACGGCGCCGCGGGTCTCTACAGCTTCACCATCACCAATGGCGTGGCCACGCCGGTGAAGAGCGCCGCCGCGATTCTCGGCCGGCCGCTGGTGGACACCGATGTGCTCTCGCGCAACAAAACCGAGGCCTACATCCAGAACAGCCAGGCCTACGGCTCCCACAACGCCCACGCCTACCTGCTGCGCGAGAGCGCCCGCTTCGATGCCACTGGCGTCTACACCGATCAGGCCGGGTTGGTGTACAAAATCGGCGGCACGGTCAACGGCCGCAAGGTCACGGGTGTGGCCAACGGCCTGGTGCGGCTGGTGGACACTACCGCCCCGGGCGGCTTCCAGCTGGTGAAGACCGCCAAGCTTCTCTCCTCACGCCTGCTCAGCGGTGACGGCCTGCCCCAGATGCCCACCTACGCCGAGATCCTGCTGAACAACGGGGTGAATCCCACCCTGATCAACGCCATCCTCACCGCCAACAGCGGCAACGGCGTGGCGATCGGCAGCGCAGCCTGGTTGGCACTCACCAAAGATCTCCGCTTCGTCAATGCGGGCAATGTGCAGGATTTCGATCCCACAAGCCCCACCTACAAAAAACTCAGCGGCGCCCCGTTGATCGGGGACACCGCCAAGGCCATCAACGCCACCGCCGGCTCGATCAAAAACCTGGCCGATCCCAACTTCGGCACCCTGGCGGCCATTGACCAGAACCTCGATGGCATCCCGGATGTCCTGCGGGGGCAGACCCCGGCCGCCCTGGCGCCGTTCTTTCCCGGCCGGCCGATCAGTGCCCCGCAACTGGCGGCCCAACCGCTGATCAAAGCGGAGGATTGGGGCGCCGGCCTGCTGCTCTTCCACGCGGTGGGCGGTGATTGGCGGGCGAACGAAAACATCGGCCTCTCCACCTTCCACACCCTCTGGACCCGGGAACACAACTTCCAGGTGGACAACCTTAGGGCGAGCGCGGCGAACTTCGGCGTCACCGGCATCAGTGAGGCCGACCTGCACAGCATGGCCCGCATCATCGTGGAGGCGGAATACCAGAAAATGATCTACGAGGAGTTTGCCCCCAGCCTCGCTGGCGACAAAGTTCTCGATCTGGGCCCTGGCAAGCATGGCTTTGACGCCTACAACCCCAATGTGGATGCTTCCATCTCGCAGGAGTTTGCGGTGGCTTCCTACCGGGTGGGCCATAGCCAGATCAGCCAGGATCTGATCACGGGCGTGGATCTCTTTAACGGATTCCTCAACCCCGCTCTCTTCTACGGCTATGGCACCAGCGCCATCCAAGCCGGCCTGCTGCAGCAGGCCCATGAAGCGATCGACACCCTGATGACCGATGCGGTGCGCAACAACCTGGTCACCCGCAACCTGGATCTATTCACCGCCAACGTGCTGCGGGGCCGGGAGGTGGGCCTGCCGGGCTTCAACCAAATGCGCCGCGAGCTCTTCACCAATGGCCCCCTGCTCAAGGCCAACGGCACCGACACCACCGCCCGCTTCCAAGGCAATCCGCTGTTCAAGCCCTATGCCAGCTGGGAGGAATTTGGCAGCAACATGCGCGATTGGAAGCCGGCCACCGATGGGACGGGGACGACCCGTGCCTTCAACCAGGCCGATTCCAGCAGCTGGGGCACCAGCGAGCTGCTGACCAAGTTCCGATCGGTCTACGCGAAGCTCGAAGACGTGGATGCCTGGGTGGGCATGCTCGCCGAGAAGCCCACCTCCGACACAGGGCAGATGGGCCCCCTGATGGCGTACGTGTTCCTCGAGCAGATCGATCGCGAGCAAGAAGGGGACCGTGTTTATTACATCCCCCGCCTCAAGGGGGAGGGAAGCGAGCTTTGGGAACAACTCGACAGCCTCCGCGACATCACGGTGCGCACCTCCACCAGCGGCTTCCTCGCCCCAAACAACAATGTCTTCCAGGTGCAGGCCAGCAACGACATCCTCTCCACCAAGCCGGCCTTCATCGCCTCCTCCCAGGCGGTGGGCGACCAGTTCCGCACCGGTGTCACCACGCTGTTCGCGGCCGCAGACCCCTGGGCCAACCTGGTCGCCGCGACCCTTTGAGGGCAGGCCTGACCCCAAAGCGGTGAGGCGGGGATCCGCCCCAGCCCCGAGGCCCCTGGCGACCGGCTCCGGCCGGCCCGCCGGGGGCCTCGGCTTTTCTTCATGAATCCCCCTTTACACAACCCGCAACATCCCGTTACAGTGCGGTTCGGCGGGATTCCGCCCTTTCCTTCCGCTCTGGCCTTCGGGCCTGGGCACACCCTCTCGAACTCATGACTGCCACAATCCAACAGCGCTCCGGCGCTTCGGCGTGGAACCAGTTCTGCGATTGGATCACCTCCACCAACAACCGCCTCTACGTGGGCTGGTTCGGCGTGCTGATGATCCCTTGCCTGCTGGCCGCGACCATCTGCTTCATCGTTGCCTTCATTGCGGCTCCCCCCGTCGACATCGACGGCATCCGTGAGCCCGTTGCCGGTTCCCTCTTGTACGGCAACAACATCATCTCCGGCGCTGTGGTTCCCTCCAGCAACGCCATCGGCCTTCACTTCTACCCGATCTGGGAAGCCGCCAGCCTCGACGAGTGGCTGTACAACGGCGGTCCTTTCCAGCTGGTGATCTTCCCCTTCCTCAGCGGCATCTACGCCTACATGGGTCGTGAGTGGGAACTCTCCTCCCGCCTCGGCATGCGCCCCTGGATCTGCGTCGCCTACAGCGCCCCTGTGGCC
>JBKDOZ010000065.1:0-3131 GCA_046342735.1 Synechococcaceae cyanobacterium
CAGCAGGGGAAGCACCTGCTCACAGCGGAGCACAGGCTGGGCAGCGGAGCTGGTCATAGCGCCAGGTTCGGGCGGGTGAGCTGCAACCGATCAAGCGATGCGCGATGCCGGATTCGAACCAGCGACCAGCTGTGTGTAAGACAGCTGCTCTACCGCTGAGCTAATCGCGCTTGGCGCCATTCTGCCTCCTAACGTCCCGCCAGCCGCAACAAGCCGGGCCGATGGCCAGCGGCCGAGCCCACGACCGCGCCACCACCTGGCTGGCCCTGCCCTTCGGGCTGCTGTGCTGGCCCTGGTTGGGGGTGCCGGGGGTGTTGGTGGGCGCCGCCGGCTTCCTGGTGGGCGGCCTCTGGCTCTCGCCCGATCTCGACACCCGCTCGCGCGCCACCCGCCGCTGGGGGCCGCTGGCGCTGCTGTGGTGGCCCTACCGGCGGGTGCTCAGCCATCGCTCCGCCCTCTCACACACGCCCCTGCTGGGCAGCGCCGGCCGGTTGCTCTACCTGGCCCTGGCTGTGGCGGGGCTCAGCCAGCTGCTGCAGCCCCTGGGCACCCCGTCGGCGGCGCGGCTGGTGGCGGCGCTGCAGGAGCTGTGGCGGGAGCAACAGCCCCCTGTGGTCACAGCGCTGGTGGCCCTGGAAGCCAGCAGCTGGCTGCACCTGATCCAGGACGGCGACCCCTGGCCGCGGCTGCCGCGGCCGTTGCGGCGGCTCCGGCAGCAACTCAGGCGGTGGCACGGGAACCGTGGGCGGCGAAGCAGCGGCCGCAAGTAGAGCCACGGATCTACAGCGACGACAACCCTTTCTGGCCTCCTGGTCATGCCTGCCGCGCACTCCGTCCGTGATCGAGGCCTGCCGCGACGGTGAGCGCTGGTGAACCCGTGATTTATCTCGACACCTCCGTCGTGGTGGCCCTGCTCCTACCGATGCACGCATGCTCCAGGCAGCTCAGCACCTGGGTCTCCGCCCCGTGCTGCCCTGATCGCGGCGCCTCGGGCTGCTGTCGCCGCTACGACCGCTAAGCCAGTCCTGGAATTCGGCTGGGGGAAGCATCCTGAGCGTTGGCAGATCGTCCCGCAGCACCAACAGATCGGCATCGCCACTCACCAGGACCTCCACCCCGGCGGCCACGGCCAGATCCAGAAACACCTGGTCGTGAGGATCCCGCACGTCCACGCCACAAGAAGGGATCGGGTCAACCCAGGTCTCGCTCCAGGGCAGCAACTGCTGGCGGAGCCAGGCCAGCCTGCCGTTCTCGAACAGCAGCGCCGACACCAACACGTTGGTGTCGAGCACCACCCGGATCAGCACGAGCGGGCCCAGGCCACCGCCTCGGCCACGTCGGCCTCACTGATGCCGAGCGCCGCCAGACGGCTGCGCACCCGGGCCGCACCGCCGGGATGAACCGGCGTGAGCACGATGCGACCGTTCTCCCAGGCCACATCGAAGTAGTCAGGGCCGCCTGCCTGCTGAACGATCGTCTTCGGCAGGGTGAGCTGGTTCTTGCTGGTGAGCTTGGCCAAAGCCATCGCCTGGAAACCCCCAAAACAAGGAATCCTTACCCTAGGCGACATCCACCGCTGCGCCGCCCCCAGCCCCCAGCAGGATGGGGCCAAACCCACTTGCCGCCATGCCGCCGCCAGCCCCCAGCGCCGCCGGGCAGCCCGCGCCCCTTGCCGCCCTGGCTGAGCTGATCGCCGTCGTCGACCGTCTGCGCGACCCCGACGGGGGCTGCCCCTGGGACCTGGAGCAGACCCACACCTCCCTGATCCCCTACGTGTTGGAGGAGGCCCACGAACTGGCCGACGCCATCCGCCACGGCGACGACCACCATCTGCAGGAGGAACTGGGCGATCTGCTGCTGCAGGTGCTGCTGCACGCCCGCATCGCCGCCGAAGAGGGGCGCTTCGATCTGGAGGCGGTGGCCCGGGGCCTGGGCGCCAAGCTGGTGCGCCGCCATCCGCACGTGTTCGGCGACGCCGAGGCGGCCGACAGTGCCGCGGTACGGGTCCACTGGGAGGCGATCAAAGAGCAGGAGCGGGCGGCCCAAGCTGCGGGCGCCGCGGGCACGGGCGCAGGCGCAGGCGGGAGCGGGAGCGGGGCAGAAGGGGCAGAAGGGGCCGGCGCCTCCGCAAGCCCCCTCAGCGACCGCCTGGCCGGCAAGGTGCGCGGCCTGCCCTCCCTGGCCGGGGCGATGACGATCACGCGCAAGGCCGCCGCCGCCGGCTTCGAGTGGGACGACCTGGCGGGGGTGTGGGGCAAGGTCCACGAGGAGCTCGACGAGCTCAAGGAGGCCGTCGCCAGCGGCGACCGCGCCCACGCCCAGGAGGAGCTGGGCGATGTGCTCTTCACCCTGGTGAACGTGGCGCGCTGGTGCGATCTCGACCCGGAGGAGGGCCTGGCGGGCACCAACCGGCGCTTCCTCGACCGTTTCTCCCGCGTTGAGGCCGCCCTGGGCGGGGATCTGGGGGGGCGCAACCTGGCCGAGCTGGAGGCCCTCTGGCGCCAGGCGAAGGCCGCGATCCGCGCCGAGGGCCGGGCCGACACGCCATCCTGACCCCAGCCTCCCGGCCCCCGTCAGCTCTCGCCCGGCCGCCGTCCCTCGCGCCGCTCCGCCTTGCGCGCGCCCCGCAACCGCTTGGCGGCGAGCCGCCGCACCTGCGAGGCCCGGCTGGGGCGGGTGGGGCGGCGCGGCGGCGGCGGCGGCGTGATCGCCCACGCCAACAGCTCCGCCAGGCGGCGCCGGGCAGCCTGGCGGGTCAGCCACTGGGACCGCTGCTCGGCGGCGACCACCACCAGCTCGCCGCCCACCAGCCGCCCCCCCAGCCGCGCCAGCGCCCGCTGCCGCAGCGGCTCCGGCAGCGACGGGCTGGCGGCGAGATCAACACGCACTTCCACCCGCGAATCGGTGGTGTTCACCCCCTGGCCACCGGGGCCGCCGGCGCGGGAGAAGCGCCAGCGCAGCTCCGCCGCCGGCAGGGTCAGGCCCGGGGCGATCGGCAGGTCGTCGCCGCTCACAGCAGCGTCACCCGGCCGCTGGCGATGTCGGCCGTGGCGGCAGCGATGCGCAACCGCCCGGCCGCCTCGGCCGCCGCCAGCAGGGCGCTGCGCGGGGGCAGGGCCCGGGCGGGGGCG
>JBKDOZ010000066.1:0-16468 GCA_046342735.1 Synechococcaceae cyanobacterium
CATCACGGGGGGCGGCGCTTCGATCAGCGGCAACTTCACCGCCGAAACAGCCAGGGAGCTGGAGGTGCAGCTTCGCGGCGGTTCGCTGCCCCTGCCCGTGAAGATCGTGGAAGTTCGCACCGTGGGCCCATCGCTCGGAGCGGAGAACGTCCGCACCAGCCTGACGGCCGGCCTGGCTGGCCTTGGGCTTGTGGCGGTGTTCATGGTGGCGGTTTATCGCCTCCCGGGTGTGGTGGCGGTGGTGGCCCTGGCGCTCTACGCGCTCTTTAACCTGGCTCTTTACGCCCTGATTCCAGTCACCCTCACCCTGCCGGGTATCGCCGGTTTCATTCTCTCGGTGGGGATGGCGGTCGACGCCAACGTGCTGATCTTTGAGCGGGTGAAGGAGGAACTGCGCTCGGGCAACACCCTGATCCGCTCCATAGACAGCGGCTTCTCCCTCGCCTTTTCTTCGATCTTCGATGGCCACGTCACCGGCCTGATCAGTTGCGCCGCCCTGTTCTTCCTCGGCACGGGTCTGGTGCGCGGCTTTGCCGTCACCCTGGCGATCGGCCTGCTGCTGAGCCTGTTCACAGCGCTCACCTGCACCCGCACCCTGCTCAAGCTGCTGATGTCCTACCCCGCACTGCGGCGCGCCACCTACTTCCTTCCAGCACGGCTGCTGCCAGGGGCCCCCGCCGCCTGAAGGCCGGAGCTGAACCCCTGCTCCCCTGCCGACCCACGCCGTTCCGTCGCCCGCTTTCGCCCCTGTGACCGCCGCGAATTCCATTCCCAGCCCCCCCGCTTCCAGGAGCGGCGAGCTCACGCCGCCGGAGCCACGTTTTCGTGTGAGCCGCTGGCGCCGGTTGGCCTGGATCGGTTCGGGGTTGGCCTGCTCCCTCAGCATCCTGGGCCTGGTGCTCTGCTGGACGAATCCAGCCATCGGCTCGCCGCTGCGCCCCGGTCTCGACTTCACCGGAGGCACCCAGATCCAGTTGGAGCGCCGTTGCGGCGGGTCCTGCAGCAGCCTCACGGCCGAGGGTGTGCGGGAGGCCCTCAGTGCCCTCTCCCTCCCCAGCGACGGCGAGGAAACGCCCCCCTCCCTGGGGAGCGCCGCCATCCAGCTGCTCGATGGCAACCGCTCGCTGGTGCTCCGTCTGCCGGCCCTGAGCGCGGATCAGGGGGAGGCGGTCATCCAAGGGTTGGAGCCGGCGGTGGGTCCCCTCGATCCGGCCGGCACCTCGGTGAACACGATCGGCCCCACCCTGGGATCGCGTCTGTTGCGCAGCAGCATCATCTCCTTGCTGGTGAGTTTTGCCGCGATTGCCGCTTACATCACCTTCATGTACAGCGGGGTTTTCGCTTTCCTGGCGCTCGTCTGCCTGGCCCATGACGTGTTGATCACCTGTGGTGTATTCGCCTGGCTTGGGCTGCTCGCCGGGGTGGAGGTGGATTCGCTCTTCGCCGTTGCCCTGATCACCGTGGCCGGTTACTCGGTAACCGACACGGTTGTGATTTATGACCGGATCCGCGAGCAAAAGAAACGGCTGGCCACCCTCTCCTTCAGCGATCAGGTGGATGTGGCGGTCGATGCCACGCTCACCCGTTCCCTGTACACATCCTTCACCACCCTCCTGCCCCTGCTGGCCCTGATCTTCTTTGGTGGAAGCACCCTGTTCTGGTTCGCCGTGGCCCTGAGCCTGGGCATCGCGGTGGGCAGTTGGTCGAGCATCGGCGTGGCGCCCACCCTGCTGCCGCTGTTGGCCCGCCGATGAGCGACAGCACGGGCGATCGCCTCCGCGACCCCTCGGGAGCTCCGGAGAGATCCCGGGGGAGCGGCCTACCCCTGGTGCCCCTGGTCCTCCTCGTGTTCGCCCTGGCGGATCTACGGGTGGAGTTCCAGCTCCTGGCGGATCACTTCACCCTCACCACCCTGCTCACCGGCATGCGTCACCACGGGCTGGCCGTGGTGGTTCTGATCGTGCAACCATCCCTCTGGCGCCAGTACGGACGCCCGCGGCGATAAGGGGCGAACCGGCCACACCCGATCAAACCTGATGGAAACCGTCGTCCTCCCAGCGGTCCATCACGTCGTGGACCAACACCTCCTGGCTGATCACCTGGAGCACCACCACCAGGGGAAGGGCCAGCAGCAAGCCGGGAAGGCCTAGTAGCACCCCGAGGCACAACTGGGCGATCAGGGCCACGGTGGGCAGAAGATTGACGGTGCGGCTAAGCAGCCATGGGGTAAGCAAAAACGCCTCAGCGTTCTGGAGGAAAAGACGCAGAATCAACACCTGCACCATCTTGGCCGGGGACACCAGCAGGAGCGCCACCGCCATCGGCAGCAGGGTGGCGGCGGTGGGTCCGATGGTGGGCACGAAGGTGAGCAGCCCGCAAACGACCCCACTTAACAGGGCCAGGGGCACATGCAGCATCACCAACCCGGCCCAGGTGGTGAGGAACACGAGCAAGGCTGAGAGGGTCATGCCCGCCAACCAGCCCCCCAGGGCCTCGCGGCACGCCTGCAGGATCGTGCGCATGCGCTCCCGGTAGAAGCGGGGGGTGGCGGCGATCAAAAGGCGTTGGTGGCTGCGGGGGTCGAGTACGAGCAGGATGGCCAGCAGGGCCATCAACAGGAGCTGCAGCGTGCTGTTGGCGGCCCCCCCGGCGATGCCGAGGGCTCCGCCGGCCAGGTTCTGCAGGCGATCGAGGCTGATGTTCTGCACCAGGCTCTCGGCGCGGCCCAACAGGGGCAGCTGGTCCACCAATTCGTTGAGTTTGCGGGGCAGCACCGGGATCAGTTCGGAAAGCTGCTGGCTCTGCTCCAGCACCTCCGGCAACAGCAGGCTCACCAGCCCGCCGCCCACCAGTGTCAGGAGCACCATCACGATGGCCAGGGCCAGGGGCCGGCTGAGGGACAGCCGCCGCCGCAGCTGACAGAGCAGCACATCCAGGGCCACCGCCAACACCACGGCGCCGAAGAGAACGAGCAGCACCCAGCGCAGCTCCCAGGCCATCAGGCCAAGCACCACCAGAGCCAGGCCGCCGAGCAGGGTGCGAGCGTTCATGGCAGGGGGCCCAGGCGTTGGTTCTTCCAGGGATCGAGGATGTCGTGAATCAGGATCTCCCGCACAATCACCTGCAGGCAGACGGCCATCGGCAAGGCCAGCAGCAGCCCCAGCGGCCCAAACAGAACCGTGAACACAAGCTGGGCCGAGAGGGTGAGGCCCGGGAGGAGCTGCAGCTGGTGGTGCATCACCGAGGGGGTGATCACATAGCTCTCCAGGTTTTGCACAATCACATACAAAACCAACACCGCCAGCGATTTCCAGGGTGAATCGAGCAACGCCACCGACATCGGGAAGACGGTGCTCAAGGTGGGGCCGATGTTGGGAATCACATTGAGCAGGCCGGCCAAAACGGCGTTGGCCGCCACCAGCTTCACCCCCAGCAGGGAGAGGCCGATCGCCGCGAGGGCAGCAACGCAGAGGGAACTGATCAGCACACCGCCCATCCAGCCGCTGAGGGCATCCCCACAAAGGGTGAGCACCTCCCGGAGGCGTCGGCGGTAGAAGGAAGGCACCAGCAGCAGCATCACCTCGCGGTAGGCCGTGGGCTGGGCGCTGATCATCAGCGCCACCGCCACCACGAACAGGGTCTGCAGGAGCCCGGTGCCAACCTTGCCCGTCCAGCCCAGCAACCGCAGCACCCCCCCGCCGAGCCCCGTGGCCAGGGGCCCGCTGGCGAGGGGGCTGGATCCATCGGTGCCAGCGCTGAATTCTTCCTTCAGCCAGGCCAGGCCGCCATCACGGCTGCCGTACAGCATCTTCGAGGCACTCTCAAGGCCGCGGTGCAGCAGATCGAGGAGCAGGGAAGCGGCCTTCGGCAACTTCTGCAGCAGCTCGGCGAACTGCTCGATGAATGGCGGAATGATGGCCGTGGCCACAATGGTGACCACCAGAAACACCCCCAGCAGGCTGGCCACCAGGGCGAGGATCCGGCGGCAGCCAAGGCGCTCCTGAACCACCCCCACGAGGGTGCACAGGGCCATCGCCAGCACCACCGCGGCAAACAACAGCACGAGTGCATCGCGCAGACTCCAGAGGAGAAGCAGCGCCGCAACGACAGCGACCAGACCCAGCCAGTGGCCGAATTTCAAGCGTCCTCGCCCTGCTCCTCGTCTTGGTCACCTTCCCGCTGCGAGCCGGCAAAGCCCATGTCGTGGCACTCGGCGTAGCGCTGGGCAAAACGCATGAAGCGCTCAAAGTCCTCTGGCGACTTCCAGGTGTAGGTGGCCTCGATCGCCGCTGCCCGGCCGTTGACAAAGCGTGCTTTCACCTCCCGGCTCACCAGCTCTCCTTCTTCGTCGACCATGAACATCCCGGTGATGTCTCCCATCGCTTCGGGTGAGAGGGCCTCGGGCTCCTCGAACACAAACAGCGCCTGACCGGTGCGACCGTCGCGGGAGCGGGTGAGGCGGATATCGGGGACGACCGGCTCCTCAACTCCGCGGAAAAACTGAATAAAGGCGGTCATGGAACGCGGCGAAAGCGTGATCTTAGGCAGGGCCCTCCCGGCTGCCCAGCCGCTCGCGCCCTGGATCGGTCTGACAAAGTGGTTCGCAGCCGCCTCCGCCGGCCTCTCCGAACGGCCGCCCGAACCCGTCCATGCTCTCCGGCCCACCGGTCACCCCCAGCATCGCGATCGACCAGCTGCTGGAACGCTTCCTCTCCGCATCGCCCCGCCAGCGGCGCAGCCTGCTTCCCCAGCTGGAGTCACGCAGCGCCGAGCTCACCCCCCTCATCCCCGCCTGCCTGGATCGGCTGGATGCCACCGGCGAGGACTGGGCGGCGGGCAGCCTGCTGCAGCTGCTGGCCCTCCAGGGCAACCCGGAGGAGCGCTCCTTGCTGCGGTCCCGTTGTCCGGAAGGCTGGCTGGCCACGCCAAGCGCCGCCGGCCTCGACTACGGCCCCCTGCAACAGGCCCTGCTCGAGCAGAACTATGAGGAGGCCGACCGTCTCACCTCATGTCATCTGCGCCAGCTGGCCGGTCCCGATGCCGAGCGACGCGGCTACGTCTACTTCTCCGAAGTGGCGCCGATGCCAGGCGTCGACCTGGAAAATCTTGACCGGCTCTGGATCGTCTATTCCCGCGCTCGCTTTGGCTTTTCTGTGCAAGGCCGCCTGCTGCGGGCCTGCGGCGGCCAGTGGGAGCAACTGTGGCCGCGCCTCGGCTGGAAGAGCCAGGGCATCTGGACGCGCTACCCACGCTCGTTCACCTGGTCGATCGATGCGCCGGAAGGGCACATGCCGTTGGTGAATCAGCTGCGCGGCGTGCGCTTGATGGATGCGCTGCTGGGCCACCCGGCCCTGGCCCGCCGAATCGATGCCATCAGCCCTTAAGTGTTCCGTTCCTGGCTTCTCTGCGAGGCCATAGCCCGCGGTAGCGTAAGCAAGCCGTTCCTCGTTGGCCGACGCCTCCATGGCAGCGCGCTGGGCCGACTACATCACGCCCTCGACGCTGCAGCTGGCTCCGCTTCTGGAACTGCTTCTGGAACCCGTAGGCACCGCTCCACGGCTCAGTGAGCTCCAACTGGGGCTCCAGGAGGCCCTGGTGAACGCGGTACGCCACGGCAACGGCTGCGACCCGGCCAAATGCCTGCGGGTGCGTCGCATCGTCACCCCCCGCTGGTTGGTGTGGCAGATCCAGGATGAGGGGCCGGGCCTTCCCCCCCAGGCGCGGGTGCGCCATCTCCCCCAGGAACCCGCGGCCCACAGCGGGCGCGGCCTCTTCCTGATCCACCACTGCTTCGACGACGTTCGCTGGAGCCCGCGGGGCAACCGTCTGCAGCTGGCGGCCCGGCGGCCACGTCCGCCGGCGGGGTTGATCTGGATCAGTGCCGGCCTGCGCCCGAGCGACGGGGACAGCCTGGATCGCTGAGGCTGCCCTGAAGCCAGCCCAGGCCGTTCTCCACCAGGGCGATCGCCCGTTGCTGCGCTTCCCCTCCCTCGCGCCGGCGCGGATCCTCACCGTTGAGCAGTTGCACCAGGGCAGCCGCCAGTTGTTCCGCCGCACGACGGGACGGCTGGTTCTTCACGGCGTGCCAATCGCGATCGCCGATCGCCAGGCGCTGCAGCAGTTGCTCGGCGAGGTGGCTGGCCCCCTCCGGCCAACCCGGGGCACCGACGGCACCACCGGGCGCGGGGGCGGGAACGGCGCTCGCTGCGGAGGCCTCGGGGTGCTGCACTGGACGCGGGGGCGGCGAAGTCCCATCCTGACTCCAGATGCAGCGTGCTGAGCCGATGGGCCTGCCACCCGCCAGACCGCGTCCGAACCGCCAGGGCGCTGGAGTGCTGCACCATCTTGCGGCGGTGTTGAACCTGGCGGGTCGCCGCCTGCCGGAAGCGGAGAACGCTGCGCCGATGCGGCGAAGGCGCCAACGGTTGCAGCTGGCACAAACGTTGCTCGATCCGTTGCCCCCCTCCCTGCGGACCAGGGACGGGGGGGCGGAGCGCTTTTGGACGGCCTTGCGCTGGGGCGGACTGGGCCTGGTCGGGGCCTGGATGCTACGCCGCTGATCCGAGGGTCGCCAGGCGAGCTTCGATCAGCGGCGATCGCGTCAAGGTGATGCGATCAGGCGTCGTAGTACATCACGAACTCATGGGGGTGGGGCCGCTGACGCAGCTGCTGCACCTCTTCGTACTTCATGGCAATCCAGTTGCTGATGAAGTCCTCCGTGAATACGCCGCCGGCGAGCAGGTACTCCTTGTCGGCGTCGAGGGCTTCAAGGGAGCCATTGAGGGAGGCGGGAACGGTGGAGATCTTGGCGAGTTCCTCCGCGGACAGCTCGAACAGGTCGACGTCGGTGCCGTCGCCGGGATCGATCTGATTCTTGATGCCATCAAGGCCGGCCATCAGCATCGCGGCAAAGGCGATGTAGGGGTTGGCCAGGGCATCGCCGGAGCGGAACTCCAGACGCTTGGCCTTGGGATTGGGGCCGGTGAGCGGGATGCGCACCGCCGCAGAGCGATTGCCCTGGGAGTACACCAGGTTCACCGGCGCTTCGAAGCCTGGCACCAGGCGCTTGTAGCTGTTGGTGGTGGGGTTGGTGAAGGCGAGGAAGGAGGGGGCGTGCTTGAGCAGGCCACCGATGTACCAGCGGGCGGTCTGGGAGAGGTTGGCGTAGGTGCCCTCGCCGAAGAACAGGGGCTGGCCGCCCTTCCAGAGGCTTTGGTGCACGTGCATACCGCTGCCGTTGTCCGCGAAGATAGGCTTGGGCATGAACGTGGCCGTTTTGCCGTACTTGCGGGCAATATTGCGGACGACATACTTGTAGATCATCACATTGTCCGCCGCCTTGATGAGCTCGGAGAATTTGATGCCGAGTTCATGCTGGGCGGTGGCCACCTCGTGATGCTGCTTCTCAATCGGCACCCCGAGAGCCCCCATGGTCAGAAGCATTTCACTGCGAATGTCCTGCAGTGTGTCGTTTGGAGCCACGGGGAAGTAGCCCTCTTTGAGAAGAACCTTGTAGGCAAGGTTGCCACCCTCCTCCACACGATCGGTGTTCCAGGCGGCTTCCATCGAATCGACTTGATAGAAGCTGCCGCCGTTGCTGCTCTTGTAGCGAACGTCGTCAAAGATGAAGAATTCCGGCTCCGGCCCGAAATAGGCGGTGTCCGCGAGGCCCGTGGAGGCGAGGTAGTCGAGGGCTTTCTGGGCCAGGGCACGGGGGCAGCGGGCGTAGGGCTCGCCGCTGCGGGGCTCCTGAATCGAACAGATCAGGCTGAGGGTTTTGTGGCTGTAGAAGGGGTCGATCCAGGCGGTCTCCGGATCGGGCACCATCGCCATGTCCGATTCGTTGATGGCCTTCCAGCCGCGGATCGAGGAACCGTCAAAGGCCACGCCGTCGGTGAAGGCGTCGGCATCGAGAAGGTCCGTACAGACCGTCAGGTGCTGCCACTTGCCGTGCAGATCGACGAATTTCAGATCGATCAGCTCGATGCCTTCGTCCTTGATCTGACGAAGAACGTCCTGAGCGGTCTTGGCCATAGCGGTGGTGCTGGCTGGAGAATGGAATCGGTGCCGGCCCGGAGTCCGACGCATAGGGACCGTACGCAGCGACCCCGCCTCATCCGTGTAGCCCTTGGTACCAAAAGCATCCCTAGGCCCTGTTGTGGCGCCGTCTGCCGCCGCTGGCGGGCGGGTATGGCATGGGTCGGGCCGCCAGCCTGTAACCGTTCTTGTCAGATTGCTGAAACCTGGCCCCACGACAGGGGTCTTGGGATTTTCGAGTGCTACCTTCCGCTGCAGGTGCGTCGAAATCCCGTCCATGCGCGATGCCATCAGCGGCCTGATCGGTCGCTACGACAAGCTCGGCCGTTACTTCGATCGTGCGGCGATCGATCGGATTGACGCCTACTACGGGCAGGCCAGCCTCCGCCTGGCGGCGGTGGAGCTGATCAACCGGGAGGCCGCCACGATTGTGCGGGAGGCCTCCCAGCGCCTTTGGCGGGAGAATCCCGAGCTGATTCTCCCCGGCGGCAACGCTTACACCACTCGCCGTTTGGCGGCTTGCCTGCGCGACATGGATTACTTCCTGCGCTACGCCAGCTACGCCCTGATCGCCGACGATCTCACGATTCTCGACGAGCGGGTGCTCAACGGCCTCGACGACACCTACAAGAGCCTCGGGGTTCCCACTGGACCGACCGTGCGGGGCATCGCTTTACTCGGCGATGTGGTGGTCGAGATGCTGAGCGATGCGGGGCTTCCCGAACGCGCGGCCGTGCGGGCCCCGTTTGATCACCTCTGCCGCGGACTGGCCGCCAGCAACGTTCGCGCCCGCTAGGGCGCGTCCCTGCTCCCCATTCCCTCATCTCACCGCAGCGTTCCGCTGATCCAGGTCTTGCCCGCTTCCTCCGCCCTGCCCTCCGTGAACGACGCGCACCGGCTAGGGCTGGCGCCCATTGCCACCCCTGATCGCCTGCTGCTGGGGCCGGGCCCTTCCAATGCCCACCCCAAGGTGCTGGAAGCGCTATCGCGCACGCCCATCGGCCACCTCGATCCCCTCTACATCGAGTTGATGGCGGAGGTGCAGGAGCTGCTCCGCTACGTGTGGCAAACCGACAACCGCCTCACCCTGCCGATGAGCGGCACCGGCAGCGCTGCGATGGAGGCCACCCTCGCCAACACCATCGAGCCCGGTGACACCGTGCTGGTGGCCGTCAAGGGCTACTTCGGCCTGCGGCTGGTGGACATGGCCCAGCGCTACCGGGCGAATGTGGTCACGATCGAGCGTCCCTGGGGTGAGGCCTTCTCCCTGGCGGAGCTGGAGGAAGCCGTCCGCACCCATCGGCCGGCGATTCTGGCCATGGTCCATGCCGAAACCTCCACGGGCGTCTGCCAACCGATGGACGGCATCGGTGATCTCTGCCGCTCCCACGACTGCCTCCTTCTGCTGGACACCGTCACCTCACTTGGCGCCGTCCCCCTCTTCCTGGATGCCTGGAAGGTGGATCTGGCCTACAGCTGCAGCCAGAAGGGCCTGAGCTGCCCCCCCGGCCTCGGTCCCTTCTCGATGGGCCCGCGGGCTGAGGCCAAGCTGGCCGCCCGCACCGAAAAAGTGCCCAACTGGTACCTGGATGTCTCCCTGCTCAACAAGTACTGGGGCAGCGACCGCACCTACCACCACACGGCGCCGGTCAACATGAATTTCGGCCTGCGGGAGGCCCTGCGTCTGCTGGCCGATGAGGGTCTAGACAATGCCTGGGCCCGCCACCGCCGCAACGCCGAGCGCCTCTGGCAAGGGTTGGAGCGACTGGGGCTCGAACCCCACGTTCCCGAGGAGCTGCGCCTCCCCACCCTCACCACCATCCGCATTCCCGAGGGCGTGGATGGCAAGGCCTTCTCCCTGCACCTGCTCAACCGCTTTGGCATCGAGGTGGGTGGGGGCCTCGGGGCCTTGGCCGGCCAGGTGTGGCGCGTGGGCCTGATGGGCTACAACAGCACCCCCGAAAACGTCGACCGCCTCCTCAACCTGTTCGAGAGCGAGCTGCCCGCCTTCCGCAATGCCGCCCGCACGGCGGTTGCCGCCTGAAGGTTGTCAGCCCTCCTGGGCGGCATTCCTCCTCGCTTGGCTGCGCCGCCTCCGGAACCAGCGCTGCAACTGGGCCTGAGCCTCGTCGGCTCGGACCCCAGCGATGACCTCCATGGAATGGTGGGCGCTCGGATCGGTTGCCAGGTTGAGGCACCCCCCGAGGGCGCCACGCTTTTGATCCGCAGCCCCATAAACCACCGTGCCCATGCGGGCCTGGATCAGGGCGCCGGCGCACATCGGGCATGGCTCCAGCGTTACCACCAGGGTGCAATCGCTGAAGCGCCAATCGCCACGGCTCGCGGCGGCTTGGCGCAGGGCCACGATCTCGGCATGGCCGAGGGGGTCCTGGCCGAGGTGGCGGCGATTGCTGCCCCAGCCCACCGCCCGGCCCCGGCCATCCAGCACCACGGCCGCTACCGGCACTTCCCCCGTTTCCCCCACTGCAGCAGCTCGGCGCAGCAGCCGCCCCATCCATAGCTCCGCCCGCCGCTGGGGATCGCGGGGTGCTGCGGCTTCCAGGGCAACGGCCGAACGGGTGGGGAGAAGAGCGATGGGGAGACGGGCGATGGGGAGACGGGCCTGCCGTGGCCAAGTGGGCACCCTTCCCTTGTAGCGGGGCCCTGGCGCCTCAATGGCGCTCACGGGTTCATCCCCCGTCGGCGGGCAGAATGCCCCGGTCTCGAAGCCGCCGTTGGCCCGTCTCTCCCCAGCCCGGCGTCCGGAGCCCTCGGCGGAAGCCCCCTGGCCGCCTGTCGGCACCAGCGCCTCGAGCGAGGAGCTCCTGATGCCCCCGTTCCTCGATCCGTTCGGGGCCGTGCCATCGGCCGAACCTTCCCTGGCGGCCTTTCTGCAGCAGGCCGCCTCCGATCTCAGCCACTGGCTGGCCACCGCCGGAGCCAGCAGCCCGCTGCCCCCGTCCCTGCCGGCCCTGGATGCCGCCCCACCTCAGCACGGGATTCCCCCCCACCGGCTCCTGGCGGATCTGCAGCAGGTGATGGAGGGGGCTTACAACCCCAGCCATCCCGGAGCGCTGGCGCACCTGGATCCCCCGCCCCTCACCGCCGCGATCGCCGCAGAGATGGTGTGCGCGGGGCTGAACAACAACCTGCTGGCCGAGGAGCTCTCTCCGGGCCTCAGTCGGCTGGAGCGCGATCTCTGCCGCTGGCTTGCCCGCAGCCTGGGGATGCCGGCAGGCTCAGGCGGAGTGCCCGCCTCCGGGGGCAGCCTGAGCAACCTGATAGCGCTGGTCACCGCACGCCAGCGTCGCGGTCTGGCCGGGCGCCCGGATGCGGTGGTGCTGTGCAGCGCCGATGCCCACGTCTCCCTCGACAAGGCGGTGATGGTGATGGGCCTGCCGCCTGAGGCGCTGGTGCGCCTACCGCTGGACGCCATGGGTCGGCTGGAGATTGGCCGTCTGGCCGATGCCCTGGCCGCGCTCGACCGCCGCGGCACTCCCGTGATTGCGGTGGTGGCCACCGCCGGCACCACCGTGCGGGGGGCGATCGACCCGCTGGCGGAGTTGGCCGATCTCTGCCATGCGCGCGGGCAGTGGCTGCATGTGGACGGGGCGATCGGGGCGGTGTTCGCACTCGGTAGTCACGTGCCATCCGGCCTCGAAGCCCTGGGACGCGCTGACTCGCTCACCGTGAACCCCCAGAAGCTGCTGGGCATCCCCAAGACCTCCTCCCTGCTGCTGCTGGCCGAGCCCCAGGCCCTCGCCGGCACCTTTGGCACCGGCCTCCCCTACATGGAGCCCCCCGACGACGGCGAGCACGGGGGGGAAGCGGGTCTGCAGGGCACCCGGCCGGCCGAAATCCTCAAGCTGTGGTTGGGCTTGCGCCAGCTGGGGCTCGCAGGCATCGATGGGCTGCTGCAGGGGGCCCTCGGGCGCTGTCGCACCCTGGAGCAGTTGCTCGAACCCGCCGCCGAGCATCTCCAGTGCTGCGGTGGGCCGCTCCATCTGCTGGCCTTCACCCCCGCAACGGGGGATGGGGAAGCGGCGGAACGCTGGAGCCAGCGCACCCGTGGCGTGCTGCTGGCGTCGGGTCTGATGCTGTCCCGGCCCCTGCACCACGGCCGGCGGCACCTCAAGGCGGTGCTGGGCAACCCCCACACCCGCCCCGAGGATTTGGAGCGCCTGGCCGCGATCGTGATCGACTCCCTTCCCTCCTGATGAGCCCAACCCCTCCCGAACCCCCCAGCCCCCGCTCCCGCTGGGTGGCGATCGTCACCGGAGCCCTCTCGATCCTGGTGGCGGTGCTGTACCTGGCGTTCGTGACGCTGCTGGACAGCCGCGGGCCGCTGCAGCCGCCGCCACCGGAGGCGCTGGCCGGCGCGCTGATGGCGCCCCTCAGGGGCCTGGGCGAGGTGGCAGCTGGGGGTCAGCCTGTTTTTTCAGTGGTTCCACCACCCGCGTGAAGGCGGCGGCCAGGAAACTGCGCAGGGCCCCCTCGCGGCGGTTGAGTTCGTACTCGCGCTGCAATACCTCCGCCATGCCGCCATCTCCCCAATCCTGGTCCTGCTGGAAGTAGGTGAGGAAGCTGCGGCCCGCCACCCGCGTCAGCCAGGCGCCGCTCACCGCCTGCAGGGCCCGACTCACCAGCAGGGCCGGCAGGTTGAGGCTCAGGGCTGCGCTCAGCAGCGCCACCCCCCCCTTGATCAGCCCCAGGCCCGCGAGGGTGCGGCCCACCGACACCGCCAACTCCTGCGCCGATGCCCGGCTCAGGGTCACCCCATAGATCCGGCCGATCTCCACCACCATCTGGGCGTTCACCGCGGCGGTGCCCAGCAGATCCAGTCCCGGCAGGGGCGTGGCCAACAGCACCCCGGCCCCGATCCAGGCGTAGCGATCGACAATCGCCTCCGCATCGGAGCGACGCTGGCGATCGAGCAACTCCCGGCTCGCCTCCCCCAGCCGCCGGCTCTGCAGCAGCAGGTTGTCGGCAATCAGCTCCTCCCCGTCCTGGCGCAGCACCGAGGCGATGCGGCGCAGTAGGGACTCGATTTCCGGGGGGGGTTGCAGGGGGCGGCCGCCGGGCATGGGCACCGATTGGGGGGAGGCGCTGGCCGGGATCACGTCCTCCGGCGCGATGCGGCCGGCCACGCGGCGTCGCAGCAGGGCCAGCAAGCGCTGTTCCTCCTGCTCACCGCGCAGATCGCATTTGTTGAGCACCAGCAGCAGACGCTTCCCCAGCGACGCCAGCGCGGCAAACACCTCCTGTTCGCTCGCCCGCAGATCACCATCCACCACCAGCAGCAGCAGATCGGCCCGCGCCGCCTGCCGTCGGGCCAGGGTCTCGCGCTCCCGGCCCTCCTCCCCGGCCTCCAGGATTCCCGGGGTGTCCTCGAGGATCACCGCCCGCTCCAGTCCCTGCAGCCGCAGGCGGTAGCGCTGGCTCTCGCGGGTGCTGCCCATCGCCGCGCCCACCTCCCCCACCAGCTCCCGCAGCAGAGCCCGGATCAGGGAGGTTTTTCCCGACGACCCGCATCCGAACACCACCATCACCAGATCGCCGCGTTCGAGCTCGGCCTCCATCCGCTGGCGCTCCTGGCGCAGGGCCTCCCGCTCCACCGCATCGCGCACCCGCTCCAGGGTGTGGTCGATCGCCTCAAGCTGGCGCCGGGCGGCCTCGCGACGGTTGGCGGGCGGCGGCAGAGCGGCGCCGCGGGCCCCAGCGCTGCGGGAGCCACGGCGCCAGGCCTGCCACCATGGCCACCCCACCTGCACCACCGCCAGGCCGATGGCCGCCAGCAGCAGGAGCAGCAGGGGGGTGAGCAGCCAAGCCGGCAGCCAGTAGCTCAGCTGCCAGAGCAACTGGTTCAGGGCCTGCAGCACCACCCCCACCAGGGTGAGGCCAAGGAAAGCCAGGGCGATCCAGAGCCAGAGACGCGGGCCCAGGGGTGGGGGCATCGTCATGGGCTCAGGGGGCGGTGGCGCGCATGATCTCGGCCCAGAGGCTGGCCGCCAGGGCGCTGCTGGCCCGGGTCGGGCGGTTGTCGTCGTTGCCGAGCCAGATGCCCATCGTCCAGTGGCGCTCTGGCAGGAAGCCAACGAACAGCAGGTCGCGGGCCTCGTTGGTGGTGCCGGTCTTGCCCGCCGCTCCGCCAGGCACCCAGGCCGCCGTGCCCGTGCCGCTGTTGACGACGCCCTGAAGGAGCGAGCGCAGGTCGCGGGCTGTCTGGCGCTTCATCACCCGTCGCCCGGGTTGGCTGGTGCCCCGGCTGGGGGCGGCGGCGCGGCAGTCGGCCGGCGCACGGCCGCGCCCTTGGCTGGGGCAGGCTTCCGCATCGGTGAGCCGGCGGATGGTGGTGGGGGGATGCCACACCCCCTCGTTGGCAATTGCGGCATAGGCGGCGGTGAGCTCGAGCAGCGTCACCTCGCTCTGGCCCAGGGCCAGGCCGGGCACCGGCGCAAGGGGGCTGCGGATGCCCAGATCGCGAGCCTTCTGCACCACGGCCTCCAGGCCCATGTCGCGGCTCAGGCGCAGGGCGGCGGTGTTGCTGCTGCGGGCCAGGGCGCTGCGGAGGCTCAAGCTGCCGCCGCAGCCGCTGTCGAAGAACTGGCCACGCCAGCGGAGCGGGCCGCAGCCCACCGCATCACCCGGTTGAAGGCCGCGCTCCAAGGCCAGCAGGTAAGGAACGACCTTGAAGGTGCTGCCGGGTTGGCGCAGGGCCATCGAGGCGCGGTTGAACTGGCTTTGGCGGTAGTCGCGCCCGCCGGCGATCGCGAGCACGCCACCCGTGCGGCTGTCGAGGATCACCACCGCCCCCTGGCTCACCTGACGGTCGCGGTTGGCCTCAATGCGCTGGCGCAGAAGCCGCTCCACGGTTTCCTGGAGGCCGGCGTCCAGGTGGGTGTCGATCAGGAAGTTGCCTTCGGCGGCCACCTCCTGGCCCACCATCTCGTCGAGATCGCGGCGCACCTGATCGGTGTAGAAGGGAGCGCCACGCCGGCCATCGGCCCGGCAGGCGTCGGCAGCCAGCTGGATCGGGCGGCGACGGGCCCGGCGGGCCTGGTCGGGGCTGATTCTGCCGGTGGCGGCCATCTTGGCGAGAACGCCATTGCGGGCCGAGAGGGCCGCCTGGGGATCCAGGCAGGGATCGTGTCCGTTGGGGGAGGGCAGCAGGCCCACCAGCAACGCCGCCTCCTCGAGGGACAAGCGTGAAGCCGGCCGAGCGAAAAAGCGGCGGGAGGCATCCTCGAAGCCCCACCCAGCCCCCAGGTAGACGCGATTCAGATAGCTGAGCAGCAGATCGTGTTTGCTGAAGCGGGCCTCCAGCTGAAGGGCCACCAGCAGCTCCCGCCATTTGCGTCCGAGGGTTTCCCCCTCACCCACCTGCTCGGGATAGAGGCTGCGGGCCAGCTGTTGGGTGAGGGTGCTGCCCCCTTCCACCACCCGACCACCGGCCAGGTTGGCCAGCAGGGCCCGGGCGGTGCCGATGGGGTCCACGCCGGGGTGCCACCAGAAGCGGCTGTCCTCACTGGCGAGCAGGGCGTCGATCAGCACCGGGGGATAGGCGGATAGCCGTGGGAGCTCCCGATGGCGCTGGTCGTGGGCGGAGGCGACCGGACGGTTGGTGCGGTCATAAAGCACCAGGGGGCCCCGCACGGTGGCGAGGCTGCCGCGAATCGGCATCTGCAGGGCCGAGAGGGCCAGCAGCAGGAGCCCGCCACCGGCCACGGCCGCCAGGGCGATGCCACAACGACGGAGCAGGGGGCGCCACCGCTCCCCGGCGGGGCGATGGAATACCAGCGCGGGCATCTCCCCCTGGGACTCCGGGCCGAAACGCACCTGATCGCCATCGCGGAGCAGGAGCGCCTGCACACGCCGTCCGCGCCACCAGAGTCCGTTGGTGGACTCCGTGTCGCGCAGAAGCCAATGGCTGCCATGGCGCTCCAGCAGGGCATGGCGGCGGCTCACCACGGCATGGTCCACCACCACCTCGGCGGCGCTGTCACGCCCGAGGCGGTAGCAGGCACCGAGCAGGGGAACTTCGCGGAACCCACCGCCGGGCAATTCAATCGTGAGGAAACATCCCGGGGGGGGCGCTGCGGCAGAACCCAAGGGGGCCTGCAGGCGCTGTCGTCTCTCCAGGATTTCAGGCATCGCGCCGTCCCTCCCGCCGCAGGCTGGCCAGGACGTCGAGCAGGAAACACAGCACGGCCAGGTTGATCGCCACATCGGCGATGTTGAAGACCGGGAAGGAGAACGGCACGAATTCAAGGAAATCAACCACCGCTCCAAGGCGCCAGCGGTCTATCCCGTTCCCCACGGCGCCCCCCAGCAGAAAACCCAGGGCCAGCGCAGGCAACAGCTTGAGGGGCGGGTTGCGCAGCAACAGCACGGCCACCCCCACCGTCACCGCCAGGCTCACCAGGGCCAGCAG
>JBKDOZ010000067.1:0-10180 GCA_046342735.1 Synechococcaceae cyanobacterium
CGGGGCGGATCGACATGTGGAGACCAGATGTTCATCGGCGGGCGCGCCCTGTGGGCAAGGGAGAGGCGTTTCCCATGGATGACAACGACGCGATCCCAGAACGCTGCGCACGATTACTCAATCCCCTGCAGGATGGCCAGAGAGCGCGACGAACCAGCAGGATGGGCCGGTCCGGAGCAGGTGGATGGCGCGCTATCTGATGGTGTTGCGGCCCGAGGCCGCCCTCGATCCCGCCAGCCTGATCGCTGCCCTCGACCCCTTGATCGAGCGCCTGCGGGCGGAGGTGGACCACCGCACCCCGGCCCATCTGAGCGCCATGTTGGGCGGCGGCGATCAGCTGCGGCTGCAGCTTTTTGCCGATGTGCAGGCCAAGGCGGGCGGGCCCGTGCTGGAGCTGGTGCTGATGAGCCGGGAGGCGATGGGCAAGGGAGCCCCCCAGAGCCGCCAATGGTTCGAGCAGCTGGTCGCCGCCGCCGCTGAGACGATGCCCCAGCTCCACCTGGTCTTCCGCTCCGACCGCGATGGCCCCCTCCCCGATGGCGGCTGAGGGGCTCCCGGCCTTGGGCCCAGCCCCGGGCCTCCTGATGGATGCGGACCGACGACTGTCAGGATGGCGCCGATGAAAACCACCCCAGCCCCCACCCTGCTCACGGATGCGGAACTGCTGGATCCGCCCCGTGGCTATCGCCCGCTCGCCTGGCTGGGACTGGTGGCCAACCTATTGATCGTGCCGCTGGTGCTCGCGGTGATTCTCACCGATCCCACCTGGCGGATCCCCAACATCGTGGTGGGGGCCAGTGCCGTGCTCCCGACTGCCGCCCTGGGGGTGGTGGCCTCGATCGCCCTGCTCCGCTGGCGCCACTGGGGCCAGATCCTGGCGATTGTGGCGCTCTCCCTCAGCCTGGCGATCTGCCTGCCTTACGGCATCGTGCGGCTGGTGGTGTTGGAGCACGGCAGGCTTCCCCTGGCCCTGTTGGCCCCCCTGGCCTGGATGTTCAATGCGGCGGTGCTGGTGTTCTGGTGCCGGCCAGCGATCCGCCGATACCTGCGCTGATTCCTTTCTGCATGCCCCCTCTAACCAGGAGGCACAAGGGCGCCGGGGCGGAGCGAACCAGGCGAGCAAACCCGAAGCTGATGGCAAGCATCCCTCGCTTTGGTTTCGATGGACGACAGATGCGCTACCTGAGCAATAGGTGCGCCGGTTTCTGTAGTCATAACTACCGAATCGATGGAATGGTTGGCTGGTTCGCCCTGTGAATGGTTCTCCTCCTTCACGCGGGACAGAATGGAGAGACCAGCCATTGCTGCATCCATTCCGCAGCCTTCCCGTTCCAACCGCCCCTTTCCGCCCCATGGCCCCCGCCCTCTCCTCCCCGTCTGCCTCCCCGTCCCCCGCCAGCATGGACACGCCCACCGCCTTCGCGGCCGTGGCCCTTGCCGCTGTTTCCTGGGATGGGGTGTTGACGATGGCCGGCACCCGCGCCCTGCGCCACGCCCTCGATTACCGGCCCCCCTTTTGTGAGCGCAGCGATGCCGAGATGATCGCCCTGATGGACATGTTGTTGCGCACCCTGCGGGATCGGGGAGCCCAGGGCCTGATGGAGGATGCCGCCGCCGTGCTCGATGAGCGGCAGCGCCACACCGCCTATGCCGTGGCCACCGAAATCATGCGCTCCGATGGCCCGCTGCAGGAACCTGAGCGGCAGATCCTCGCCTTCCTGGCGGAGCACCTGGAGCTCGACCCGGAGGAGATCACCAAGGTGGGGGAGGTGATGGATATTCTCCATGACAGCATCGTCGAACCCGCTGTGCCTGCATGAGTTCCGGCTCCGCTCCCCGCCTGCGGGTCGCGGTGGTAGGGGCCGGTAGCTCCGGGCTCCTCCTCGCCCTGCTTCTGCAACGCCAGGGCCACGCGGTCACTCTGTTTGAGCGGGCTCCGGCCCTGCGCACTGACGGTTGCGGCATCCTGCTGGTGGCGGCCGGCGTCGAGGCGGTCGCCGGCGCCGCGGTGCCGGGTCTGTTGGAGGGCCTCCTGGCTGCTGGTCTGCCCGTGCAGCGGTTTGTGATCCGCAATCTCCGCGGCGACACGATCGAGACCAGCCCGGTGGAGCGGGAGCCCGGGGAGTTGCCGGCCCTGCTTGTGCATCGTCGGGCGATTCTTGAGGCCCTCTGGGGCTCCTTCGATCCCACCGCTTTCCGGGGCTCCAGCGAGCTGCGGCACTGGCGCCAGGACGCTGACGGGGTGGAGGCCCACTTCGCCGATGGCCATCGCTGGCACGGCGACCTGCTGGTGGGTGCCGATGGGGTGTTCTCGCGTGTGGCGGGCCAGTTGCTGCCGGAGCGGCGCCTCCACTACCTCGGCGATCGGGTGTGGCGCGGCCTGGTGCATGACGATTCCTTCTGCACGGGCGGCGACTTCTTCGTCTATGCCCGTGGCCGCGGCATCTACGCCAATTTCTTCGACCTGGGCACCAGCGTTGACGGCAAACCGGTGACCCACTGGGGCTTTTTCCAGGAGGAACCCCTGCCCGCCGATCGCGACCGGCAGAGGAGCCTGCTGGAGGAGCCGGTACCGCCCGAGGCCCTCGCCCGCCTCAGCGATCCCGCCGCCGCCCTGATTGCCAGCACCCCCCTGGAGGGTGTGGTGGCCAATTGGTCCTATGACATCGATCCGCTGCCCCGCCTGGCCGTCGGCCGGGTGGTGCTCATCGGCGATGCGGCCCACGCCATGAGCTCCTCCCAGGCCCGGGGCATGACCGCTGGCCTGGAGGATGCGCTGACCCTGGCGCGCTGCCTGGCCGATGGCGCAGGCTCCCGGCCCAGCGATCTCAAGGATGCCCTCGCCGCCTACGAGGACGAACGCAAGCCCGTGGTCCATCGTTACCAGGAGCGCAGCCGACGGGTCAGTGCCCGCACGGGCCGCCAGCGTTCGCCGGCGACCTAGGGGCGACCTCGGTTTGTCGCGATAGTGACAGTCACGAGCTGGCACAGCTACCAGCATGGAGGCCGCTGAGAAGTGAACCGTGCTGTCCTCCCCTCCCGCCTCTCGCCTCTACCGCCTCGTGGATGAGCAGGGCGCTCCCCACCCTGTGCTCGACGATCTCTACGACTCTCTGGAGAACGCCTGGAGCGAAGCGATCAGCTGGTGGCAAGAGTGCAGCGCCAGCGACGGACCCGTGGGTATCGGCGTCGAGGTGCGCACCGGCAGCGGTGACTGGCGCACCCTGCGCCATCCCGGGGTCTGATCCGGTGGGCCTCAGCCCACCTCCACCCCTTTCCAGAACGCCACCCGCCCCTTGATCTCTGCCGCCGCTTCTTTGGGATCGGGGTAAAACCAGGCGGCATTGGCGTTCACCGTGCCATCCACCACCACGTCGTAGTAGTGGGCCACACCCTTCCAGCCACACACCGTGCGGTGGGGTGAGGGGCGGATGCAGCTGGCATCCAGGCTGTCCGCCGGGAAGTAGGCGTTGCCTTCCACCGTGACGATGTCGTTGCTGTTAGCGATCACGCGATTTTTCCAGCGGGCTTCCATGGGGGCTGGCGAAGAGGTGGAGGGAAGGAACGGGTGGATGGACATCCAGGATGCCGTTTTGGCATCCCGAGCAATTTTGCCGTAACCCATGCTCGCTGGCCCGCTTTCAGAACCACACAGGCTCGCTTTCAGAACCATTCCAAGGGGCTGTAGATACGCAGCGTCCCCACGCCCACCGGTGAGGCCACCGGATTCATGCCAGCCGGCCAGGCCACCACCTGGAAGAGGTAGGTGTCTCCCACCCAGGGATTGCGCCAGGCCCGCAGCGCCACGGTCACCGTGGTGCCGGGGGCTACGGGCTCGGGAAAAGTGAGCTGCAGCTGGCCGGCGCGGGCGTCAAAACGAAGCTGCACAGGGATGGCCGGACCCTCACGCCGTGGACGGCCCGTGAAGGCCCGGGCCCGGTCGAGACGGCTGAGGAACTCGGTGTCCGCCCCGCGGATCTGTTGCAGGTCGAGGCGCCCCAGGGGTGCCCCCGCTTCCGGGGAGAGCTCGATCGTGAGGTAATGCTCCGCATTGGCTTCGGCCACGTTGGTGTTGTAGCTGCGCAGCTCCGCTTTCCATGGCGGTCGGGTGAAGTAGGTGGAGCCGCGCAGCTCCAGGGCCCGTGCCCCCCCGGTGCCGGCCCCGGCCAGGGGGAAGAGCCACGGGCAGCCGAGGCCCAGCAGCATCGCCGCCAGGGCCAGCGAGGGAACCCCCGGTCGCCGGAGAAACGGGCCCCTTGGCCGGCGGGGTGGGCGTGGGTCAGCCATGGTGGTTTCCGGCAGCGGCGGCAGCGGCGGCAGCGGCGGCAGCGGCGGTGGCCTCCAGGAAAGGCTGAGGATCCTGGTCGCGCCGGTTGCGGACCGGTAGAGGGGCGGGGCGGGCGCCTGGATCGGATGGATCCAGGCCGGCGGTTCGCTCCAGGGCGCGGCGCAGATGGCGGGCGGCGTGCAGGGGCATGTCGCGCGGCACGCTGATCCGATCGCGCAGATAGCGCAGGGCCGCGGCGCTGCCGGGTGGCGGCGGGCAGGGCCTGCCGCTGGCCAGGTCGGTGAGGGCTGAGCGCAGGGGGGCATCGAAGCACTCAGGCCCCAGCGGATTGCGGCGCAGCAGCACCTGGCGGTGCCGCAGGCTGCGGGCCAGGGCCACGAGAGGGGAGGACGGCGGCTCCGGCTGGCTGGTTTCCGGATCGTCCTGGTCGTCCCCCAGGATCGGCCAGGGGCCTTCGTCGATGCGGGCCGCGAGCTGCCGCTGGGCCTCGCTGGTCCGCGTCTGACATCCGCCCATCTGGGGGGGCAGATCATGGGCGTGGGTGTGGAAATCGCTTTGCGTGCCCAGGTAGGCAGGCCGCTGCTCCAGGGCCGCAAACCAACGGCCGATCCCCGGGTGGCGCTGCCGCAGCAGATGCCCCTTGTAGTACGCCAGGCTGGCGGACATCCGCTCCAGGAAGGGCACAAACACCAGATCCGCCGCACTGAAGGCCCCCAGCAGGAACGGGCCTGCTAAGCGCTCCAGCGCGGCCTCGAACCGCTCGGCTTCCCGCCGAAAAGCCCCGGCAAAGTCCAGCTCTTGGGCGGGGCTACGGGCCGGTTGGCACAACCAGAGACACCAGGCGCGGAACAGGTCGCGCTCCTGGATCCGCAAGGCACGCACCTCCGGGGCCGCTAGCGGAAGGCCCAGGGGACCAAAATGCGCCTCCAGCGCTTCCAGGATCCGGTCGCTTTCGGTGATCAGCTCCCCGTCGATCTCCGCGGCCGGAAGCATGCCGGAGGGCACCCGTTGCCGATACCAGGGCTCCTTCTCTCCGTAGCAGGCCATGCTCACTTTGCGGACCCGATAAGGGATGCGCTTCTCCTCCAGCCACAGCCAAACCTTCTGGCAGTAGGGGCACCAGGCGTGGTGGTCGCGGTAGAGGGTCACGCGCACATCGGCGGGCTCCTGGCCAAACAGCCGCAGTCGGGCTTGGGGATTGGCCGGGCCCTGTTGCGGGTCGGGGAGCGTCAGGGACGCGGCTCTATCTTCCAGTTCCGACCATGAAAGGGGCAGGAGAGGCAACGCTTGGCTGGAGGAATAAATCGACGAGGATCTTTCCGTACCAAGGCCAGTTGGCGAACCGGAATCGCAAACATTCGCCCCTTCGGTTTCACCCAGGGCACCAAATTTGCGATCCGTCATCGTTGCTACAGGGGGCCTGGCACCTCAGGGCGCACTGTAACAGTGTGTACTTGCACGAGGTTTTTTCCCAATGCCACGCACCTTCCCGTCTGGCGGAGCCCCCTCCGCCGCGGTGTTCTTCGAGCGACTCCGCCTGCGCTTCCTGGAGGGCATCCAGCATCCCCAGCTGCGGCGCTTCGCTTTTCTGGCGCTGGCCATCGGCTCCGGCCTCGTGCCCTTGATGGGCGGAGCGGCTCGGGCTGCCCTCCAACACGCCCCCACCGATGGCGCCGACAACCTCCTGATGTTGTTAGGTGCCGCCATGGTGCTGTTGATGACACCGGGCCTGGCGTTCTTCTACGGCGGCTTCACGCGCTCCAAGAACGTGCTGAACACCATGATGATGAGCTTTTTCCTCATGGGGCTCATCGGTGTGCTGTGGGTCGTGATCGGCTACAGCCTCGCCTTTGACACCGGCTTCGGCAGCCCCTTTGTGGGCGGGCTCGGCTCGATGTTCCTCAACGGTGTGGGCGGCCCGCTCGGCGATGCCCCCCTGGCTCCTGGCTTCCCGATCAGTGCCACCAGCTTTGCCCTGTTCCAGGGCATGTTTGCGATCATCACGCCGGCCCTGATCTCCGGCGCCTTGGTGGAGCGCATCAGCTTCAAGGCCTGGTTCTGGTTCTGCCTGTTCTGGAGCCTTCTGGTGTACTCACCGATGGCGAAGATGGTTTGGGGTGGCGGCTTCCTGGGCGCTGCCGAGGGCATGATGGGTGCCATCGATTTCGCTGGCGGCACGGTGGTGCACATCGCCTCCGGGGTGGCCGCCCTCGTAGCGGCGGCAATCCTCGGCCCCCGCACCACCTGGCCCGCCAATAAGCGCCCCCCCCACAACGTTCCCTTCATCCTGTTGGGCGCTGGCCTGCTTTGGTTCGGTTGGTTCGGCTTCAACGGCGCCAGCATGTTTGCTGCCAAGACGGCGGGTCTCCCCTTCCTCACCACCACCACCTCCGCCTCCGCCGGCCTGCTCACCTGGTGCCTGGTCGAGTGGTTCACAGACGGCAAGCCCACCGCGGTGGGTGCTGCCACCGGTGCAGTGGCCGGCCTTGTGGGCATCACCCCGGCCGCTGGCTTCGTCTACATGGGTCCGGCACTGGCCATTGGCGCCATTGTGGCGATTGCTTGCCTGATCGCTGTGCGCGTCAAGGCGGCCATCCAGTTTGATGATTCCCTTGACACGTTCATGGTCCATGGCGTGGGCGGCACGATCGGCGCCCTGCTCACCGGTCTGTTTGCCTCCAAGACCCTTGTGCCAGCTGATTACTTCCCCGCTGCGGCCAAGGTGCTCGAAGAAGGCGGCAATGCGGGCCTCTTCCTCACCCAGTTCAAGGCTGTGCTAGTCACCTACGGTTTCGTGGGTCTGGCCACCGCCCTGATCCTCTGGTTGCTCAGCCTGGTGATGCCCCTGCGTGTCAGCAGCGAGGAGGAGGAGCGAGGCCTCGATTACGTGGCCCACGGCGAAGAGGCCTACGACCCCATGACCAACTGAGATCCCTCCGCGAGTTCCGATTCCCATGAAAATGATCACGGCAATGGTCCGCCCCTCCAAGGTGGATGCCATCAAGACCGCCCTGGTGGCGATCGAGGTGGTCGGCATGACCGTCAGCGATGCCCGCGGCTTCGGTCGTCAGAAGGGCCAAGTGGAGCGCTACCGCGGCACCGAATTCAAGGTGGAGTTTCTGCCCAAGATGAAAGTGGAGGTGGTGGTGCCGGACGAAAAAGAGGATGCGGTCATCAGCGCGATCCTCGAGGCGGCCCGCACCGGCGAGATCGGCGACGGCAAGATCTTCGTCACCCCGGTGGAGCGCGCCATTCGCATCCGCACGGGCGATTCCGGTGAGATCGCCCTCTGAATCCTGGCCCTCTCGGCCCTGGCCATCCCTCCGGCTTCGCCGGAGGGATTTTTTTTGCGCTGCGTTCGCCCAGCGCTTCAGCCCCAGGCCTTCCTCAGAGCCTTTCCTCAGAGCAGCCGAGAGCCGCAGGCCCTTTGCCGCTGCGCCGGGTCGAACACCGCCGCCACCGTGCGGATCAGCCAGCGCCCCACCTCGCTCACTTCCACCCGCCGCCCTGGCATCGGCTGGCAGCGCACCAGGCCATCCGCCTGCAGCGCGGCCAGCTCGGCCCACTCCTCCTCAAATCCCTCCGCCGGCAGCTCCACCTGGAAGCGGCACATCAGATCGCGGATGATGGCGCGCCTCTGCAGCACCAGCGGATCGTCCACCCGCACGCCCCGCTCCACCGGCAGTCGCCCCTCCGCCACCGCCCGCTGCCAGGCCCAGAGGTTGCGCTCGTTCTGGCTGGAGAGGTGGCGGAACTGGCTGATCGCCGAGGGGCCGATGCCCACCAGATCCAGCTCGCCCCCGGTGGTGTAGCCCTGAAAGTTGCGGTGCAGCCGCCCCTCCCGTGCCGCCACCGCCAGGCTGTCGTCCCGCAAGGCGTAGTGATCCATGCCGATCGCCTCGTAGCCCGCCGCGCCCAGCCGCCGGCTGGCCTCCTCCAGCATCTGCAGCCGCTCCGCCCGGCTCGGCAGGTCGGTGGCGGCGATGTGGCGCTGCATCGGCAGCTGCTCGGGCAGGTAGGCGAAGGAGAAGAGCGAGATGCGCTCGGGCCGCAGATCGCGCACCAGATCGAGCGTGGCTCCGAACCGTTCCAGGGTCTGCAGCGGCAGGCCGCAGATCAGGTCCACATTCACGCTGGCGAACCCCGCCTCGCGCATCCAGCCCATCGCCCGCCGCAGCTGGTCGGTGGCGATCACCCGATTCACGGCGCGCTGCACCGCTGGGTCGGCATCTTGAATCCCGAAGCTGATGCGTGAGAAACCAAGGCGGCGCAAGGCCGCCACCCTCTCCCCGCTCAGAAATTCAGGGTTGACCTCGATCGACGCCTCCAGCTCCTGGTCCAGATCGAAATGGTCGGCGATCAGGGCCCATAGGCGCTCGATTTCTTCGTCCGTGAGGGTGTTGGGGGTGCCACCGCCCCAGTGCATCTGGGCCAGCCGCCGCCGTCGCCCGGAGGCGGCCGCCACCAGCGCCAGCTCCCGGGCGATGGCCTCCAGGTAGGGCCTCACCGCCTTGGAGCCCGCCTGAGTGGTGACCCGGTTGCAGCCGCAATACCAGCAGGCGTGGCGGCAAAAGGGCACATGCACGTAGAGCGACAGCGGCGCCTCGTCGCTTGCCTGGCCGAGCTCGGCCAGCGCAGCGGCCAGGTCGGCGCCCGTCACCGCCGGGGTGAAGGCGGTGGCGGTGGGGTAGCTGGTGTAGCGAGGAACCGGCCGGTCGTACTTGTGCAGCAGGGCCAGGGGGGAGGGGGGAGTGCAGGTCATCGAAGGAAGGGATCAGGCGAGGGTTTCGAGCTCGGCCAGCAGCCGATGGGTGAGCCGCAGGGCCGCTTCGGCCTCCTCGAGCAGCTCCTCCTCCTGGCCGGGGCTGAGGGTCAGGGCCTCGATGCCGTCATGCAGGTGCTGGCGCAGGTCGGCCACAGGTTGTGGAAAGCGCCAGAAGCCGAGATCAGGCTGTCCGTGGGCCGCCAGGATCGCCGCCGCGAAGGGCGCCAGCTGCTGCCCGCCGGAGAGGTCGCCGCCGTAGCGCACGTAGACGTGGGCCATCAGGCGGTGGGGGGCCGTTGCGGCCAGCTGCGAGAGCCGCTCCAGCCAGAGGCCGGTGGCCGCTGAGGGGGGCGTGGCGGGCAGCGCGGCCAGCTGGTCCCGGTCCTGCTTCAGGGCCGCGTGGCGTGCCAGATCGCTCCAAGGGATGGAGCTGCTTCCCAGGCGGGCAGCGGCCTCCGGGGCGAGTGTCTCCAGCTGGCCATAGGCGGGGGTGAGGGCGCGGATGAGGGCCGCCAGCTGGCGCGGGGTGGCGTTTCCGTCCAGGAGTGAGCGGGAGAAGGTCATGCCTTCGGCCTGGTGGTGGGCGCGGCCGATGCGGGCATGCAGGCGGCGCACCCGTGGGCCGAAACCGCGGCGCTTCTCGGCATCGCCGGGGCTGGCGTGGTCGGAGATCGGAGCGAGGGTGGGGGAGGTCATCGGGTTCGGTGGTGTAGAAGCGCGGGGCGAGCAGGTCCTCCCGTAGGGGGGGGTGCGACGGGAGCGGCAACAGGCAAGGGAACGACGGTTGGCGGTGCGGCAGGCATGGCGGCAGGCATGGGGCTGACAGGGATAGGGACAGGGCAGCAGGCCGGCCAGGCACCCGGCACCACCCGCCACCCGTCCCAACGGCACTACAGTAGCGTGATGACATGAAGTGGGGCGCCGTGGCCAGGGGGGCGGCAGGTCGCAGATCTTGATTTCACGGAACTGTGAAACCAGCTTTCTGCGATTCTTCGCTGTCCTTTTGACACGGACGCCTGATACCTTGTGGGGCGCAGCTCCCTCCCGCGACCTCCGTTCATGGAAGCCCTGGCCGAGTACTTCAAGGTGTTCTCCGAGCCCAACCGCTTGGCGGTTCTCGAGGCCCT
>JBKDOZ010000068.1:0-5639 GCA_046342735.1 Synechococcaceae cyanobacterium
CCGCTCCGGCCCCTACCCCTGAAGCGGCCCCCACCCGCGACGCGGCCCCCGCCCCGGGGAACGCCACCCCCACCGAGTCCCCGACCCCGACCCCGAGCCAGACCCCCGACCCCTTCGCCCCCCTCGGCGACACCCCCGCCATGGCCCCGGCGGACGCCCCCGGTAAGCCCTCGCTCCAGCCGGCGCCGGGGACCACTCCGGCCCAACCCCGGGCGGAGAGCCAGGAGCCGCGCGTTCTGATCAGCGAGGTGGCGGTGGAGGGCCTGGCGGGCCATCCCGAGCAGCAACGCCTGGAGCAAGTGGTCTACGGGGCGATGAGCGTCACCCCGGGCACACAGGTAACCCGCAGCGAGCTGAAGACCGATCTGGCGGCGATCTACGCCACCGGCTGGTTCTCCGACGTGCGCATGGCCCCCCAGGACGGCCCCCTGGGGGTGCGCCTGATCGTCACCGCCACCCCCAACCCGGTGCTCACCAAGGTGAGCCTCGATCCCCCCGATGCCGAGGTGCCACCCCAGGTGGTGCAGGACACCTTCGCCGGAGATCTGGGCCGCACCCTCAACCTGCGCACCCTGCAGACCCGCATGGAGGAGCTGCAGAAGTGGTATGCCGACCAGGGCTATTCGCTCGCCCGGGTCAGCGGCCCCACGCGCGTGAGCCCCGAAGGAGACGTGCAGCTGGCGGTGCGCCAGGGCACCGTGGCCGGTGTCGAGGTGCAGTTCCTCACCAAGGAGGGCTCCGCCACCAACGACAAGGGGGACCCGATCCGCGGCAAAACCAAGCCGTGGGTGATCACCCGTGAGATCTCCCTCAAGTCCGGCCAGATCTTCAACCGCCGCAACCTGGAGGAAGACCTCAAGCGCCTCTACGGCACGGGCCTGTTCAGCGACGTCAAGGTCACCCTCAAGCCGGTGCCCGCCAGCCCTGGCGAGGTGACGATCGTGCTCGGCATCGTCGAGCAATCCACCGGCTCCCTTTCCGGTGGTTTGGGCTATAGCCAAAGCCAGGGTGTGTTCGGCCAGGTGCAGCTGCAGGACAGCAACCTGCTGGGTCGGGCCTGGGACCTGGCCACGAGCTTCACCTACGGCCAGTTCGGCGGCCTGTTCGACATCACCTTCACCGATCCCTGGATCAAGGGTGATCCCTTCCGAACCGCTTTCCGGGTCAAGGCATTCGTCAGCCGTGACGTGCCCCAGATCTTCCAAAGCCAGAGCAACGGCAACATCTACACCGCCTCGGAGTTCTACGAAGCCCCGGGTACCTCGGTGGCTTACAACATCAACAGCAACGACAACCCTGTCGGTGAAAGCTTCCCCAACGTTGGCGAGGCCGAGGACGCCGACAGCGACACCAGCTGGTTCAACTACAACGGCAATTCCGTGGTGATCCAGCGGGCCGGCGGCAACCTGCAGCTGGTGCGGCCCCTCAACGGCGGCAACCCCTACAAGCGCGTGCCCTGGAGCGTGGTGCTCGGCCTGAGTGCCCAGCAGGTGAAGCCGATCGACTTCTCCGGCTCCGCCCAGCGCTATGGCGTGGCCAGCAACGATTTCAACAGCAACGGCGCTTTCGTTCCGTTGGATTCGGTGATCTGCGTTGCCTACAACTGCGCCACCACCAACCAACTGGTGGGCGTGCGGGCCGCGGCGACGATGAACACCCTCGACGACCCGCGCAACCCCACCCGCGGCAACTTTCTCAGCCTCGGCACCGAGCAGTTCATCTCGGTGGGCCCCGATTCCCCCACCTTCAACCGTCTGCGGGGCAGCTTCACCCATTTCATTCCGGTGCGCTGGCTGAGCCTTTACAAGGGCTGTCGGCCCAAGCCCGGCGAAACGGAGGACTGCAAACAGGCCCTGGCCTTCCAGGTGTCGGCCGGCACCAACATCGGCTCTCTGCCCACCTATGAGGCCTTCTGCGTGGGTGGGGGCAACTCGGTGCGCGGCTACTACGACTGCGACCTGGGCGTGGGCCGCAGTTACGGGGAGGCCACGATCGAGTACCGCTTCCCGATCTTCAGCATCATCAGTGGCGAGCTCTTCATCGATGGCGGCACCACCTTCGGCTCCCAGGCCAACGTGCCGGGCAACCCGGGCGAACTGCTGCAGAAGCCCGGCGAGGGTTTCTCGGTGGGCACCGGGGTGATCGTGACCACGCCGGTGGGCCCGCTGCGCCTGGAGGTGGCCAGCCAGGACCTCAGCGGTGACTGGCGCTTCAACCTCGGTGTCGGCTGGAAGTTCTAGTGAGCAGCTGGCCCTGCGATTACGAACGGGCCTGGACCCTGGCCGCCGCGGTTGAACGCAGCGGTGTGGGGCTCCATGGCGGCGCCATGGCCCGTGTGCGGCTGCAGCCCTCCGAGCTGCCCGGCTATCGGGTGGGTTGGCTCGATCGGCCGTCGGAGGCGTTGCAGCGCCTCCACCCGGCCCAGGTGTACGAGACCCAGCTCTGCACCGCCCTGCGGCTGGAGGGCGGGCGGCTGGCCACCGTGGAGCACCTCCTGGCCGCCCTGGCGGGCTGTGGCATCAGCCAGGCCGAGATCCTGGTGGAAGGATCCGAGATCCCGCTCCTGGATGGCTCGGCCCTGCCGTGGGTGGAGGCGATCGCCGAGGCGGGCCTGCGCGAGATGGGTCCGCGCCAGCCACCACCGCTGCCCGCCGAGCCCCTGCTGCTGCGCCAGGGCCTGAGCTTCGTGGCGCTCACCCCTGCCGAGGGGCCGCGGCTGGCGGCGGCGGTGGAGTACCCCCAACCCGCCATCGGCCGCCAGCTGTTTTCCCTCGACCTCTCCCCCGAGGCGTTCGTGCGCGAGATCGCCCCGGCCCGCACCTTCGGCTTCCGCGAGCAGGTGGAGCAGTTGCGGGCCGCTGGCCTGATCCAGGGCGGCGCCCTCGACAACGCCCTGGTCTGCGACGGGGCGGAATGGCTCAACCCCCCGCTGCGCTTTGCCGACGAACCGGTGCGCCATAAGCTCTTGGACCTGTTGGGGGATCTGGCGCTGGTGGGCCTGCCCCGGGCCCAGGTGTTCGCCTACCGGGGCTCCCACGGGCTGCACACCGCCCTGGCGGCAGCCCTGGCCACCGCGGCCGGACCCACCGACGCTGGCGCCCCCTCCCCGTCCCGTCTCCCCCTGCCCGCCTGAGCCCCTTGACCCTCACCCCGCCCCCGTCCAGCCCCGCCACCCCTGCGGATCCCCCTGCGGATACAAAGGTGGACCCCACCGCGGTGCTGCTCACGAGCGAGCAGATCCTCAACCTGCTGCCGCACCGCTACCCCTTCGCCCTGGTGGATCGGGTGATCGAGTTCACCCCGGGCCAGCGGGCTGTGGCGATCAAGAATGTCACCCTCAACGAACCGCAGTTTCAGGGCCATTTTCCGGGCCGGCCGCTGATGCCTGGGGTGCTGATCGTGGAGGCGATGGCCCAGGTGGGTGGGCTGATCGTCACCCAGATGCCCGATCTGCCCAAGGGGTTGTTCGTCTTCGCCGGGATTGATGGGGTGCGGTTCCGCAAGCCGGTGGTGCCCGGCGACCAGCTGCGCATCACCTGCCAACTGCTCAGCCTCAAGCGACAGCGTTTTGGCAAGGTGAGTGCCGAGGCCACCGTTGACGGCCAGCTGGTGTGCTCCGGCGAGCTGATGTTCTCGCTGGTGGACTGAAAACGATGTCGAGCGCAGCGATGGCCACCAGCGTTCACCCCACGGCGGTGGTCGACCCCCGCGCCCGCCTCGGCAGCGGCGTGGAGATCGGCCCCTTCGCCGTGATCGGCCCCGAGGTGGAGATCGGTGATGGCAGCCGCATCGGCCCGCATGTGGTGATCGATGGGCGGGTGCGGCTGGGCAAGGACAACCGCATCTTTCCGGGGGCCTGTCTCGGCCTGGAGCCGCAGGATCTCAAATACGACGGCGCCCCCACCGAGGTGGTGTTGGGTGATGGCAACACGATCCGCGAATGCGTAACGATCAACCGCGCCACCCACGAGGGGGAGCAGACGCGGCTGGGCAGCGGCAACCTGCTGATGGCCTACAGCCACCTCGGCCACAACTGCCAGCTGGGGGATCGCATCGTGATCGCCAACGGTGTGGCGGTGGCCGGCCACGTGGTGATTGGCGATCGGGCGGTGATCGGCGGGGTGGTGGGCATCCACCAGTTCGTGCACATCGGCACCCTGGCAATGGTGGGCGGCATGAGCCGCATCGACCGCGATTGCCCCCCCTTCATGATGATTGAGGGCCATCCCGGCCGGGTGCGGGGCCTCAACCGGGTGGGGCTGCGGCGCAGTGGCCTTCAGGAGCTAGATGGCGGCGCCCAGTTGCGCCAGTTGCAGGAGATCTGGCAGTTGGTCTATCGCAGCGACCGGGTGCTCGCCGACGCGCTGCAGGAGGCCCGTCGCCAGGCGTTGCTGCCCGCCGCTGAGGAGCTGTGCGGCTTCCTGGAGGCTTCGATCGGCCCGGGCCGCCGCGGTCCGCTGCCGGCGCAGCGCGGATGACGCGCCTGCTGGTGAGCACCGGCGAGGTGTCGGGGGATCTGCAGGGCTCGCTGCTGATCGCCGCCCTGCACCGGGAGGCGGCGCGGCGCGGCCTGCCGCTGGAGGTGGTGGCCCTTGGCGGGCCGCGCATGGGGGCCGCCGGCGCCGAGCTGCTGGCGGATACCGCGCGGCTGGGGGCGATCGGCCTGTGGGAGGCGCTGCCGCTGATCCTGCCCACCCTGCGGCTGCAGGCGCGGCTGCGGCGCTGGTTGCGCCGCAACCCCCCCGATGGCGTGGTGCTGATCGACTACATGGGCGCCAACGTGACCCTGGGCATGCGGCTGCGCCGCCAGTACCCCCAGGTGCCGATCACGTATTACATCGCCCCGCAGGAGTGGGCCTTCCGGCTGGGAGAGGGGGGCACCACCCGCCTGATCGGCTTCACCGACCGCATCCTGGCGATCTTCCCGGAGGAGGCCCGCTTCTACGGCGCCCGTGGCGCCCAGGTCACCTGGGTGGGCCACCCGCTGATCGACACCCTGGGGGTCCCGCCGGAGCGGGCGGAGGCGCGCTCGCAGCTGGGCCTGGCCCAGGAGGCGCCGGTGCTGCTGGTGCTCCCCGCCTCCCGCCCCCAGGAACTGCGCTATCTGCTGCCGCCGATGGCGGCGGCGGTGGCCCTGCTGCAGCGGCGGCGCCCCGATCTGGAGGTGCTGGTGCCGGCGGGGCTGGCGGGGTTCGAGGGGCCGCTGCAGGAGGCGCTGGCGGGCGCGGGGGCGCGCGCCCGGGTGTTCGCCGCCGCCGAGGCCAACACGCTGCGGCCCCTGCTCTGCGCCGCGGCCGATGCGGCCCTCACCAAGTCGGGTACGGCCAACCTGGAGCTGGCGCTGCGGGGCGTTCCCCAGGTCACGGGCTATCGCGTCAGCCGCCCCACCGCCTTCGTGGCGGAGCATCTGCTGCGCTTCCAGGTGCCCCACATCTCGCCGGTGAACCTGGTGCTGGGGGAGCGGCTGGTGCCCGAGCTGCTGCAGGGCCAGTTCACGCCGGAGGCGATCGTGGCGGAGGTGGAGCCGCTGCTCGATCGGCAGGGGGCACCGAGGCAGCGGATCGTGGAGGGCTACGGTCGCCTGCGGCGGGCCCTGGGGGAACCCGGCGTCACCGACCGTGCCGCCGCCGCCATCCTGG
>JBKDOZ010000069.1:0-5787 GCA_046342735.1 Synechococcaceae cyanobacterium
CGCAAGGTATTCGTGGAGTTCCTTGAGCAGAGCTGCACCTCCGAATTCTCCGGCTTCCTCCTCTACAAAGAACTCAGCCGTCGCATCAAGGAGAAGAACCCTCTCCTGGCCGAGTGCTTCGCCCACATGGCCCGCGATGAGGCCCGCCACGCCGGCTTCCTCAACAAGTCGATGGCCGATTTCGGCCTGCAGCTCGACCTGGGCTTCCTCACCTCCCACAAGGCCTACACCCACTTCAAGCCCGAATACATCTTCTACGCCACCTACCTGTCGGAGAAGATCGGCTACTGGCGCTACATCACAATCTTCCGCCACCTCGAGCAGAACCCCGAGAGCAAGATCTTCCCGATCTTCAACTTCTTCGAGAACTGGTGCCAGGACGAAAATCGCCACGGCGACTTCTTCGACGCCTTGATGAAGGCCCAGCCCAAGTCCGTCCCCGGTCGGCGGGCGCGCCTCTGGTGCCGCTTCTTCCTGCTGGCGGTGTTCGCCACCATGTATGTGCGCGATGTGGCCCGCAAGGAGTTCTATGAGGCCCTCGGCCTCGATGCCCGCACCTACGACAAGCTGGTGATCCGCAAAACGAACGAAACCTCGGCCCGCGTGTTCCCCGTGGTGCTGGATGTGGAGAACCCCCGCTTCTGGGATGGCCTGGAGCGCCTGGTGAACAACAACAACGCCCTCAGCCAGGCCGACGACAGCGGCGCTCCGGCTCCCCTCAAGTTGATCCGCAAGCTGCCCCACTGGGCCGGCAACGCCCTGGAGATGGCCAAGCTCTTCCTGATGGCGCCGATCCGCAGCGAGAAGTTCCAGCCGGCGGTTCGCTGATCCTCCCTTGACGCTCACCACCGATTCCCGTCCCGCGACCGGCCCCGCGGGCGACACCTGGCTCGATCCCCTCTGGCGATCCCGCCTCGAACCCCTGCTGGCGGCCGGCCGGGCCGCCGGCGCCGATCTGGTGGAGGTGTTCCTCGAGCGCACCGACCACCTCGGCGTCCTGGCGGAGCAGGAGGCGATCACGAGCGTGAGCCCCGCCTTCGGCATGGGGGCCGGGCTGCGGGTGTTCCTCGGCGAGCGCGACGGCTTCGTGAGCACCAACGACCTGAGCGCCGCCGGCCTGATGGAGGCCCTCGACCAGGCCCTCGGGATGCTCGGCCTGCTGCGCACCACCCAGGGCAGCGGCGGCTTCGACGGTCTGCCGGCCCTGCGCGACCACGGTCAGGGCAAGGACGGCTGGCTCGACCTGTGCCCCGGACTGGGGGAGGCCACGGCGAAGCTGCTCCTGGGCACCGAGCGGCTCCAATCCCATGGCCGCCATCTGCAGGCCCGCCGGGGCAACTACGCCCGCGATTGGCAGGAGGTGCTGGTGGCCGCCAGCGACGGCACCTTCGCCCGCGACGTTCGCCTGCACCAGTCGCTGGGGTTGAGCGTGCTGGCGGCCGACGGCGAACACCGCGCCAGCCTGGGGCGCCGCTACGGCACCAGCGACCGGCCCGACGCTCTCCAGCTCTGGGATGCGGACGACTCCGCCCAGGATCTCTGCGCCAGCGCCGCCACCATGCTCTACGCCGATTACGTGGAGGCTGGCCAGCTGCCGGTGGTGCTCGCCAACCGCTTCGGCGGTGTGATCTTCCACGAAGCCTGCGGCCACCTACTGGAAACCACCCAGCTCGAGCGCGGCACCACCCCCTTCGCCGACCGCATCGGCGAGTCGATCGCCCATGAGGCCGTCACCGCCATCGATGAGGGCCTCACCGGCGGCGCCTTCGGTTCCCTATCGATGGACGATGAGGGCATGGAACCGCAGCGCACCGTGCTGATTGAAAACGGCCAGCTGCGGGCCTTCCTCAGCGACCGGGCCGGCGAACGTCGCACCGGCCATGCGCGCACCGGCAGCGGCCGACGCCAGAGCCATTCCTTCGCCGCCGCCAGCCGCATGCGCAACACCTACATCGCCGCTGGCCCCCACAGCCCCAACGACCTGATCGCCTCGATCGACCGGGGTCTGTACTGCAAATCCATGGGCGGCGGCAGCGTCGGCCCCACCGGCCAGTTCAACTTCGCGGTGGAGGAGGGCTACCTGATCGAGAACGGCGCCCTCACCCGGCCGGTGAAGGGGGCCACCCTGATCGGCGAGGCCAAGGAGGTGATGCCCCGCATCTCGATGTGCGCCAACGATCTGGAGCTGGCGGCCGGCTTCTGCGGTTCGGTGAGCGGCAGCATCTTCGTGACGGTGGGCCAGCCCCACATCAAGGTGGATTCGATCACCGTGGGAGGTCGCTGAGGATGGCCACCACCCTCGACGCCGGGGCCCTGCGGGGGCGCCTGGAGCAGCTGGCGGCCCAGGGGGGCATCGACCGCTGGGACCTGGGCGCGGCCTGCAGCACCGACACCTCCGTGCAGGTGGATCGGGGCGACGCCAAACAGATGAAGGGCGCCCAGCGCAGCTCGATCACCGTGCGCGTCTGGAACGGCGATGGCCTGGTGGGGATCACCAGCACCTCCGACCTCAGCGATGAGGGCCTGCGCCGCGCCCTGGCCGGCGCCCAAGCCGCCAGCGCCTTCGGCAACCCCGAGGACATCCCCGCCTTCTCGCCCTTGGCCACGGCGCCGGTGGCCAGCCTCGATCAGCCGCTGCATGAGCCCCGCAGCATCCTCAGCCTGCTCAACACCCTGCAGGAGGCCGAGCGCGATCTGCTCGGCCGCCACCCGGCGATTCAGACCGTGCCCTACAACGGCCTGGCCCAACGGCGCAGCGAACGCCTCTACCTCAACAGCGACGGCGCCTGCCGCCAGCAGCGCCTCACCACCGCCAGCCTCTACCTCTACGCCCGGGCGGAGGAGGAGGGCCGCAAACCCCGCAGCAGTGGGGCGGTGCGCCTGGCCTACGGCGCCGACGACCTCGACATCGCCGGCTGCATCAACGAGGCGGCCGAGCGCACCATCGCCCATCTCGACTACGCCCCCATCGCCACCGGCCACTACACCTGCGTGTTCAGCCCCGAGGCCTTCCTCGATCTGATCGGCGCCTTCAGCGGCATGTTCAACGCCCGGGCGGTGCTCGATGGAGTCAGCCTCAGCCGGCGCGAAAGCCTGGGCGAGACCCTGGCCGTTCCCTTCCTCGATCTGCACGACAACGGCCTCCATCCCGGCAACATCGGCGCCTCCGCCTTCGATGGCGAAGGCACCCCCACCCGCCGCCTCACCCTGCTGGAGGGGGGCGTGCTGCGCAACTTCCTCCACTCCGAAGCCACGGCGCGCGCCTTCGGGGTGGCGCCCACCGGCCATGCGGGCATGGGCGCCAAGGTGTCGGTGGGTCCCGACTGGTTCGAGGTGGGCGCCACCCCCGGCAGCGGCGGCGGAGCCAGCGGCCTCGATCGCTTCGCCCCATCTGGCCAGCGCAGCGGCGACGGCCCGGGACTGGTGGTGATTGATTCGCTCTCGGCCCTGCACGCCGGGGTGAAGGCCAGCCAGGGCTCCTTCTCCCTCCCCTTCGACGGCTGGTGGATCCAGAACGGCGAGCAGCGCTCCATCGAGGCCGCCACCGTCGCCGGCGACATCCGCGAGGTGCTGCAACGCATCGTGGGCTTCGAGGGCGAGGCCAAGATCACCCCCGATGGCCTCTGCCCCTGGGTGTGGGTGGAGGGCCTGAGCGTCACCGGCGAAGCCTGAGGCAAGGCGCCGATGCGGATTCTGTTCTGGGGCACGCCCACCTACGCCGTGCCCAGCCTCGAGGCCCTGGTGGCGGCCGGCCATGAGCTGGTGGGGGTCGTCAGCCAACCGGATCGGCGGCGGGGTCGCGGGGGGGCCACCATGGCCTCACCGGTGAAGGAGCGGGCCGCGGCCCTGGGCCTGCCGGTGTTCACGCCGGCGCGGATCCGCCGGGAACCGGAGATCCAGGCGACGCTGGCCGCTCTGGGGGCGGACGTATCGGTGGTGGTGGCCTTCGGGCAGATCCTGCCGCCGGACGTGCTGCAGGCGCCGCCGCTGGGCTGCTGGAACGGCCACGGCTCCCTCCTGCCCCGCTGGCGCGGCGCCGCCCCGATCCAGTGGGCCCTGCTGGAGGGCGACAGCCAGACCGGGGTGGGGATCATGGCGATGGAGGAGGGTCTCGACACCGGGCCGGTGCTGCTGGAGCGCTCCCTGCCGATCGATCTGCACACCAATGCCACCGAGCTGGCTCAGCGGCTGGCGGCGCTCACCGCGGAACTGCTGGTGGAGGCGCTGCCTCGGATCGAGGCGGCCGGTCCGGGGCCGGAGGCGGAGCGCTGGGGCCGGCTGGCCGTGCGGCCCCAGGGGGAGGAAGGGGTGACCTACGCCCGGCTGCTGCAGCGGGAGGATCAGCGCATCGACTGGGGGGCCTCGGCGCTGGCGGTGCACCGCCGCATCCAGGGGCTCCATCCGGGGGCCCACGCGCTCTGGCGCGGTCGGCGGCTGAAGGTGCTGGCGAGCGAACCCCTGGTGCGTCGCCTGGCGGACGCCCTGAGCCCCCAGGGACAGGAGCTGGCGGCCCGCTGGGGGCTGGAGCCGGGAGAGGCCCCGGAGGCCGCCCCGGGCACGGTGCTGGAGGTGGTGAAGGAGGTGGGGCTGGTGGTGGCCAGCGGCGGCTGCCCCCTGCTGGTGCGGGAAGGGCAGCTGGAGGGGAAGCCGGCGGCGGCGGGGTCTCGCCTGCTGCAGCAGCTTGGGGCCACGGCAGGCGATCACCTGGAGAACGGCGCCTAAACGGGGGCCAAAAGGCGGAGAAAAACGGAAGCGAAAAACGGAAGCAAAAACAAAGAATCGTCGCCTGTGTTTACGTTCTGTGTTGTCAGCACTCTCACACAGCTTTGTCGCTTGGCAGGGGCTGTAGACCGGATCTGTTCCTGCATTCGGGCTCCATGGGAAGCGACCTCTCCTTCGTCAACGCCACCGGCTCTGGTTGCATGATCTTCCGGGAAACCACCGGTCGCTATGTGGTGAGCCGGGAAGAGGAACCACGCCAGCAAGTGCGGGTCGCCACATTGGCTGCCGCCCATGCCGCCTGCCGGGGCTTCGAGCGGCGGGAAGAACTTCAGATGCCTCTGCAGGCCTGAGGGCCCGCGGGCCCGGAGGGGCAGATCTCGCCCGGATCTTCCCCTCGCACCGTTAAAAAAATCCCGCGGCACTGCAACGGGGCCGCGGGATTTTTTGTGGCGGGTGCAATCAGGCCGGTGCGATCAGGCCAATGCAATCAGGCCAATGCGATCAGGCCGGCGTGAGCGGATCGGGCTGGCGGCGATGCAATTGATGCAGTCCTTCGAGCTGGTTATGCACCGACACCAACTGGTCGCGGATGTGCTGACTGTTCTCGATGCGGGACAGGGTGAGCAGCATCGTCTCGATCTGCGCCTTGCAGTTGATCAGCACACGGCACTCGGGCGAGCCGGGTTCGTAGGGCATGGCAGGCGAAGAATTCTGGACCAGACCCAGTGGACCGTAGAGCCGAACGGCAAACTGTCGCAACGGCTGCAATTCAACGGCGCGGCCGGGCCGCACGCGCCGCCTGGGGACGCCCCTGGCCCTGACCACCCCGCCCACCGCTGCGGCCCCGGCCGCCGCTGAGGTCGAGGGGGGGAGCCGAGAGGATCTTCGGTTCGAAGCCGGCCACCTCCTGGCGGGGCAGCTTCTCCCCGATCAGGCGCTCGATCGCCCGCAGCAGTTCGTGCTCCTCGGCCGCCACCAGCGACACCGCATGTCCTTCGTAGCCGGCCCGACCGGTGCGGCCGATGCGATGCACGTAGTCCTCCGCCACGTTGGGCAGATCGAGGT
>JBKDOZ010000070.1:0-45007 GCA_046342735.1 Synechococcaceae cyanobacterium
ACCGCTCACCTCCAGGCTGAGGGGGGTGCCGTAGCCGATGGTCAGGTCCGCCTCCGCCCGCCCTTCCCAGAGGTCGCGCCGGTAGCGGTTCATGCGCACCGGATCGTTCCAGAGGCCGATGCGCCGCAGGCCGGCCTCCACGCGTGGGTAACTGTTGGCCGGCAACGCCAGGCTGGGGAAGCGGGCGATATCGGCCAACGACAGACGGCTCTGCCGCCGGAGGGGATGGTCGGGGGCGGCCACGAAAAACACCGGCATCGAGGAGAGCACAAGCGCGGTGAGGTCGGGATCGTCGGGATCCGGCAGATCGGGCAGGCCGGTGAGGAAGGCATCCACGATGCGATCGCGCACCAGCTGGAGATTGCGAGGGATGCCCACGATCGAGCTCAGCCCGAGGATCCAGCCCGGCGGCGTGGGTGTCGCCAGCAGCGGCCCCGACCAGTAGGTGGCCTCCAGCCGCAGCGGCCGGTGCCCCACCCAGCGGGCCGTCTGGTGCACGCGCCGCTCCATCTGCAGCAGGGTGGCGTCGCCCACCACGTGCCATTCCCCCTCCCGCCGCTCCAGCCGCAGACCGAAGCGCCGCAGGCAGCGCTGCGACTGCCGGCTGATGGTGGAGGCGCTCACCCCGAACCGTTTCTCCACCTCCTCGCCGGTGCGCAGCCACTGCAGGCCATCGAAGGCGGCGAGTGTGTCGAGATCAATCACCGTGGGCGGCCGATGGGGGTCAAGAGAGATCCAGATCGCCTTGCACCGGGACCCAGCGCTGCAGGCTCCAGTCGACGCCGCCGCTGCGCACCATCGGATCCTCACGGATCAGGGCTTCGGCGCTGGCATGATCCGCCGCCTCCAGCAGCAGCAGGCCGCCGCCGCCCGGTTGCCCTTGGCTGTCCACCAGGTAGCCGCTGCTGACCCGCACACCCCGCGCGCGCAGCTGCCCCACCCAGGCCTTGTGGGCTTCCAGGTGGGGCCGCATCACCGCGTAGGGCTCGCGGAAAGTTTCGTGCTTAAGGAACCAGGGCATGGCGTGATTCTGGGCGCATTCTGCCGCATAGCGCATGGGTGCCCCGCGCCAACCAGCGCCACCCTGCTCAGCGCCGGGCGGTAAGGGGCAGAACGCAGAGAAGGGAATCGCCGACTACGGCGGCCATGAAAAAGCCCCGCCGATGGCAGGGCTGGGGAGGCAATCAGGGCTGCAATCAGGCCTGGGGTAATGCGGGCACACCAGCGCGCAGCCCATAGTGCAGACGGCGGCTCCAGCCAAGAGCGGCACCAGCGCCAAGCAGGGGCAGAGGGCCTGGAACTACAGGATTAGGTGCATTAGGGGCGTTAAAGTTGCTGATGGTGGTGGAAGCACGTCCACCCGTAGAATCGTCGATTGTTGCCTGCCTGAATCCAAATGCATCTCCCGGGAGCAATGAAAAGGATGCTGAGCCGGATTGAGTAGCTGCGCCCGAGTTGTTGGTAAGCTGCGTAAAACACCGCTTAGCAGATAGCCGAAGGGGTCAAACGCGGGTCCCTAGCGTCTAAGGATGTATAATTCCAGTTGAAGCTTACGGTTCCGGAGGATGGCGCTGAGATCGTGAAATCTGTGAAGTTCAGAATCTCGGTATCAGCTGCATTATTGACGCTTGCCAAGGTAATGGTGGCTGGGGCCCCGCTTGTGTCGATCGAGCCGTCCCCCCCAATGCTTTGGGTCCAGTTGGCCGGCGCGTAAGTGCCAGCAAATGTCGTTAAGGCTTGAACGGGACTCGTGGCAAGGCCAAGAGTTGCTCCGGCAAGGGCGAGCGCGGGCAACAGCTTGAACAGGCCTGCAGGCTGACTGCCGGTCTTCCGATTGCTGGTGTTGGCCGATCGAGAATGGGTGGGCTGCGGGCAGGTCATGAGAGGAAGAATAGGCGAAGCTTATCGCGAGACTTACGGATTCCTCTAGCGAAAGTTAGATAATTATTTTCTCCCAAGGGGGTAGACGCTTTTGAAAGTGTAAGCCCCTTTTATTGGGTACGAGTTCCCGAGCTTGGTTGACAGAATCAACGGTTGCGATCGGCGGCTGCAGCCGCAGGGTGAGGCCGCTTGGGCGAGGAACCAGCCTCAGAGCACGGGGGGATCGAGCACAAACGCGTTGGTTGCGATTGCCGGGTTCAATGCGGGCCCTTCCGGGCGAGCGCCTGTAGGTCACCCTCCACAACGACGCCAGTCCGCTCTAGAACCAGGGGCCACTTTCTCGTTGCAGCGCTGCGGCCATGGCTGAGCCGCTGGGCAGACTGGAAACCGTGCCGAGCTCCTGGTGCGCTACAGCACAAACCCCAGAATCTGCCCCACGATCTCCAGCACCTGGTCCAGCCTATCGTTGTTGAGGGAGCCCATGGGATGGGGCCGGGCACCCCGGGCCTTCCAATCGAAGGACTTGATTTGGTGGCAGAGCACAAAGCTGTGGGCCTCTGGCCGGTCTGGAATCGGCCCCAGATCCACCGCCAGGGAGGAGCCGCGGTTGTACGCCGCCGATGTCATGGCGCATCCCACCACCAGTCCCACCGAGGCATGGAAGGGGGCGGTGGAGAGAACCAGAAAGGGATGGTGGTCTTTCATCTCGCTTCCGGCCTGGGGGTTGTGGTCGATCCAGATCACCTCACCCCGATCCGGCACCCAGGGGGCTGAAGGCCGCAGCGGGGTCATTCGATGACCTCTGTCCCGATGGAATCCCAGGCCATCGCTTCAGTGGCTTCGCCTTCCATAGGTGTGTAGATCGCCAGTCGCTCCGCCAGGGAGAGGCGGGGCTGGACGGGGCGGACCAGCACTCCATCGGCCACCACCTTGAGTTCCACGGTCTGGTTGTCGTGAAGCCGGGCCTCACGGGCGATGGCGGCGGGCAAGCGCACCCCGAGGGAATTCCCCCAGCGGCGCAGTTCCTGGCGAGGGGGCTGGGGAGCCATCCGGTGCCGTACGTTTAGACGTAAGTCTAGACATCTGTGCAAGGGGCGTGGCCAAAACCGGCTGATCACGACCTGTGCCACAACCAGCGGCTGTCCCGTTGCTGCGCTGCGGCCATGGCTGAGCCGCTGGCAAGCAGTTCGGCGTGTTCGGTGGGCGTGAGTACCAGGGCATCGCAGCTGAGGGGCAGCTCCGCTAGGGGACAGGGCCACCCGCTCCAGGCCCGGATGTTCTGCCGCCGCCTGGGCCGCCCACTGGCGCACCTGGTTCAGGATCTGCTCGGGCTCAGGTCAGCGCAGCAGCGATGCTCTGGAGCCTGCCGAAATGGTCGGTCGGGGCCCCATCGGGCAGGCTATCGGGGTAACGCGTCGCGGGATGTAAAGGGCATCAAGGATGTGCAAGCGGTCCTCCAGATCGCTGACGCTCGCCGCCAGGGCGGCGCTGACGGCCGGCGGCAGATCGCGGCAGGAGCGCCCGAGGCCGTGGCCCCACGCCTGCTGGCCATGGCGCAGGTGCAAGCCCATTCATGGTGGCCGGCGGCGGCTGGTAGCTCACCAGCACCCCGATCCAGCTGATCACGGCGGCGCAATCACATGGAGATGGGTCGCGCTGGCTCCGGGCATCTGCTGGGCCGGCTGAGCATTGGGATAGGCGGGCTGCGCCATGATCCTCGCCACACCGGCTTGGGTGAGTGGGCAGGTAGCCCAGCCCTGGTTGAGATTCCGCTCCAGCCAGCGGCAGGCGAATGGATGCAGCACGTGCCCACTGTCGAGTAGGGCGATGATCACATTCACATCCAGCAGGGCCCGCATCAAAGACCTTGGAGGTCGCGCAATTGATCGATCTGTTCGTTGCTTGCCAGGAATTGATCGCTTGCCGCAAAGGGACGGAATCCTGCCACCACCGCAGCGCCAGAGCGCTGGGCTGGTGGCTCCCCGCTCAGGGCAGACGCAACAGCTTCGAAACCACTTGCCCAGCCGAAATCCCCTGCTGGCGCGCCAACTCATTAGTGGCGGCCAATACATCGGCCTCAATGGCAAGGGTGGTTCGCACGGCCGGCAACCTAAGAGTATGCATCATGGCATCAGCGCATCAAGTCGCCTCGGCCCCTGCTCACGCCCATGCCGGCCAGTCCCAGATCGGCGCAGAGGGCGCTGCGCCTCCTGCCGTTCCAGAGACCCTTCGAGTGGATCAGGCCCGGGGCGGCCTGGAGCGCCTTAGCGAGATCACTCGGAGCTGGGTGGCCTGGCAGGACTCACGGAGGCCTCCCAAAAAGCACCGCCGATGGCAGGACCGAAAAAGGAATCAAGGCGGCAAGCAGGCCTGGGGCGGGGTGCGCTGAGAAGTGGCGATGCTTTGGCACAGGCGGCGGCTCCAGCCGAAGGCGACACCAATGCCAAGCAGGAGAAGGGGAGCGGGGACGCTGGGGGAGCCCACAATGAAATGGATCGTGTCATTGTCGGACTAGCCATCGGAGCCATTGGCTTGAAGCGTCCAGGTGCCCATCAGGCCGGCTGACGTGATGCCAAAAGAGGCAAAGGTTTGTCCTGCGAGTACTGATTCGGAAGTTGCGGGGCCACCCGTATGCCGTAGATCCACGATGAACTCCTGGCTTTGCAATGCTCCCACTGAATTTCCGCTGGAGGTATTGGGTTGGATCTCAATTGCGCTAGGAAGATGGGCTGTGCCTGCCAAGATTTAAGTCAAAGAGATTGGCGGCGACGGGGTCAGTCCCGGGCAGGGCGAACCAGATGAGCTTGCATAAGAAGGGTAGGAGGAAGAAAGGACACTCCACAACGGACCGGGTATGGCGAGAGAGCCGTTTCCGCGGATCACCAGGCACCCTGCCGATTCGACAATATAATCACTGGCCTTTGCGGGGCCCCGACGCGGTCTGCCTCACGATCTGCTCACCCCGCTACAAAACTCCCGTGCAGGCCGTGCGGGATCGCCAGGGGCAGCTCCAGCACCGCCGCCTCACTCAGATCGGCGGCGTTGAGGATCACCAGATCGCTGGCGCAGCGGGCGCCGTTCCAGACCACGCACAACACCCAGCCGTCGTCTTCGGCCGCGTCCTCGCCAGCGGCGGCGGGCCTGGGCACCATCACCGGCTCGCTCACGAAGCCCCGCGGGGCGGCGCTCCACACCGTGCGCTCGCCGCAGATCAGATCGAGCTTCTTGATCGCCTGCAGCGGGTCGTTGCCGCTTTCGCGCTCCGCCACCGCCATCCACGCGAACCGGGCCGGCAGACCCTGTTGCCGGGGGTTCACCATCGCGAACTCGCAGCAGCGCTCGCTCAGCCGCGTTGTGCGCACCGTGCCCTCGCCCAGGTTGAGGCGGCACTGCTCGAGCAATCCCTCCGGCAGCAGGTCGAAGTCAACGGCGCGGAAGTCGGTGTCCGGGCCGATCGAGGGGAAATCGGCGTAGTAGATGCTCTCCACCACCACCTCCTCGCCCTCCTCCCAGGCGTTGAGATGGTGGAACACGAAACCGTCGGGGGCATCGAGGATGCGGGGCGGCTGGCCGGCGAAGGCGCCGCCATCGCGGGGGATCAGCCAGAACTTGGCCTGCCCGCCGGGCTTGGACGCCAGGCACTGGGCCGCCCCCTTCTGGCCCAGCAGATAGGGCAGCGGGTTGAAGGCGATCGCGTTCTGCAGGAACACCGCCCAGTTGGGGGTGATGGCGAAATCGTGCAGGAAGGCGAAGCCGTTGAAGCTGTCGCGGCGCTCGCTGAGTAGCCGGCCGGCGGGCTCCCCGTTGGGGCCGGCGCTGGTGGCGAATTCCATCAGCCGGATCGTGCTGCGGGGGCCGGTCTTCACCCCGAAGGTGACCATCCGCGCCGCTCCGTGGTGGCCGGGATCGAAGCGCGGGTGGGCGCTGAAGGCCTCGCCCGGCCGCAGCACCCCTTCCAGCAGCGACAGGCCTCGGGTTTCGAGGGAGTCGGGATCGAGGGCGTGGGGGGAGCTGGCCTCCCAGAGCGCCAGCAGCTGGTCGCCGAGCCGCACCACGTGGGTGTTGGCGATGTTTTTGAGGCGCAGGTCGAAGGCATTGGCCAGCAGCCCGCCCGCTTTCTGGCTGCCGAACACGCCGCGGTACAGGGTTTTGCCGGCCTTCTCCTCCGCCAGCCAGCCCTCGGTGCGCACGAAGCGGTTGCGCAGCTGGGCGTTGCCGGCGCCAAAGCGCACGGCGGTGATCATGCCGTCGCCGTCAAACGGGTGGTGCACCCACTGACCGCCGCGCTCCAGCCGGCCCGGTCCGTTGCGATACAGGGTGCCGTGCAGCTCCGCCGGGATGGTGCCCCGCACGGCGGTGAGCGGCACATCGTCGAGTTCGACGGTGACGTTGCGGAAGGCGCTGGTCCAGTCGGAGCGGCTGTAGGCGGCGCTGCTGGGGGAGGGGCCGTGGGCGGAGCCGCTGCCGGGGCTCTCGGGCCGGGATGGGGCAGGGGCTACGGACATGGGGGCGAACCGGGCGGTGCCCCCATCATCACGTTTCGAATCGTGAAGTGCGGCCTGTTGGGGTCAGTCCTGGCAGGGAGCCGGATCTTCCCAGGTGCAGGGGGCCTCCAGGCAGGGGGCCGGGCCGGCGGGTGCGCCTGTGGTGGCGGCCGTGGCGGGGTTGGCGCAGGGCTGGAGGGTGGCGGCTTGGCTGGGGGCGGCAACGGCCACCAGGGTGGCGAGGCCGGCGCCGATCAGGAGGGCGGAGCGCATGGTGTGGAGCGCAGAAATCTTCCCTGCACGCTAGGGCGCCTGGTGGGATCCTGGCCAGCCTGCGCCAGCCGCTCCTCGGCCAGCGCTCGCCTCAGCCCGCGGCCCCCGCCCGCTCCAGCACCCCCTTGCTGCTCGGCACCGCTCCCGCCCGGCGCGGATCGATCTCGGTGGCCATGCGCAGGGCGCGGGCGAAGGCCTTGAAGCAGGCCTCCACGATGTGGTGCGAGTTCACCCCATCGAGCTGGCGGATGTGCAGGGTGAGGCCGCTGTTGTTCACCACCGCCACGAAGAACTCGCGCACCAGCTCGGTGTCATAGGTGCCGATCCGCTGGCCGGGGATCGTGAGCCCATAGCTGAGGTGGGGACGGCCGGAGCAGTCGAGCGCCACCTCCACCAGCGCCTCGTCCAGCGGGGCGGTGAAGTGGCCGAAGCGGTGGATGCCGCGGCGCTCGCCCAGGGCCTGGGCCAGGGCCTGGCCCACGGCGATGCCCACGTCTTCGTTGGTGTGGTGATCGTCGAGGTGGGTGTCGCCCACGGCGCTGATCTCCAGGTCGAGCAGGCCGTGGCTGGCCAGCTGGTGGAGCATGTGGTCGAGGAAGGGCACGCCGGTGCTCACCTGGCACTGGCCCGTGCCGTCGAGATCGAGGCCGACGCGCACATCGGTTTCGCCGGTGACGCGGTGGATGGTGCCGGTGCGCATGGGTGCGGCCTCTGCTGGGTGCCGGAGGGGGCGGCGGAGAGAAGTGCCCCGATCATGGCGAAGCGGGGGCGGGCTGGCTCAGCCGTGCCCTCGCCCGAGCCTTCCCCCAGCGGCCGATGGCCAACAGATCGCAATGGCCCCCACCGGAGGCGACACCAGCTCCCGCAACAGCCTCCTGATCACCCGGCTGCAGCTCTGGGCTTTCGCCTGCCCGATGGCTCCGTGCTCAGCCCCGATGCCTCTGTGTTGCGGGAGAAGCGCTGGCAGGCCCTCACGCCGGAACAGCACCGCAGCTTCCCGAAGGAGGCGAGCTGTTCCTTGGGCTGCGGCTGGAGCTGGCTGAACTCTGGGTGGTGTGAGCGGATCAGGGCTGATCCTGTTGGCCCTGATCACGCAGATCTTCGTGGAGGTTTGTGTGATTGAGCAGGATGTCGATGATGCCCTCACGCACGTCGGGAGAGTTGAGAGCCTGGGGTGCTCATCACTGGATGAGCGTCGAGGGCGCCGATGATCGCATCCAGCAGCGCCTTGCTCCGATCCGCTGAAGGGGAAAACTGCTTCTTGCTGTTGGCCGCAGCCTGCTGTTGCAGGGTTGACGACTCCATCAGCTTGCCGCGAATCACGGAGCAGATATAGGGAATTTTGTCGTTGTCAGCGAGCTCTCCACTGAACAGCTCATTGAGCTTGGCGATGATCCACCTGAAGCACCTGAACAGTGAGGCCCTGCTCCTCAAAGTGGCTGAAATCCCGATCGAGGCTCAGCAGCAATACCCCTGCAGCCATCGCGAACGCCGCCAGATAGGCATCCATCCAACGCTTCGGGGCGCTCTGCTCGATCGCGCCCAGCTGGCGCCAATGGCGAGCCAGCTCGGGCGGCTCATCGATGACATCCACCTGAGGCAGAGCCAAGAACGCCTCCAGCGCCACCCATGCATCGGCATTGGTGGCCTTCGCCACGCCGTAGGCCGCGGTGATCACCGGCGTGGAGGCCAGCCGCAGAAAGCTCTGCTGGGTGGCCCTGCACCACAAGGCCGGTTCATCGGCGCTTGCCTCATGCAAAACACGACGGGCGGCGCCATGGGCCGGGTGCGCCGCAAAGGCAGCGGCGAGCCAGACATTCACATCAAGAAGGCAGGCCGGCACGCTGGCGGTCCTCCTGCATCAGCGCCTCCTGTTCCAGGTGCAGCGCAGTCGCCAGATCGATGGGCGGAGTGCTGAAGCCGGGATCGGGCCGAAACAGCGGCATGCCTGAGGCGTCCAGCTCAACCACCCGGGCAACGAGCTGCGGTGGAGCACCAGGCGAACCATGCAGGCCCTGGCGGATGTAGTCGGCCACCAGCTCCTTGATCGGGCGCCCCTGCTGCAGGGCCCGCTGCTTCACCTGCTGCATCAGGTGATCGGGGAGGTCGAGGGTCGTCTTCATGACTTGGCTCCATCAACCAGAAACCCAGTTTACTGGTTTCCTGGCCCGCCACGACCCCGCCTCCGCAGCCCATCGGCAAGGCCTGAAGGAACGGGGAGGCGTGTTGATGCCCCTGGCGCAAGCCTCTTGATGCGATGCGGCGGCTTGCGGCTGACCGCGTTCTGCGCGGGGTGGTCTCTGCGGCAGTTCCTGGCATTTGAAGAGTGTCTTACTGATGACTTCACTGCGGCGGGCGCTAAGATATGGGGTTGGGAATCTGCTCTTTTTTGGCGGGGTTTGCAAATGGCAACACACATTCGGGCTGCGTCGATCAACGAGGCCGACGTGGACAAGCTCTGGCAGGCCTTCGGTGTATTTGATGCTGATGGCAATGGCGAGATCTCCGTTGATGAGCTGGCCAGCGTGATGCAGTCTCTCGGGCAGAAGGTAAGCCCGAAGCGATTGCGATCCCTGATTAAGGAGGTGGACCTGGAAGGTTCAGGAACCATCAACTTTGATGAATTCAAGGCCTTGATGATTGCCCACCAGGGGGATCCGGAAAGTCGCCTCAGGCTGGCCTTTGCCATCTTTGATCAAGATGGCAACGGGCGCATCACAACAGCCGAGCTCCACAGTGTGATGTCGCGGTTTGGGCTGGGTGAAAGCGAGCTTGAAGCCATGATTCAAGAAGTCGATCTGGATGGGGATGGATCGATTGACTTTGATGAGTTCTGCCAGCTCGTTCCCGATCAAGAGCCGGTGGATCACCCCAAGGTTGATCTGGCGCCTGCACCCGCGGTCCCGGCTGTTGGCCAAGCCAAGGCCGCCCTCCCCATCCCTGCAGGCAGTGCCAGCAAGGATTCGGCCACGCCGGAGCCTGTGGAAAGCCCAGAGTTGCAACGCCTGAGGGCCCTCTTGGCTCGCCATCCGCAGAACGAGCGGCCCAAGGGCACATCGCTTCTACAGATGCAGATTGGCCTCTTCCGCCTGATCCAGGGAGCCGCCTATCGCTGTTTTCGTGAGAGTTTCTCGGCCAATCACGAAACCCATCTGCAGGTACGAAATCTGCCCTATCGCATCACCGACTTTGTTGGTTTTGTCGACACAGCCATCACTCTCTACAAAGGACTGGGCCTTGTGGATCCGCAATGCGAGCCCCTTCTCGACGCTGTGGTGGCCTCCATTCACGGCGAGGTTGAACGGCTTCAGGAACGGATCGAGAACTGGGCCAGCGTGGAGAAAACCCCTGCAATGCTGGCGGAGGCTGAGGTGATGCGGGCGGCGCGAAGCAAGTCGGGCAATGCCCGCGAGAAATTTGCGGCGGGGGTGGAATTTGCCATCACGATGACCAAGCAGCGACTGTGCCTGGCGGACGTGGTGGATGGTGTGCTGGCCTCCCATGAGCTCAACCGTTTGCGCGAGCAGGAATTGCGACAGGAATTTGCTCCACCCCCAGCCCAACAGGATGGCGATCCCACTGCCTACCTGCAGAAATGGAATCGCGTGATCCTCTCTCAGGCCCTGGAAACCGTCGACGGCGCCATGATGCCAGTTGCGTATTGGTATGAGGATTTCATGCCCAAGCTGTTGGCGGCCTTCAGCGTCAGCAGCCCCGCGGATATCGAGAGCAATACGGTGGCTGATGAGGCCGCTCTCGATGCGTGGTTTGCCCAGGCCAAGGCAGCGGGTGAGTTTTCGCACTACGGGCAGGATGTGGACGAGGGTTTTCCGCGCTGCACCGCCGATCAGAAGTTGCGCATGAAGCAGGCGTGGCGACTGACCAGCCACTACCTCAATGGTGTGCAAAAAAGAAGGGAGCGGCTTGAGTTTGGCCGGGAGTCCGGCATGCTGTCGCAATACGTGTCGTTCTTGGATGTTTATCTCGGTCGCAGTGATGTTAGGGATGCCCAGATGCGCATCAGCTTCCCTTATTACATCGGTCCTGCCGTCTGGCGCTTCTTCCACACCACCGCCGAGATCGTGGCCAGCCAGCCCGCGGCCGATCAGGCTGCCCTCGTGGCCATGTTCAAGCACTTCTTCAAGCTGTTCGCGGCCCTGTACCCCTGCCCCTACTGTCGCCATCACCTCAATGCCTATGTGGTTCAGAATCGCGAGGTGGAGATGTATCCGGTGGAGTATCTGCTGCTCGGGCAGGATGCCGATCCAAGCAACTTCCTGATGTCCATCGATGAGAAGCTGGCTGCCGTTGCGGATGGTGAGTCGTTGCGGCTGTTTTTGTGGAAGCTGCATAACACGGTTTCCTCTTCGATCGCGCGATCGGAGGAGTGGTATCACCGCGATGACAAAGCCTTCTATACCACCCGGTATTGGCCCAGCATCGATTCAGAGCTCGCCCGCGCCCATGCCCTGAAGCAGATCAGCATTGCCACCGATCGCATCATGGCCATCTATGGCCTTCTCAAACCCGTTGCCCGGCTCGCATCGGTGCGTCTGCAACTGCAGGAGCTCCTGGAGAAGGGCGATCGCGCCAGCCTCGAGCAAGCCTGCGCCATTGCACGCGATCAGATTCAGTCCCTGGAAGAGGCGGTGACCCAGGGAAGTTTCCTGCAGGACACCTACCGTTTTGATCCGGATCTTGTCGATGAGGCTCCTGCCTTCACCCCCGATGAGGAAGCATTCAGTCGCTCTAATCTGTTTATTGAGGTTTAGTGTGAGGGGCGTGTCTGCGTCGTAACCCCGCCCCCATGGCCCCATCACGGCCTCTTGGCGGGAACCGTTGGAGATGCGGTGGCTCCACCTGAACGGGTGGGTCTGCGTTTCGGGGGGGGCACGGGTGCCGCGTTGTCCACGATCTGGAGGATCGTGGACATGGTGTCGACCATCCCCAGGGGCAGCCCATCGTGACTGACCAGGGCGATGACCTCGCCGCGGTAGTACAAGGCGCCGTCCAGCAGAGTGAAGTCGGCGAGCGTGGCACCGGGGAAGCGATCCCGCAGGGCCAGGAAGCGATCCCGTTCCGCCACGGAGAAATCGACCACAGCGTCTACCCCCTGACCCGTGGGGGCGGGGCGAAGCACGAAGCTGTCGGCCCCCACGCGACCAACGATTCGATCGGCCGCATCGGCCGGGGTCAGCAGGTCGTTGGCGGCGCTGCCCACAAGCGTCATCGGGGCAGTCGCTGCCGACCCCTGCCCGGGGGCCACGATCGCCACCGTGGCGCTGGCGGCCTCGGGATCCAGCTTGTAGCTGCCGCCCACGGCCACCAGACTCACCACCAGGTTGGAGGCGCCGGCGAGCTCCCGCGGAACCTGGATCGCGACCGTGCTGCGTGTCATTCCGGCGGCGATTGTGAGCTGCTGGCCCCCGGCCGCCACGCGGTCGTCGCCCAGACGGCTGCCGGCCGGCGCTTCGATGAACAGCTGCACCGTCAACCCCTGATCCGGCGCGGGTTGGCTGAGCTCCAGAGTCAGCAGGGCGGTGCCGCCGGCCAGCACCGATGGCGACTGGGTCTGCAGCCTGACCCACTCGTCACCCCTGGGCGCTGTGGGGGGCACGCCTCCCTGCGCCAGGCTGGTGGTGAGCTCCGCCAACCAGGCCGCAGCCGTGCTTTCGCCGCTCAGCAGCCGCACCCAGCGATCGCCCAGCTGCAGCAGCAGGGTGGTCTTGATCGCCGCCGACGCCGCGAGCAGGGTGCGGGCGCGGGCGCCATCCCCGCTTGCGCTGTCGGCCAGGCCTTCGAGGCGGTCGTAGGCCTCCGCCAGCCGCTGGTAGCCGCTGAGTAGGGCCCGGTGCAAGGCTCGATCGCCCGTGGGATCGAATCGATCGAGCACCGCTGCCAGCAGCGCCAGCTGCGCCTCGCGTCGTGCCAGCGCGCTGGCACCATCGGCCAGCGCGGCTGCCAGCACCGGTGCGATGGCCGTCACCGCCGCCGCCAGCCGCTCGGCTTCCTGGGCCGGGCTCAGCTGAGCGCGCTGCGCCAGCGGGGCCATGCACAGCAGCAGCGCCGTGATCCTGGCGTGGCTGAAGGCCTGCCGCAGCGCTCGCGGTCCATCGCTATCCAACGACTTGTAGGGATCAAAGTCGGCGAGTTTGGGATCCCCACTGGTGAGGACCGCCCCGAAGGATCGCTCCACGGCCTGGATCCGCTCGTTGTTCACACCGCCCAGCTGCAGCAGGTTGGCCAGGGTGGTAAGGGGGGTAAGGGCTCCCGCACCGGCCCTGCCCACCAGACGCAACCCCTGCAGCGATTGGCCGGTGAGGGAATCGATGCCGCCGCGACTCACCAGCAACCCGTGGCCATCGCCCCCCGCGGGCACCGCAAGCCGGAAGGTGCCGTCGGCACGGGTCTGGGCCAGAGGTTCCTGCTTTTGGTGGATCCAGTCGCCATTGCTTTCGAGCCACACCGCGGCGCCGACCACGGGAGAGGTTTCCACAAGACCGGTCTGGCTCACCACCCCGTCGAGGTTCAGCAGGTTGAGCAGCTGCGCGGTGGGCGTCAGGATGGTGGCACCGGCTGGAGGCTGGCCGGAATTGACGTTGCCGGCGCTGGCCTGGTTGGGGCTGCTGGCGATGACCGCCTGCAGAGCTGTGGCCAAAGGACGGCCCGGGCCGCTGGCCGGTTGGACTTTGGTGCCGCTGGGGGCCCCATGGAACTGGGCCAGGACCGTGGCCAGATCCACATCGGCCGCATTCACCCCGGCCGGAAGAACGGCGGCGGCCAGGTTGGCGGCCGTGATCGCCATGGCGGACGACTGCAGGCTGATCAGCCCCTGGGGCAAGGAGCTGCCGGCCTGGGGCAGGGCGGTGAACTGATACAGCCCACGGCTCGGGTCGTAATGGGTAATGAGTTGCCCGCTGCTGTCGAGCGTGTAGGCAACCCCGGCGGCATCCTCCAGAAGCTGGCTCTCCGCTCTGTAGGGGTGGTAGAGCGGCACGCTGGGCTGGCCCGTCCCTGTGGCGTTGGATTGCAGGAAAGCCAGGCTCTGGAAGGGGAACTGGCTCTGGTTGGGATGGAAGGTGGTCGTGGTCAGTCGCAGGCCGGAGTCGCTTGCCAGGTTGAGGGTGTCGGCCGTGATCAGCGGCAGCGATGGCAGAGCTTCAGCACTGGCGAGATTCAGCCAGGCCAGTGACACCGTTCCGTCGCTGCCGCTGGCGTCTGATCCGGCCGTGAGGGTGAGCGCCGATGCATCGCTCTGCAGCACACCGCCCGCCAGGGACAGGCTGGAGCCGGCCTGGAGGTTGGTGCTGCGATCGGTGTTGATCTGAAGCAAATTGCCGGCCAGAAGCCCAATCGCAGAGCCCTGGAGAGCCGCCGGATCGGTGACCAGAAGCGAACCCTGGGCGGCGTTGACCTGCAGATTCCCCTGGGCGATCAGGCTGCCCAGGCTCAGCTGGGTGGGGTCGCTGCTGGTCACCGCGATCGCCCCACCGCTGCTGGCGCTCAATTGGCGCAGCTGGGCAGCGTCCAGGGTGATCGCCCCGCCGGCCGCGGCCACCACCGACCCGAAGCTGTTGGCAGGGCCTGTGCTGGCACCGCTCGCGGTGCTGATGCTGCCCGCCGTTGCGACCAGCTGCAGCGTGCTGGTGATGCTCTGCTCCACCCCTGCCAGGGTGATGCTGCCGCTGCCTGTCGTGAGGCTCACATCGCCGCTGGCTTGCAGGTGGTTCACGAGCAGATCGCCGCTGCCGCTCAGCGTGAGGCTGCCCGCCTCGCCAGCGATCAAGGAGAGGCTGGTGGCGCCACTGCCCTGCTGGCTCACCGTCAGCTCCTGATTGCTGGCGAGGCTCAGGGTTGGGCTGTTCACCAGGAACTGGCCTCCGCCGAAGCTCTCCAGGCTCAGGTTCCCGGCCTGAAGCAGCACGCCGCTGGCATTCACCGCCTCGCTGCCGGTGAGCCGCAAGCGCAGCTCATGGCCCACCGACACAGCGGTGGGGGCCAGGCTGCCGGCGTCGATCGACAGGTTGCTGAGGCGGCCGTCGATCAGCGTGGTGGAGGCGACGCTGCCGGAGACCTGCAGCGCGCCGGTGGTGCTCAGCCCCAGGTTGTCGATGCCGCTGAGGGCCTCCAGCACGATCCCCTGATCGTTGCCGGGGGCTGTGGTGCTGTTGGTGCCGCCGCTGATCACCAGATCGGTGGGGTCGCCGCTGGCGTCGCCACTGATCTGGATCTGCAGCCAGCCTCCACTGCCGCCCGCGGAGCTGGAGAAGCTGCTGGTGCCGTTGCGGGCACTGATCGACTGCACCTGGGTGCTCACCGTGCCGTCCACCGGCAGCACCAGGGCGCCGCCGCTGAGGCTGAGGCTTTCCACCGGCGCGATGGAATCGAGCAGGGTGAGGGTGCCGCTGCCCGCATCGAGACCCAGGGAGGTGGCAGGCGCCTGGTTGGCGGCCACCGCCGCCAGGGGGCCATTCACCGTGATGGCGGCGGCCTGCACCTGCGGAGCCGAGCCCATCAAGGTGAGGCCTTGGGCCGCCCCGGGGGAAGCGGAGGCGGAGCCGAGCTGCAGGCTGCCGGCGCTGCGGATCCTGGGGCTGTCCCCAGCGGCGGAGCCGCTGGATACCACGGTGCCGGCGAGTTGACTGCTGGCGCCGCTGTCGGTGCTGGTGAGGGTCACGCTGCGACCCCGCAGGCTGGCGAAGGCCTGGGGCTGGCCGCTGGCCACCGGTGCGGCGGCCAGCCCCACCAGGGGCACGGTGGTGGTGGTGTAGATCGTCTGCTCCACCTTCCGGGGGAGCAGCTGTTGCTGCACCTGCAGCCCAGGGGTCTGGGTGAGCTGGTACACCGGTTGGATCTGGTTGATCGGCTGGCTGGCGCCGGTCACCGCGAAGGCGAGGTTCTGGCGGCCGTCGGCCACCGCAAAGGCAATCGAGGTCCAGTCGTAGAGATAGTTGTTGAACACCTCTCGCACATCGCCGCTGTTGAGCTGCACCTGGGGCTCCCAGATCGCCGGCGCTTGCACCAGGAAACTGCCCTGGTTGTCGCTGGTTTGACCAACAGGCACCGTGGCGAACTGGCCGGCGCCATTGAGGCTGAGGCCGAATCCATCCGCCAGGGTGCTGGCGGAGGTGCTCAGGGCTGGCTGGCCGCTGGCCCAGGGGAGATTGGGCAGATTCGGCAGGGAGGCGATGCCGGGCAGTGCTGTGGTGGGGCCGGTGGTGCTCCAGGTGCCATCGCTGTCGAGCTGTACGAAGGGCGCGCCCTGGCTCTGGGTCACTGTGTAACTGCCGAGAGCCCAGGTCGCATCCGACCATTGCGCATCGGTGGTCTTGATGGAGGTATCCCAGCCGGTGCCCTGAAGCTGGCTCCAGCCGCTGCCGTTGTAGTACTCCATTGCACTACTCCCGAGCCCCACCAGCACGTCGGGAGCACCGGGGAGGTTCCAGCTCACTTCCATGGTGTTCACAGAGGTGCCCCAGCCGTCGTCCTTCAGTTGGCTCCAGCCGCTGCCGTTGTAGTACTCGACGGCGCCACTGCCGAGGCCCACCACCACCTGGGGATTGCCGGAGGCTTCCCAGTTCACCGCCATGGTGTTGATGAAGGTGTCCCAGCCGTCGTCCTTCAGTTGGCTCCAGCCGCTGCCGTTGTAGTACTCGACGGCGCCACTGCCGAGGCCCACCACCACCTGGGGGTTGCTAGAGGAATCCCAGTTCACCGCCATGGTGTTGATGGAGGTGTCCCAGCCGGTGTCCTGAAGCTGGCTCCAGCTGCTGCCGATTTCACCGCCAGCGTTGGCGTAGGACTCAACAGCTCCACTTTGCAGACCCATGATCGCCTGCTGCAGCTGCACACCTGTGGAACCGAAGGTGAGGGTGAAATTGCTGTAACCGGTCGGCAGCGAGAGGAGGCCGTTGAAGAGCTGGTCATTGGCGCTGGCGCCGAGATAGTTGCCATAGATCCCCGGCGTCAGTACGAGCGAGACACCGCTCGCCGGCGACCATGAGAGGGCCTGGCTCACGTTGGCCGTGGTGAATGCGTATTGCGTGGTGTAGGTCTCGGCCACTCCCCCGCTGCCTCCCAGCTCCATGGCGATGGTCATCGCATCGTCGGCTCCCCAGCCATCGATGCGCCACCAGTCGAAGCTCGCCTCGGTCATCTCCTGGGCGTTCAGGGTGGTGCTCTGGGTGACGCTGACCCCCGGTGCGGTGGCGCCCAGGGGGCCCAGCAGGGTGCCCTGGGTGGTGCTCACGGTGGGCAGGGTGAGGCCTGATGGGCTGCTGCTCCAGTCGTTTGGCACGCCGGCGCTGAAGTTGTCATCGACGATCTCACTGGTGGCGCCCGCGGTGTTGAACGCATCCGCCGGCTGATTGCTGCTCCAGTTGGCGTAGGGGGAACTGCCGTTGCTGGTGGGCACGTTGCTGCCGTCCACCCACTGCAGCGCTGCCCCTGCCGTGGGGCGGTAGGCCCCGAGCCAGGCGCCGCTGCCGCCGGCCGGCAGTACCGCCTGGGCGGCGGTGTTCTGGCTGGCCGAGCTGATCACGGCCAGGTCACCGCCCATGGCCTGGGCTGTGCTGCGCGCTGCGCTCCAGCTGGAGGCGGCAGCGGTGCTCAGCAGAACCGGTGCCGCCGTGCCCCAGCTGTCGCTGATCAGGGTGCCGTTTTGGAAAGCCCAGATGGTGTTGTTCACCGTGCCGCTGGCGGCCACGGTGGAGCCCTGCACGGCCGCCACGGCGCCGTTGGCCAGGGCCGTGGCGGCCGCGCTCACCTGGGCGGGCGAGGTGAGTTGCGCCAGCGCCGTGGTGCCCGCATAGGTCACGCCGTTGCCATCGCTGACGCTGGGGCCATCGGAGCCGGTGGTGGGTGCGCTGGCCTGGCTCAGGGCATTGGCCACCGACGTGGCGCCGGTGGCCAGGGCATAGCCGGTGCCGATGGTGCCGCTGAAGCTGCCCACGCTTTGGGTGCTGCTGCTCTGCAACAAGGCAGTGCTGAGGCTGGCGGTGCTGGCGATGTAGTCGAGAGCCACCGTGCTGGAGCTGGCGGCCGTGAGGCTGGGCAGCTGGCTGGCCTCAAGCACCAGGAAGTTATCGATGCCGAAGGAACCCGTATCGGACACATCGCTGCTCAGCGTCAGGGTGAGGGATGTGACCCCCACCGGGATGGCGAGCACGACATCAAACGTCTGCTCGTTGTACTCCGCACTCCCGTAGTGGTTGGCGTAGTCGCCGCGCGGCAGAAAGGCATAGGGCAGCGTGCTGTTCACGCCGTTGATCGTGAGGCTGCTGCTGCTGCTGCTGCTGCTCAGATTTGCCAGCGATGCGGCTGTGACCGTTGCCGGGGCCGACGAGGAGAAGGTCGGGCTGGCGATGGTGGTGGACGCGCTGCCGGAGCCATTCACGTCCGACACCGAGACGCTGAACTGGTTGTTCTGCCACTGTTCCAGGTGGAAAAAGTTGAACACCACGTAGGCGCCGTAGCCATGGAACGTCAGATCGGTCTGCACGCCCTCGCCAGGGTCCACAGGTCCCAGGAAGCTGCTGTAGTAAGCCCCGCTCTCCATCTCTAAGGGGATGGACTGCGTCGACGTGTCCACAGCCACCCAGCCGTTTGTGCTGGCAGGGGTGTTGAAGCCGTTGGCGGTGCTGGTGTTGGTGCCGCCCAGCAGGAAGGGCTCCAGGCCCAGTTGGCTGCCGTAGGCCACGGCCGAACCGCCGCTGGCGGTGGGGTAGCTGGTGGTGGCCAGGGTGCTGTTGGTGGCCCAGGCAGGGGTGCTCACCTGGGTGCCGTTTTCGGTGCTCGGCGTGCCGTCGAAGCTGCGCAGCCCCTGAATGGTGAAGGCGCTGGAGCCGTTGCTGGCCGATCCCGTGCTGGCCAGACCCACCGTCCAGGTGGCGGGGCCCGGGGCACCGCCGAGGGGTTCGGCGTCGCTGACGCTGGCCTGCAGCATCAGCGCGGGGCTGGCGCCGGGGGTCAGCACCAGGTTCTGGCTGAGGTTGGTGGCCGTTAGGGCCGACCCGGTCTGGGTGTACTGAACCGAAGCGGAATCGATCCGCGTGCCGGTCCACTCGCTGAAGCTGCCGGCGCTGTTGGCCACACCTGCATAGGCGCCGCCGCCGCTGGCATCGGCCAGCAGGCCCGCGCCGCCACTCAGCGTGGGGGCCAGCGGCAGCCCATAGACCGACACCGACTGCACCCCATAGGCCGCGGTGGAGCTGGGCACCGCCAGGTTGCTGCCGAAGCCCAGGCTGAGGTTGGTGACGCCGGTGGGCACGCTGATGCTCAGCAGGAAGCCCTGGCCATTGCTGGCGCTGGCCGGCGGACCCTCCTCGCTAATCGGCGTCACGACCCAGGCGTAGCCATTGGTGCTGCCGCTGATCGTGCTCGTGTAGGTGGTGTCGGAGTTGAGGAGGAAGCTGGCAATCTCGCTGCCGTTGATGTAGGTGCTCAGGCTCTGCCCGCTCCAGCCACTGCCCAGGCGCAGCAGCTCGGTGGTGATCAGCCCGCCGTTGCCGGCGAGGGTGTACGTGCCGCTCACCTCCGGTCCGTTCCCCGTTGTGCTGGCCTCGGCCAGGGGCCCCAGGTAGCCGCCCCAGGCGGTGCTGCTGGTGGTTCCGCCCACCACGGGCGCGGCGCTGCCATCGGCCAGCAGCCAGCCGTCGTTGTTGCTGGTGAACAGGGTCTGATCCAGCAGCAGCAGTTGTTGCTGCTGGCCATCGAACCGCTCCCAGGCCACCAGGGTGTTGAGATCACGGCCCGAGGGGGTGAGGGTCATGTCGGCCACCACCTCGGCCTGGTTGCGTACCCCGCTCCACACCTTCAGCTCGCGCACGGCACTGATCAGGCCGCTGCTGGTGGTGGGAGCCAGGCCCACACTCGCCGACCAGAGCTGCTCGGGGAGCGAGGCCCCCAGATTGCCGCTGCCGATCGCCACCCCGTTGCCATAGAGAGTCACCGCGCCCGTGGCCTCCACCACCGCTGCCAGGTGGGTCCAGGTGTTGGCCACCAGGCTGGTGTCGCTGAGGACCAAGCTGCCCGCTGCGCCGCTGATCTGGGCCTGGCCGGCGGCGTTGATCTGCAGCGCCAGGGTGTTGTCCCCCAGGTTGAGCACATCGGTGCTGGTGCCGCCCTGGCTCACCATCACCCAGGCCTCGATCGTGAGGGCGCCGCCGAGCTGCATCGCTGGCAGATTGGCCACGCTGCCGGTGGGGTTGCCGCTCAGCGCCAGGGCCCCGGTGGGGCTGGTGGTGGTGCTGGTGAGGTTGTACAGGTTGGCCAGGGCTTGGCTCTGCCCTTCGATCGCCATCCCCCGAAGCGGTCCGCTGCTGGGCATCCACAGCTGATTGTTGGTCAGGGCCCAGGGGTTGGCGACCGGTGTGCTGCTGCTCACCCCATTGAGCAGCTGGTTGCGCCGCACGTTGGTGATGCTTGTGGCGTAGAGCGGCAACAGGCCGGTGCTGGCCAGCACCGCCGCCACCTGGCTGTCGCTGTAGTCCTCCCAGCGCTGGCTGGCGGCGGGCTGGCTGCTGCCGGTGCCGGCCCAGTTGATCGCGCTGAGCTCGAAGTCGGTGCCGGGGATCAGGTACTCGCGGATCTGGCCCGCCGTGGGGTTGTAAAAGCCGTCCTGCACCAGGGTGAGGTCGTAGGTGAGCCACTCCTGCCCCCCCGTTACCTCCGAGGTGCCGACCAAAGTGGTGGTGGTGGTGGTGATCGGTGTGGTCACGGTGGTGACCGTCAGGCCCACCAGGGCGTCACCCGCCGGCCCGGTGGCGCTGGTGAGATTCACCACGCTGCCGCCCGACAGCAGCTGGAACCGCGTGCTGCTCAGCACCTGCACGCCGTAGGGCGTGGCGGCAGACGGATCGGTGGTGTTGGTGGTGATCAGGCCGGCGCGGCCGGCGGTCTGGTTGGCGTTGCTGCTCTGGTAGTAGAGGGTGTCGCCGGTGCTGAGGCCATGGGGCAGGGGCCTGCCACCGGCCCCCACCAGGGTGAAGGTTTCCCCGCTGCTGTCCACCACCAGGTGTACGTCGCCGCTGAAGGGCAGGATCTGGTTGTCCAGGGCGGTGCCGCTGGCCACACTGATCGGTTGCTGCACCGGCAAGAGCAGGGGTGCCGGCCCCGGCTGCCAGCTGGCACGGGTGCTGTCGGCATTGAGCTGGATCTGGGCGGCCTCCAGGCTGAGGTCGCCCGCAGCGTCCACGCTGCCCGCCCCTTGCACCGCCAGGGTGTTGCCGGCGCTGAGCTGCAGGGAGCCACCCGCCACCAGCTCCCCGCTGATCGTGAGGTCGCCGCCCACCGCCAGCTCGGTTCCGGCCGGGCTGAGCAGGGTGAGGTAGCCCGCCAGATTGAGGTTGCCGCTCTGGGGAAGGCTCAGCTGGTTGGTGGTAAGGGCCGCCCGGCGCAGGCCCGTGACGCTGCTGCCGATGCTGAACGTGCTGCTGGTGGGGGTGCTGAAGCTGGCCTTGGCGCTCACCACGGCCGCTTCGCCGAGGATTTGCAGGTCACCGGCGCTGGTGCTGGCGCTCAGGCTCTCTGCCTGGAGGTCGCCGCTGATGCTGAGGCTGCTGCCCTGCAGGCTGATCTGGCTGCCGCTGCCCGCCAGCAGGGGCGTGAGGGTGCCGAGCAGGCCGCTGGCGGAATCCGACGGGGGCGTCTCCAGGGTGAGGGGTGTCAGGCCGGCGGTGGCCACGGTCGTGCCGAGCGTGGAACCGGCGGGCAGGGCGGCCAGCTGCAGGTGGTCGGCGTCGGTACGCAGCACCGCGTAGGCCGCGCCCTGTTGCAGGGGGATGAGGGTGCCCTCCCGCACCCCATGCACCACCACCTGCATGCCGTCGGCCAGTCCGTGGTTGGGCAGCGTGAAGGTGCCGGTGGCGCCGTCCAGGCTGCCGCTGGGCAGGGCAATCGTGAGCGAGGCCAGGCTGGTGGCCGGCAGGTCAGTGCCGTTCAGGCGGGCGGCAAGGATCGATCCGTTGAGGTTGAGGGCTCCCTGGGGGGCGCTGATCTGCACCTCCGGCGCACGGATCGCCCCGCCGGCGATCAGGGTCTGGGGGAGACCGCCGTACACCGAGGTGGTGGCACCGCTGGCATCCACCGTGTAGCCGAGCCGATCCACCGTCTGGGATCCGTTGGCGGCACTGGTGGCGTAGAGCTCAGCCGCCGTGCTGATGCCGCCGGTGCTGGAGCTGAGCACGAGGGACGTGGCCGCCTGGATGGGAGCGCTCGATTGCAGCGATCCCTCCGCCAGAAGCTGGATGGTGCTGGCGCTGGCCAGGGCCGCAGCCTGGGTGAGGCTGCCGCTGGCGGTATAGGACTGGGGTCCCTCCAGGCCCGTGAGGCTGGCCCCGGGCAGCAGCGCCAGGGAGCCATCGCTGCCGCTGCTGCCCGTGCTGCTGATCGTCACCGGCAGGGGGGCGGCGCTGGCGAGCACACCACCGAGCTGAACGCTCCCGGCCGTGATCGTGAGGCTGTCGCCGGCGGCGGTGCTGCCCTGCAGGCTGATCTCTCCCCCGCTGCCGAGCGTGAAGCCGGTGCCGGCGCTGGCGCTGAGTGCGGCCACCTCCAGCACCAGCTCCTCGCCACCGCTGGCCACGGCGATGCCATCGGCGGCCTGCAGCTGCAGGCTGGCCCCGGGGGCCGCCAGGCTCTGGGCGCTGGTGGGATTGAGGCTGAGGGAGCCGCTGGTGGAGCTGTAGAGCAGATGGCTCAGCAGGGGGGCGGCACTGGCGGTCACCAGGGCGGCCACGGTGAGGTCGCCCGCCTGGCTGATCGACACGTTGGCCGTGCTGCCGGTGAGGTTGAGGGCAGCGCTCAGGCCGGTGCCGCCGTTCACGCCGGGGCCGGCGTTCGGCACCAGGGTGAGGGCCGAGACGTCCACGCCGCCGTTGAGCACCACCTGGGCGGCGCTGCCGGGCTGGAGGGTCCAGGTGATGGCGCCAGCGGGAGCGGTGCTGCGCACCCCACCGCCCCATTGCAGGGAGCTGAACGGCTGGGCGGCTGAGCCCACCGCCAGGTTGGCGCTGGCCGCGCTCACCAACACGGTGGCGGGGATCACGGCGTCGAGGCTGCCGCTGGTCTGGGGCCAGCCCAGCTGGGCCAGGCCATGGCTGAGGCCGGCGTTGAGGCTCAGGCCGAGGGCGGGGTTGAGCAGGGTGCCGGTGGGGGGCACGAGGGTGAAGCGCAGGAAGTCGCTGCGGGAATCGAGCAGCGGGATCTCGCTGCCGCTGAGGCCGGCGGCCTGGGCGGCGCTGGTGATCTCTTGATTGAGGGCCGTAATCAGGTTGGCGAAGCTGGCGGTGGTACCGCTGGCGCTGCCGGCGGGGAGGAGCGAGCCAGCGGGCACAGACACCAGCAACGGCACCACGGCCTGGGGCCCGGTGGTCACGGCCAGGGCCAGGGTGAGGGGCTGGGCCAGGGAGCCTGCCATCACCTCCTGGTAGGGGGCCTCGGGTGCTTCCACCGCCAGGCCGGCTGGGTCGGCGCTGAGGGTGAGGGTGTCGGCGTTGAGCTGCAGGCTCGTGCTGCTGCTGGCGTTGCCCGTGCTGCCGCCGCCGCTGGCTGGACCCTGGTTGGAGGGATCGGGGCCGAGGCGTAGCTGGGCGGCAGGGGTGAGCTGCAGGGTGGCGCCCTGGGCGGTGGCGCTGATGGTCAGGCTGTCGCGGGCCACCAGGTCGTGCAGCAGCACAGGTGACTGCGGGGCGTTCAGCACCACGTTGGGGGCGGCCGTCCAGGCCCCGGTGCTGGTGGTGAAGTCGCTGCCGTTGATCTGGCCGCCGAGCACGAGCGCATCGCTGGCGGTGTTGGTCACGTTCAGCGAGAGCGTGGCCGAGGCGTTGGGGTTGAGGCGGATGTCGTTGGCCGAGGGCGATGCCCCATGGGCGCCTTGTGCCAACGTGCCGCCGGCCACCAGCAGGCCCGCGCTGAACAGGCCGTCGCCGCTCTCCAGGCCCGTGGAGCTCAACTCCATGGCACCGCCGCTCACCAGCCCGGCGCCGGCGGCCAGGACCAGGCTGCTCGCGGTGGCCTCGATGGCGCCGCCCACCAGAGCGCTGCCGCCGATCCCCAGATCCCCCTGGGCGGAGAGGTTGAGATTGCCGCCCACCTGAGTGCTGCCGTTGAGCACCAGATCACCGGCGGCGCTGAAAGCGCTGGCGGCGTCGCTGCTGCTGGTCAAGGTGGATTCGCTGGTGCTGCGCAGGGAACCGGCGCTGGCGTTCCAGGTGACGTTGGTTGCCGTCAGGTCGCCGAGCAGCCACAGGCCCTCACCGCTGGCACTGCTGCTGAATTGGGCAGGGCCGGCCAGGCTGATGGAGCCCAGCAGGGGCAGCAGCTGGCTGGAGCTGAGCTGCAGGCCACCGGGATCCCCCAGTTGCAGGCTGCCGGCCAGGATCAGGTTGGTGGTCTGCTCGCCGTTGCTGGTCGTGCCATCGATCAGCGCCGCGGCCACGCCGGCGGCCTCCAATTGGGCCACCTGAGCTGCGCTGAGGTAGGCACTGATGGTGAGGCTGGCGGTGCCGGGATTGAGCTGGGTGGCAATCGAACTGTTGAGCACTCCCTGCCACACCAGGCCATTTCCGCCCAGGCTGAGCTGGGAGGCGGCGCCGCCCTGCACGTTGATCAGGGCGCCATCGGCGGCGCTGAACAGGCCGCCGGCATGGAGGCTCACAGGCGCGCTGCCGGTGCCGGGCCTGAGCACCGGGCTGCCGGCCAGCAGGTTGAGATTGCCGGTGGTGGACACACTCAGGGCACCCGTGCCCGTCAGCCCAGCCACGGTGATCGTTCCGGTGCTGTCGGTGGCGGTGTCGAGGTTGAGGTCCTGGCTGCTGCCCAGGCCGTTGCTGAGGTAGAGGTCGCCGCCGAGGGAACCGGAGAGGTTGCCCACGGCCGTGAGCAGGGGCGCGGCGGCGCTGCCGGCACCCGCCAACCCGTTGAACACCAGAGAGGCGGCGCTGATCACCGACGCCGTGCCGAGCACCGCCTCCGGGGCATCGCCGCTCAGCCACACCACGCCACCGGGGGCCGAGAGGCCCACCAGCTCCACTCCAGCACCCACCAGGCCGACGGCCATCACGGCGCCGCTGGCGGTGCCCGGCGCCAGGCTGGCGCTGAGCTGGGTCACCTGCACCAGCCCGTCGCTGCTCTCCAGACCGCCACCCACCAGCACTGGGGAGACAGCGGTGCCAAAGGCGGTGGCCTGCAGGTTGATCGTCGTGGCCTGCAGGTTGAGGCTGCCGTCACCGATGGCGGTGGCGTTGCGTCCGGCATCCACCAGGGCGCCGTCGCTGGTGATCGTGATCGTGTCGGCGGCCAGCACCGCCCCGAGGGGCAGCTCGCCGCTGCTGCTCACCGACACCGAGCCGCTGCTGCTGATGTTGAGGCTGGCGGTGTTGGTGAGGGCCACCTGCAGCGGGCTCTGGCTGCTGCCCACATCGCCGCCGCTGCTCACCAGCTCCACGGGGCCCAGATTGTTGACGATCCCCCCGCCACCGGCAGCCTGCTGCAGATCGGCCGCTTCCAGGCTCACCAGGCCCTGGGCGTTGAGGCTGCTGAGGCTGAGGCTGCCGGGGGTGGCCAGGCGCACACCGCCACCGGCGTTCACGCTGAGGTTGCCGCTGAGCTCGACGCCCACGGGGGTCTGCAGCTGCAGGGTCACCGCCAGCACGGTGTTGAGGTCGGTGACCAGGGACTGGGGCGCCAGGCTGGCCGGCAGGTTGGTCGTTGTCACCGTGGCGTCGACGCTGCCCGCGCTCATCGCCTGCCAGAGGCTGGCATCGCTGAAGTCGGTGAGCAGCAGATCAAGGGTCGCCGGGGCACCCCCATAGGTCACGTATCCCTGGTAGGCCGGGGTCTGGGCCAGCACCACCTCGCCGCTGCTGAGGTTGGCGCGGGTGTCCATCACCAGGGTGCCGGTGGCCACCATCTCGCTGCCGTTGGCCGTGGTGAACTGCTCGCCGCTGGTGCCCGTCTGAAGCTGCCAGAGGGGTTGGCCCTGGCTGTCGGTGGCGTTGAAGTTCACCTGGCTCAGATCGATCACCTCGGACGATCCGAGATAGCTGTAAATCGGCCCCTGGCCGGCCACCGCGCCAGGCACGAGGGGGAGGAACAGGCTGGCATCGCTGAAATCGGGGGCGGTGCCGGTGGCCAGCGGTGTGCTGCCGATGTACTGCAGCACCTCGTACACCACGCCGATGATCTCGGAGGGGGCGACGCTGCTCAGCAGTTGCGCCTCGGCCGTGGAGAGGCTGTTGTAATCACCACCCGGAATCGCGATCGTCTGGGTGGTGCTGGTGCGACCCACATCACCCGCGGTGGTGATGGTGAGATTGGTGGCATTGATGGCGGTGGCACCGCTGCCGACGGCCACTGGTGCCGGCGGGATGGCGGCCGCCTGGGCGGGGAATAGCTCCAGATAGACGGCGCGATCGAGGGGGTAGTAATAGGTGTTGGTGCCGATCACCCGCTGGCTGATGTAGGCCTGCTGCTGGGCCTGGGGCCGTTGGTACACAAATGTCGGGTCGTACATGCCGGCCCCGGTCTGTTGTTCCACCGTCGCCAGGGCGCTCTGGTAAGCGGAGATCGCCGTGCTCACCCAGCCTGCATCGGTGAGCTGCTGCACCTGGGCGGGGGTGAACACGAAGGTGCCGCCACCGGCGAAGGGATCAGGATCGGCGGTCCACGTTCCATCCTGGTTTTGGGTGGCGTTGCGGTATTGAATCCAGTAGTTGTAGTAGTCGGAGGCGTCCTGGTTGGCCATCTCCTGATAGGCCGCATTCAGTGCCGCTTGGCCCGTGATGCTGAAGGCCGCATCCTGCGCTGCCAGGGCGGTTTCATTGAGCGGATTCACCACCAGCCCGGTGGCGTCGAGCAGTCGGCCGGCGCTCACCGTGAGCGCCACATCGCCGCCGGTGCTGATGGCATTGGCGCCGCTGAAACCGGTGGGGAGAACCAACGCCATGTCGCCGCTGGCCTGGCTGAGGCCGATCGAGCCGTTGCCCGCCAGCTGCACCGCCACACCCCCCTGGGTGCCCGTGTTCCCGCTGGCGATGGCGAGCGGATCGGCGGCGCTGCCCAGGCTGCCGCTGCCCAGGCTGATTTGCAGCAGGTTGGCGCTCATGAACGCAGCAGGGCCCGCCGGCTGCAGGCTCAGATCAACCCCGCCGCTGGAGGTGAGCAGCAGGCTGCCTCCCGCCGCCAGGGCTGGCGCGCCAGCAGCGCCGGGTTGGAGCTGCAGGGTGGGTGTGCCGCTGCTGGTGTTCACCATCCCTACGGTGAGATCGCCACCGGCCTGGGCCGAAAGTGCGAGGGTGGCCCCATCGGTGGAGGACCCCAGGCCGAGGGCGATGTCGGCGGCGGCGCTGAAGGCCAGGGAGGCGCCATCGCTGAACAGCAGCTGCGGGGCGCTGATGGCTCCGCTGCTCGAGCTCACGCTCAACTCTGTGGTGGCGTTGAGGCCACCGCTCAGCAGCACGCTGCCCACGGAGTCGACACTGATCGAGCCGGCGCCATTGCCGCCCTGCAGGAACCCCACCGTGATCGGCCAGTCGGCCTTCATGGCGTAGGAGTAGTAGTTCTGCAGGCCGCTGATCGTGGTGGTCTGGGTGATGTAGCTCTTTCTCTGCAGCCAACCGCCCCCGGTCGTCCAGTTCTCCACGGTTTGGCTGCTGCCATTGCTCGCCTGGCTGTAGGTGAGCGCCAGGCCCGTATCGCTGCCAGCACTGCCAGCACTCCAGCTCAGGCCGCTGGCCAGATTGATTGGGGGTGCGGGTTGCAATGCCTGGTATTCCAGCAGTGGAGCCCCCTGCACATTCTGAATGGTTTGGCTGCTGTATTGGGCGTTTTTGGCCAGGCTGTTCATCTCCCAGCCGAAGAGATTGAAAGAGTTCTTGTCGTATTGAGTGACTGTCGTTTCGGTCGACTGCTGGCCGTTGGTCCAGGTGTAGGTGAGGCCCGCCGTGGGGTTGTAAAGCACGCTGGTGATCGTGTTGCCGGCGGCGGTGGTGGTGGGCGTAGGGGTGGTGCTGCTGCTTGATTGGAAGGTGTATGGATTGCCGTTGGTGATGCTCTGGCCGGCGGTGAGCGTAGAGATCGCCGTTGAGATCGAACCATCGGCGCTGTAGGTGTAGACCGTCTGGGTGGCGGCGGTCTGGGGGATCAGGGCGATCGGCTGCGTGCTGGTCCAGGCGCTGTAGGTGAGAGCCGTCGCGGGCGCGCTGGGCAGGGCCAGCTGCAGGCTCTCGGGGTCGCTGGTGGTGATCACCAGGTAGGTGGTGCCCGAGTTCAACCCGGTCACCGGTGAGGCGCTGCTGATGACGTAAGTGTCGGTGGCGGGATCGAGAACGACGCTGTTGGTGTAGCTCACCTGCACCTGATCGCCGTTGCTGAGGCCGTGGGGATAGGCAAAGGTGAGGGTGCCGCTGGTGCTGGTGCCCGTTGTGGTGTCCACTTGGGTGGGCACCAGATTCAGCTGCGGCGCATCCACGATCGTCACCGTGCCATTGGCCGGGCTCATGTCGATTTCGCCCAGCTGCAGGGTCCAGCCGCTGGCGTTGGTGAAGCTGTAGCTGGGCTGGCCGGCCAGGGCGAGCACCTCACCGTTGCCGGTGCTCAGAATCTGGCCGGTCAGCAGAATGTCACCACCGCTGCTGGGAATGTTGTCGAGGCTGATGGTCTGGGTGGCGGCATTCACATAGCCCTGCAGGGGCAGGGCGGTGCCGGTGCTGCTGCTGAAGCTGATGCCGGCGATCGGGTTGCCGCTGGCATCGATCAGGCTGCCGGAGTTGCTGGGGGCGAAGCTGGCTGCCACCTCCATGCTGATGTCTGGCAGGCCGGCCTGGATCAGGCCGTTGATGTCGAGATAGAGGGCATCGATGCTGATCATCCCCCGCGACAGGATGGTGCCGCTGGTGCTGGCGCCGGCCTGGGCCTCCAGCTGGCTGTTGCTGAGGATCAGCGAGGAAGGGGTGTTGGTGTAGGTGCCGCTGCTGGTGGTGGAGGCGTCGTACACCTGGGACTGCAAGGTATTGGCATCCACGGCTGTGTTGGGGTCGAAGCCGGTGTGGAACCATGTGTCGCTGTCGAGGCTGAAGGTACCGGCGGAGGTGATCGTCACCGGATCGCCATTGATCGTGCCGAACACCTCGATGCTTCCCACCGTGTTGGTGAGCGTCACCGAGCCGGTGGGGTTGTTGATCGTGCCCACCACATACAGATCCGGGGATAGCGGTGGCGTGGGTGCACCGGGCAATACCACCGTTTCCAGAGCGTTCTGGCCGATGGTGATGCTGCTTTCGGCCGCCGGGATCTGGGCGATTGCCGCGCCGCTGACCCCACCGCCGCCATTCACGTACACCCCGCCCGGGGCATACACCGTGTACTGACCCGCCACGCTGGCCACCACCTGGGCATTGCCGATCGCCGCATCACCGAGCGCCAGGATCAGGGGCGCACTGTTGTTCACGCCGATGGTGCTGTTGGCGTAGGCGCTGAGATTGCTGGCGCTGCTGCCGCTGCTCAGGGTCTGGCCGCCCACGCTCACCTTGCCGCCACTGCCGAGGGCATTGAGGAAGATCGAGCCGGGGGAGGCGTAAAGATCGGGCAGCTGCAGCACCAGCGCGAACACCTCCTGTTGCACCACGCCCGTGGCATCCATCAGGCCGAGGCTGGTGGCCTGGGCGGTGATCGCCGCCAGTTCACTGATGTAGCGCGCCTGATCCGCCGGCGAGTTGGCGTACTGGGTGATCAGGGTGTTCAGATTCTGGATCTCGGCGGCCAGGTCGCTGCTGATGTCCACAAACACCAGTTCGGGTTTGCCGCCGGGGCTGTGCCAGAGGCCGCTGGGCAGCACCGCCGCCACCTGCTGGGCCAGGGCGGCGGCATTGCTGGCATCGGCGGCGGTGGGGGCTATCGGGGCCGGAAGCAGCTGGTAGATGTAGGGCACGGTCCCATCAAGACCGAGGGCCTCCATCTGGTCGGCCGAGAGCGGCAGTCCGTCCACCAGGGGGGTGGCAAGGGGTGTGGTCAGCCCCAGATACTGCGACTGGGTGGCGGCATCACTGGCCACCGGCAGGGTCCAGATCTGCAGGTCGTGTTGCACACCGGCCGCGAGCTTGGAGTCGGCCGAGATCGTGATCGTGTTGGTGCAGGTGTCGAGGGTGGTGTTGTTGCTGCCGATCCCGACAGCAAAAAGAAGTCTCACGATCGAAGTCGATTCGGTGCGCTCCGTGGTCTGCTGTTCCTGGCTGACCGTGGTGCCCGAACCGGCCCCCGGAGTGGGGGTGCCACCGACGGTGGCAAAGGTGCCGTTGGCCTGCAGTTCCAGGTTGCCCAGGGACTGGAGATCGCTGGCGCCGCTGATGCTGATCGTGTTGGCATCGGCGACGGTGGCGGTGGCTTCGCTGACCAGCACCCCGAGCGTGAGGGTGGTGATCTGGCTGCTGGCATCGGCCAGCAGCTGATTGGGCACCCCGGCCGGGCTAATGCCGCTGAGGATCTGCACCTCCTGACCCAGCACCGTGACCCCATCCAGGTTGATGCTGTTGTTCGGGGCGTTGATCGCCTGGGCCGTGCTGTTGCCCACACCCGCCGCTCCCGCCAGGGCGGAACTGGAGGCGCTGACCAGCCCATCGCCCAGCGCCGACAGGCTGATCGTGCCGGTGGTGTTGATCAGTCTGGCGCCCTCGGCGCCGCTGATCTGGGCCTGGGCGTTGTTGATGATCGTCGAGGCGCCAGCCACCGCCGCCCCGGCGGTGTAGGCATCGAGGATGCAGGTGTCCACCGCGTCGATGCTGGTGAGCGCCTGCAGCTGCAGGCTGCCGGGTTGGCTGAAGCTGCCGTTGGCGATCAGCTGGGCGTTGTCGCCCAGGCTGATGAAGGCTCCGGCCGGGTCGGTGCCGTTGCCATAGGTGCCGCTGCCGATCGTGGTGGTGGAGGTGATCCCGGCACCGCCGATCAGCCCGGCGGCGACGCTGTTGGCGTTGTTGCCGTTGGTGCCATAGAGGGTCTTGTCAAGCCCGTAGCTCGCCTCGAGGGTGATGTTGGCCGCCGTGAGGCTGGCTTCGCTGCCGATCGCCACCGTGCCGCTGCTGCCGATCGTGTTGTTCAGGGCCACGCCACTGCCGGCGACGCCCACGGCGGAAACCGCCACGGCGATGCCCTCGCCGTTGCTGTCGATCGCCTGGTTGATGGTGCTGCTCAGGCTGAGGTTGCCGGTGCTGCCCAGGACCACGACGCTGCTGCCGGTTCCCAGTTCGGTTCTCACCGTCTGGGTGGTGGTGGTGCTGCTCTGGCCGCCGGCCCCTTCAAACGAGGCCTCCGTTGAAGCCCCCAGGGCCGCACTGATGCTGGAGGCCGTGAGGGTGTCGTTGGAGCTGGAGCGCAGGGTCACCGAGCCGCCGCTGACGCTGAAGGGGGTGAGGCCGTCGCCGAGCCGCAGCCACACCTCCGGATCGCTGTCGCCGTTGCCCAGGCTGGTGGAGGCGATCATCACCCCGATGCCTGCCGACGCATTGGGCGAGAGGCTGCCTTCGCCTCCGTAGCTGGCGGCGGTGAGGCTGTTCACCGCATCGGCGGCCAGGGTCACGGCGCCGCTGGCGCTGAGGCTGCCGGCATCGAGCAGGGTCTGGCTGGTGCTGGTGCTGTTGCCGTTGGTGACGTTCACCACTGAAGCGCCGGCGAACTCGCCCCCATAGCTGCCGGCTACGGCGATGGTTTCGTTCGTGGCCAGGGTGTCGGCGTTGAGGCTGAGGATGGCGATGTCGCCGCTGGCGGAGAGGCTGGGGGCTCCGGAGCGACTGGCACCGAGCTTGGTGGTGGCGGTGTTGGCCAGGGTGCTCGTCACCGTGCCCACGCCCACGGCACCGGCGGCCGATTTGCCGGCCGCCACCGACACGGCCACGATCTCGGCGTTGATCACGCTGCCGTCGGCCTGGGCGGTGGCATCCGCATCGCTGAAGCTGCCGCTGGTCAGGGTGAGATCGCCGCTGCCGGCGGCCCCGGCCACCAGGCTGAGATTGCCCTGCACCGTTGTGCTGTTGGCATCGGCGATGGTGGTGGTGATACCGGCGCCACCACCGCTCAGGGCGAGCTTGCCGCCAAGGTCCACCGAAACTGCCACGGCCTGCGCCTGGTTCACCTGGGCGAGGGGCTGGATGGCGCCCAGGGAGAGGTTGCGTCCGGCCTGGATCAGCAGGGGGGCGCTGGTGGCGTTGCCGCCATCGCTCAGCACCAGGCTGTTGTTGTTGGCGATGCGGTTGTTGTTCTGCCCCGCCGCAACGCTGAAGGAGAGGAGGGCGGTTCCGCTGAGCAGTGCCGCCAGCGTGCCGCCATCGGTCTTGGTCTGATCCACCACCGAGGCGGTGCTGGAGCTGATCTGCAGATCGCGGCCGGCGCTGAGGCTGCTACCGCTCACGCTGGTGCCCACATCGAAGGCGATCGCCGAAGTGTTGAAGGCGCCGCTGAAGGCACCGGCGAAGGTGCTGTCGGTGGCGGCCACGCTTACGGGCACGGCCAGGGCGTCGTAGTCGCTGGTCACGCTGGCGGTGATGCTGATGTCGGCGGCGCTGCCGGTGGTGGTCAGGCTGCTGTTGCTCACATCGGTGCTCACCTGGGCGCTGGCGTGTCCGCTTGCGCTGGTGCAGCCCAGCAGGTTGGCGGTGGTGACCGCGCCCACCTCCAGGGCACCTCCGCCCTTGCTGATGCCGGCGGCACCGCTGCCCCCCTTGGCGCTGGCGCCCTGGCTGGCGCTGCTGCTGATGGCGATCGCCCCCGTGCTGCTGAGCTGCACGTCGCTGACGCTGGTGCTCACATCCCCCAGCAGACTGTTGGTGACGCCCGCACCGCCCCCCGACACGGCAATTCCGAAACCGCCACCGCTGCTGCTGCTGGCGGCCACCGACACGGCCACCGCTGTGGCCTCCAGGCTGGGCTGATCGCCCTGGAGACGGCTGGCGTCGAGGGTGAGCGAGTTCACGCTGGAGCCGGCGGCCAGGTTGCTGAGGCTGGCGCTGACGTCGTTGTTGAGGGTGTTGTCAGCCAGGGCGGTGCCGATGGTGACGCTGGGGGCGCTGCCACCCCCGCCGGCAAAACTGGCCACCAATGTGGCCCCCACGCTGAGGGCCTCGGCCGTGGACGCATCGCTGGCGGTCACGGTCAGATCGCCCGCCTGAACAACGGCCGGTGCCGCGCCGTTGCTGCCGGTCAGGTTGGCGGCGATTTGTACCAGAGAGAGGTTGGTGGCGTTGCAGCCGGCGCCGGTGGCTGAGGCATCGCTTCCCGACTTGTCCGAGGAACCCACGGCGGCACTGGCGGCCGATACCGCGGCCTGCAGGGTGGTGCTGTTGCTGGCGATCACCTCCACCGCGCCGCCACTGAGCAGGCCCGTGGTGGAGAGGTTGGCCTGGAGCTGGTTGCCCGGGCCTGAACCGATCCTGTTGTGGGCCAGGGCCACACCGATGCCCAGCTGGTCGGCGCCCTTGCCGCCGTTTGAGCCTGTGTCGGTGACACTGTCAACCTTGGCGGTGAAGGTGGTGGTGTCGCTGGCCAGCACGCCGATCGCTCCCGTCAACGGCGGGTTGTTCAGGCCGCTGATCGAGACGCCGCTCACCTGGGCGACGGTGTTGCCCGTCTGGGTGTTGGTGCTGTTGGCTCCGCCACCGATCAAGCCGACCATGAGGTTGTCGCCATCGCTGGTGGCCATGTCGATCGTCACAGCGGTGGCATCGCTCACGACCGTGGCCTGGCGGTTGCCGCTCACCTCCAGGCTGCCCCCCAGGCTGAGGCTGGCCAGGTCGCTGATGGACGCGGTCAGATCGCCGCTGATCGTGTTGCTGGCCAGGGAAACGCCGACGTCGACGGAGAGGTTGGTGCCATCGGCCTCCACGCCCGCCTGGGTGATCGCGAGCGATCCCGATCCCGCCCCGGCCTGGATGGCGCGCCCATCGCTGGCCAGCACGCTGAGGTCGCCGGAGAGCGACAGGCTGCCCGGGCTGGTCTGGCTGCCCGGGCCGGCGATGCTGGCCGTCACGTCCCCTTGCAGGCTGTTGCTCACCGAAGCGCCGCCCCCCAGCAGGGCACTCGATCCGCCCTGGCCTGCGGAGCGCGCCAGCGCCAGGGAGGCGCTGGCCGCCACGGCGCTGATCTGATCGCCGGTGCTGGCGGTCACCGCCAGATCGCCATCCAGCTCGAGGGTGCTGGCGGTGAGCGTGGCCTCTGTGTCGGAGTCGGTGGTGGTGGTGTTGGTGACCGTGGTGGCACCGATGGCCAGGCCATTGCTGCCCTGGACCCGCCCCCGGGCCGCGGCCAGGGAACCGGCCCCGGCGTTGGCGGTGAGGCTGCGCCGCTTGCTGTTGTTGGCGTTGGTCGTGGCGGCCGCTACGCGGGTCCCGGCTGTATTGGTGAGGGTGCCGGCCTGGGCCGCGGCGGTGGTGGCGCTGCTGAGCAGGTTGGTGATGCCACTCCCGCCACCAGCCAGGGCGAAACTGGGAAGGGTGGCGTTGGCCTGGCTGGAGCTGAGGGCCACGGCCAGGGCAAACGTGGAGATCTGGGAGAGGTCGCTGCTGCTCACCGACAGACCCGTCCCTGCCGCCTGGCTCACGAGGAGGTCGGTGCCCGGCTCCAGGGTCACGGCGGCCACCAGATCGCCATCCACGCTGGAGGAGGCCTGGACGGCACCAATCGTCAGGATGCGGCTGTCGTTCTCCCCTCCGCCTTGGCTATCGCTGAACGTGAGGGAGTCGCCGGTGGCCTCGGCCTGGATCGTGCGGGTGGTGCCGGCGCTCACTTGGAGGCTGCCCACGGTCACGGTGGCGTCTTCCCCACCGCTGACACCCTGGAGCTGGGCCTCAATCGCGTCGTTGATGGTGGTGTTGGTCACCACAAGCCCGAGGCCGCCAGCGCCTTGGGCCGCGTCGAACACCTGACTGCGGTTCAGAGCCACGGCGAAGCCGCCGGCGAAGGTGGAAATGCTGCTGGGACCGAGCGGCCCATCCTGGGCGTAGCTGCTGCTGGCGCTGATCGTCAGATCGCCGCTCACAGCCACATCCGTGATGTTGTAGATGCCAGCGGTGATGCCGCCGCTGAGGCTGTTGAAGGAGAAGGCACCGGCGAAGCCACCGCTCAGGCTGCTGGCTGTGCCCGATTGCTTCACCTGGGCAGCGGTGATGGTGGCGCCGGCGGCATCGGCCACGATGCGGGAGGCGGCGCTGCGTTGGGCTGTGAGGGTGGCGGAGCTCAGCGAGAGGGAGCCCGTGCCGGCTGTTATGGCCTGCGGTGAGCCGACCTGGGCGGCGACCGGGCGGTTGATGCTGTTGCCGGTGCCGGCGCCCACCAAAGCGCCATCGAAGCTGCGGCCCAGGGCCGATGTGCCGCTGCCCATGGCGCCGCTGATGGCGTAGGCGCCGATGGCCGAGCCGTCCTGGGCCAGCAGCGTCAGGCCGCCGGCGTTGATGCTGCTGGTGCTGTCGATCTGCGCGGTGATGGCCCCATCCAGCTGGTTGTGCGACGCGGAGGCCCCCATCGACAGGCTGCCCACGTTGGGATTGGGTGGTTCCTCGCTGACCCTGGCCAGGGCGATGTCGAAGCCGCCGGTGACCGCCAGGATCTGTTCGTCGCTGCTGGCGTTCAGGGCCACCGTGGCCGCATCCTGAGGATTCAGGGCCGCCGCAGGCCCGATCGTGGTGGTGCTGACCGTGGCGCTGATCGTGTGGGTCGTGCTGTTTTCGGCACCGGCGCCGGCACCGCTGATCGCCGTGGCCGAGAGAGCATCCTGGGCGGTGGCCCTGGCCGTCGACCCCTCCGCGCTGATCGCCGCGGTCACCCGTTCAACGCCGCTGGTGGCCGCGTTGAGGCTGATCGAGGGCGCCGTGATCGTGGAGGACGCCGCTGTTGCCGAGGCGGTGGAGAGGGTGCTGGAGGCCAGAGCGGCGCTGGTGCTGGCGCTGAGATCGTTGATGGCTACGGAGGCGCCGAAGGTGTCGACCTTGCTTGTGCGCGGCGTAGTAGGGGCGTCGGCGGCCTCGTGCAGGGGATTGAAGGCCAGGCCGAAGGTGCCCGCATAGGCCACCGCATCGCCGGAATCCACGGCGCTGATGCTGAGCTGGTTCAGGGCCGAGGCGGTGAGGTTGCTCACCTGGGCGCTGGTGCCATTGCCCGCGGCGCCGTCCAGGTTTAACGCCAAGGAACCGGGGATCGCCAGGGTGGTGCCAGCGGACACCCCTTTGGAGAGGCTGACGGCCCCGGCCATGGTCATGGTGTTGGGGTTGCCCGTGCTGCTCAGGCTCACGCTTGCGGGCGACGCCCCCGATAGGGTCACGCCTTCGAGGAGCGTGGACACCTGACGGCTGATCAGGTTGACGCTGGCGGCCCCCGCCAGGGTGCCCACACCGCCGGTGCCCGAGTCGCCAGCGCCGCCGTTGCCGTCCTGCCCGGGACTGCTCGTGCGCGTGCCGAAACTGAAGGCGCCGGTGGCGTTCACCACGGTGGTGGCATCCTCCGCACTCAGGCTGATGGAGGAGGCCCCGAGATCGATCGTCGATGCGGCGGCGCCGCCGTTGATGGGTGCCAGCTGCGACTGGGCGGTGAGCGCAACGTCCTGCACCGCCACCGACGCGCTGCCGGCGATCGGGAAGCTCCGGTTGAGCAGGCCCTGGTAAAGGGGGGAATACTGGGGCGCCAGGTCGACGTCATCTTTGGCGGTTGTGTCCCCCTGGTTGCTGGTCAGCCGGGTGTCGTTGGAGGCGGTGCCAGCCACGGCCACGGCCACTAGCTCGCCGCTGGTGAGGGCATCCAGGGAGATGCTGCCGGTGAGGGAGCTGTTGCTGCTGATGGCGCCCATCTGGTTGGTGGCGCTGCGTCCAACGGTGTTGACGATTGTTCCCAGTCCAACGCCAATGGAATTGCTGTTCTGTACGTCGCCGGCCACATCAAGATCCAGGTAGCCGTAGTTCCTATAGATCGGATTGCCCTTGTTGTTGAAGGGCCGGTTGGGATCACGGACCTGGGATAGAGAGCCTTCGAAGGCGGCAAGGGCAAGGCTTGCCGTCTGGATGGTGGCGCCGTCGGCGATCGTGTTGCTCACTGTGTTGGTGAGTTGACTCCCGTCGGGTACGGCCATCGTTAGGGAGCCGCTCACGCCCCAGTTTTCCGATTTGCCCGTGCCTAGGGCCAGCTGAATCTCGAGACCACCACGCTCAGCCGTGGCCTTAAGGCTGCCGCTGAGGTTGGCGACAAACTGATCGCTGAACGTGTTGTAGACCTGGTGTGAAGAGGCGTCGATGTTGACCGCTGCGCCGATGCCTTTCTGGCTTACGGTGCCATAATTGACCATTTCGGGTGCGGCACCCAGCGCGCTTTTGTTGGCTTTTACGCCCTCGAGTTGATCCACAACATTCTTGACGCCGATGCGAAGCTGGTAGACGCCGGCTAAGCTGTAGTTGTTGACCAGGTCATAGCTAATCGGAGTGAGGTTGAAGGCGGTGATGCTGCCACTGAAGAGGTTGCTTGCCAGTTGCTGGTTTTCCTGGTTGCTGCAGTTGAGCGAGAGGCCAAAATTGACCGCAATGTTGGTTGCATTGGCTTGGCCGGTATTGGGGTTCGTGTCGTATACGGGATTAAATTTTTCGGTCTTGTCCTTCGACTTGGGTGCTTCCAGGCCTCTGCCGCTTACCTCATTTCCGGTTACGGAAGAGGTCCACACTGTGTTGAAGGCTGGCCGGCCGTAGCGATCCTTTGTCCCGGCGAGAGGAACGGTTTTCAGGGTTTTGCGAAGCTCGGTGAGATGGCCGCGATTGCGGATGTTGCTGTAGGAGTTGAGCAGCTCAGGGAAGATGCCATCCTGTAGATTTTTGTGGATACTGCTGCCTTCTTTCAAGAGTACCAGGGCAAGTTTGCCAGCGGTTTTCCAGAATTTCTTTTCGCCTGATTCGCTGCCTGAATCGGCTGAGCTGTAGGCCGATCCAATGCCCACCAAGGGAAACCAGGTGGCGCTGGGGTTTACAACGGAAGCCGTTGGATTCACCGATCCCTGGCTGTTGATCGAGCCGCCGATGCTATTGGATGCTTGCTTGTCGATATCGGTGTTGGCGGCTGCAATCGCCATCGAAAACTTGGCGCTCTCCAGCATCATTTCGGCGATCGCGCCGGTGTTGTCAAGCTCAAATACCGAGCTGCTGATGTCCACATCCCCAGCGGCGTTGATCTGGGCGTTGCTGGCCACGTTGACCTGCGCCACCTGATCGGCCTTGTTGATCGACACGGCGCCCACCACACCCCAGGTGGCGTTTGTGGTCTGGTTGGGTCGGCTTTGCCACGTTTTCGGCAGGATCTTTCCCTGCACCGTGGTGCCTACCAGAGCGGTAACAAGCTTGGAGGTATCGGGCACGATGGCCTTGTATAGCTCCAATTTGGTATTCACCCAACTGTCATTGGCCGTGGGAGTTGGCAGGCGCTCTGAGCGGGCCAGCACCAGGGCGCGATTGCGGGCATCGATCCCGGCGTTCAGGGTCACCCCCGCGGCTCCCGGGCTGGCGGCAGCTGGGCTTGTGTTGGCCACCGCCAGGGCGGCGGGGCTGGCGGAGGGGGTCGGCGCCGTGCTGGCGGGGTTGGCGGCCAGGGTGCTGAGGCTGGTGTCTTCGCTCACCTGGTCGGCGAACAGCTGCACCGGCAGCGCCCGGGCAAAGTCGATCCCGGGTTGGGCGACCTGGTAATAGTCATTGCCCAGGCTGATCAGCTGCACTTGATCGCGGTTGTTCAGCCCATGCACCGGCGTGTTCTGTTGCTGCCATTTGTTGAGTGTCAACAGCAGATAGTCCTCGCCTGTGTGGCTGGCGCCGGCGCTGAAGATCAGGGGCTGTTGGGCAGTGGCGTCCAGAAACACCTTGGCACCGCTGCCATCGCTGTTGGGTTGCAGATAGAGCGTCTGCCCCTGGCTCACCTGGGGCAAGGAGGAGGCGGATGCCGCCTGGGGGGCGTCGACCAGATGGGTGAATCCAGAGACATAGCGGGCCTGCACCAGCGGCGCCCCATTCACCGACGGTGCGCCCTGCACCAGCGCCGGTCCCAGATCGACGTTGGCCCACAGGTTGGTGCCCACCACGGCATCGGCAGGGTTCACCTGCTTCACCAGCGGTCGGCTGCCCTCAAAGGGCGTGGGATCCACGTAGTAACTGAAGACCTCGCCCGTTCTGGCGTTGAGGCCAGGCAGATAAAGGCTGCTGTTGCTGGTATTGATCGCGTTGGCTGGATCAAAGCGGGTCCACGGTGCATCGACGCTGAGGAGTGGTGAGGCGGCACCCAGGCTCGAGAGGCTCGCCCCCGGCAGCTGGATCGGTGCGTCGGGACTGCTGAACAGGCGGAAGCCCTGGCTGGATTGGCTGGGGTTGAACACCTCCATCAATGGCCCAGCCCCGATCAGCCACTGGCTGCCCTCCGCGAGGGAGCTGGCCAGGTCGCTGGCCGCCAGTTGCCCAGGGGTGCCTGTGTAGCGGAGATAGCTCCCCACCACGTTGCCATCGCTGTTGGTTTGCTCCTGATACACGACCGAGCCATCGCTGAGGTTCAGCTGGCTGGCCGCCTGACCGTTGCCACCCCAAAGGTTGCCGTTGGCATCGAGGAAGCCAGCGGCGCCCACCAGGCTTCCGTCGCTCTGCTGCAACAGGCCGCTGCTCCACTGCACCATCTGCCCGTGCAATGGCACGCTGCCGCCGCTGGCGGGCACCAACAGCCAGTTGAGAGCGTTACTGCCAGCCTCGTTGGCGGTGATTTCACGGAGGCTGGCCACCTGATCCGCTATCGGCTGCTCGGAGCTGTTGGTGGTGCTCAGCAGGGCCCCGTAGGGAACCCCCGCTGTGAGGGCCGTGAGCAGAATGCCGTCGGAGCCGCTGGCCACGGCCGAAAGGAAGGCCACAGAGCCCACCTCGGCTCCCTCGCCCTGGGTGATGCCCGCCGTGGCGTTGATGGCCGCCAGGAACTGATCGCGTAAGCCCTGGGGATCCCCGAGGTCGGCCTCACTCAGCGTCACCGACACAAAGGCGGTGTCGGCATGGGGGGCCAGGTTGAGCAGGGTGAGGGTGAGGGTGTCGCCGACGCTGCCGCCCCCGCTGAAGGTGATCAGCTCCTGCTGGGCCTGGGTGGCCAGGGAGGCCACCGGATCGCCGCTGGCCAGGGCCTGGAGGCTCACGGCCACCTGAGGGGTCTGGCCCTGCTCGAACACAAGCAGGTGCTCGGGTCCGGAACCGGCGGCGAGCAGATCCACCGCCGTACCGGCCAGGGCGTCCTGGGGGGTGAGCGCCAGGGCGATGCGGCCGGCGCCCCGCGGGATCACGAAGTACTCCTGGCCGGCGATCAGGCCGCCGATGGCACTCGAATCGTCGTCGTCGCCGCCCTGGGCCATGGGGTAGTAGGCCACCACCTGCCCGGCCGCGGGCCAGCGGGAGGGGTCGTCGCCGAGCAGCAACTCGTCGTTGATTAGGTCGATCCCCTGGCTGCTGGTCTCGATTGGCGTGGTTTGCAGCCGGTAGAGGGCGTGCTGGTGGCCGGTGCTGGCGCCAGGGTTGAGCGCGATCGGGGCGGCATGGGCCAGGGTGAGGGTGGCCGTGCCATCGCTGGGGGTGGTGTCGTCGCCGTTGATGGCGGTCACCACATAGGCGTTCCCGGCTTTGGCCAGCGTCAGCGGCTGCCAATCGGCGTCAGCCGGATTGAACTGATCGAGGCTGATGGTCTGGCTGGTGCTGCCGCGGTACTCCAGCGCCGTGCCGTCGGTCCAGGCCAGAAGGTCGCCCGGTTGAACGGTGAAGGTGCCCTGGCTGCCTTTGGCCAGTAGCGCACCCTGGCCATCTTCGATGCTGATCACGTCGTCGTCGTCGACGGTGGCGATCAGATCGGCCGTTAATTGCAAGTTCTGGAAGCTCACCCGATCGCCCACCGCAAAAGCCTGGCCGTTGCTCACGGTCACTCCGTCCGTGGGGGTGGTGGAGTCGGTGCCGTTGAACAGCACCGCAGAGCTGGCCACGGAGCTGGCCGGGCTGCTCGCCAGGGCGGCCGAGGCCTGGTTCTGAGCTTCCGGACCCGCCTGGGTCAGGTTGGCCTGGCCCTGGCTGATCGCGCCCTCGATCGTCACGGTGGCTGTGGTGTCATCCAGAGCCACGGAGACCCCCGTGGTCACGTGCCCGTCGCGGTAGGTCTTGCTGGTTGTATTGGCACTGGTGGAGGGGTTGGCCTCGGCCGTGATCGTCACCGATCCGCCGCTGCTGATCGATGACGTCGCGTCCAGGGTGACCCCTGCGGTCGTGGTGGTGCTGCCTGTGGCGGAGGCCACCCCGGGCCGGTCGGCACTGGGGGCGAATCCGGGCCCCCCCTTGCCATCTGTGGTGAGCACGTATTTCGAGACCTCGGCATGGCTGCTGACCTTGTTGGTTGTCGTGCTGGTGATCGCCACGTCGCCAGCGGCCATCAGGCTGCTCTCGCTGATCTGGATGGAGCTGGAGGCCTTCGACAGGCCCACGCTCACGGCAATGCTCGGGACCCAGTTGAAGGTCATGGCCCCCATAAAGTTCAGCCCATTGATTGTGGTAACGGACGCATCAAGAACACTGCTTGCTTTCGACGTGATTTGCAGCGAATTGCTGGCGCCATTGGCTTGTACGCCATTGGCTTGTAGAATGCTGTTGGTGATCGCGATGGCATCTTCGCTTGAGGAAATGGCAATGTCGAATGGGATAAAGTAGTCTTCAAAGCCTTCTAAAACGTCATTGGTTTTGCTGGCCCCCAGTTCGGCAAAGACGCCGCCGGTGAATTTCCCCGCGCTGCCTTCAAACAATGGATTGATCTCTAGGCTCGTCCATGGTTCGGTTTCGGCCGCGCTGGTGAGGCTCACGTTGCCGCCGATCAGCTGGGTGGCCTTGGCCCCTTGCGTGGCGCTGCCGATGCTGATGTTGCTGGTCGATTTCGGCAGCCAGATCGAGACAGCCACATCCACCGCCTGAGCGGTACTGCTGATGCTGATATCGCCAAAACTGGCTCCGGTGGTGGAAGAACCCTTCGATGAAGTGCTGAGTGTGACACCTCCCTTTGGGCCAATGATGATGCCGTCCTGCTCACGCACCTTGGCGCGAGGTGCGCTGCTGATGCTCAGGTCTCCCCCGTATGTGTAGATATCGCCCGTGATGGTGACGCTGCCATTGATGTCAACCGAGTAGGCGCTCCCAGGGGTGTCGAGGTCAATGCCATGGATCGTGTATTGATCCTGATGCTTGTGATCCCCCGTGATCGCAATTGCACGGAGGCCGCTGACCTCCTGGCTCCAGGGGCTGTCGAGGCCCGTGATCGTTACGGTGAAGTTGCCCGCAGCTTCGCTGCCGCTGGCGCTGATGCCCAGGCTGCCACTGGCGGAACTGATGTTGAGAAAACCGTTGTTCAGGCTGGCGCCGCCACCGAGCCGGCCTTCCCAGGCCAGGCCCGTGAGCACATCGGCTCCCCCGAGATCCACCGCCCCATGGGTGTATTCCAGTTGCCAGTCGCCGTGCCCCAGCAGGGCCGAGCCTGTGGCATCGTCGGACGCGGCCACATCGGTGCCGGTCAGCTCGGCCAGCCGATTCACCAGCCGCCTGCCGGCGGCGCTGGCGGTGAGGTCGCAGCCATAGAGCAGCAGATCGCCCTCGGGCTCGAACAGCTGCCCGAGCTGGCGCAGCGACTCCCGCTGGCGCCAGAGGTTGCGGCTGGTGAGCACCTGATCGCCGATCTCCAGGGCGCCATCGCTGCCGTGGCTGAGCAGATGCAGCCGCTGCCAGCCGCCCGCGCGCTGGGCTTGCCCCAGGCGATGCACCAGATCGGCCAGCCCCTCCCCCGGGGCCAGGGAGAGGGTGCGCACGCCTCGGGCTCGCAGCTGCTGCCCCAGTTGCAGCACGGAAGCCTCGTGGGAGGCGATCACATAGAGATCGCCTTGGCCCGCGGCGGCCGGGGCCAGTCCGTTTGCCCCCAGGGCGCCTGCCCCATCGGCGGGCGCCCAGCTGGCCAGGGCCGGACTCCACCAGGATCCGGCCCGAAGGTTGCCGTCCTCCGGGCTGATCGCGCTGAAAGGCAGAAGCCCATGCGAGAACTGGGCTGCGGCGTCAGCAGGGTCAACCATTGTCTGGGTGCAGGAAGGAATGGCGAGGCGGAATCAGGTGGCGGAAAGACCCTCAACTCTCCCTGCCAACGGGCCGCCGCAGATGCGATGGAGTTTCTGAACTCTCAAGCCACTCAGAGGGCCGGTCAAATGTTGTTCGAATTCTTGGGGCGCCCGTCCTGCACCCCTCCACGGCCTGCGCAGGCCCGGGCCATACGCCGACGGAACACGGCAACGGCTGGCTCCTCGCCATAGGGCTCCAACAGCCTCCCGTGCCAGATGATCGGTGCCATGCCACAGCGGCTCCGCACCGCCCTGGCGAGCAGCCTGGTGGCCAGCCCCGATTCCACCAGGGCCAGGGCAGTCACGCCCCAGAGGCTCAGGCCCCCCAGCTGGCTGTTTGGCCTGCCGTTTTCCCGGGCCGCCCGTTCGAGCAGCTCGGCGGCCAGAGCCTGCCGCGGACCCCGGGCCAGGGCGAGGGCGGCCAGGGCGTGGAGGCCGGTCAGCTGCTGGTGCTGCAGGATGCCGGAGTGGTCCACCAGGTCCGCCGCGGCGCCACCGTTGCCCTGTTGGGCCACCGCCAGCGCCAGCTCGAGGGGTGGTGTTGCCCCCTGGCTGCCGCGCAGGTGCATCTGCCACCGGCTGGCCGCCTCGGCCTCGGCCCATTCGCCCCTCTGGATGTGGGCGAGGGCCTTCAATCCCCAGCCCTGGGGCAGATCGCTTTGCAGCCGGGTGTTCATCAGATCGAGGGCCCGGTCGGCCTGGCCGCTGTAGAGCAGGTGGCGCATCCAGCCCAGCAGGGGCCGATCCAGGGGCAGGCGCTGGGGCAGCCAGCCGCCGTAAAGCTGATCGCTGCGATCGGACTGCCAGAAGAGGATGGTGAGGGTTTCTGCGTGCAGCCCCGCCAGGGTGTTGACCTCCACCGCCAGGGCCCGGGCCCGGGCGAGGAGTGACTGGAGCTCCTGCCCCATCGCCCCGGTGCTGGCCATGCCCCAGCCGGCCTGGAGTAGTCGGCAGTGGCAGAGATCCACCAGGGCTTCCCGGTGCTGGGGATCGAGGGTCAGGCAGCCGGTCAGCAGCCGCACAGCCTCGGCCAGCAGCAGCGGATTGCCCGAGCGCGTGCGGGCCCAGGCCTCCCGGTGCAGGATCGTTGGCGAGACGTCGCTCCAGGGCTGGATGTCGGCCAACTCCACCAGGGGGGAGGCGTTTGCGGAGGCGGCCTTCAGTGCCTTCAACGGGCCGCAGTAGGCATAGCCTTTGCCGTACACCGTTTGAATAACACCTCCACCCAGGGGGCCCCGGTCGAGCACCCGCCTCAGCCCGTGGATCACCTGGGTCAGGGCCCCCGGATCGCGGGGTCGGGCGAGCGGCCAGAGTGATGTGCTCAGGCGCTCATGGCTCACCATGCCGCCCTCCTCAATCAGCAGCAAGAGAGCACGATGCTGCAGGGGTTTTAGCGTTACCGGGCTGCCATCAAGCTCCAGCGTCCCGGCGGGGTCAAGCACGTAGGGGCCTAAAGACCAGCGTTGCGTCATGGGGGAGCGTTGCATGAGGGCCCGGCACCAGGGGCTGATCAGGATTGCGGAGCCAAGCCGGCGGTTGCCCCTGGCCAAGGGGATGGAATCAACCCTCGGGCCGTGACCTCCCACTCATTGGGCAGCGCCGAAAACGCCTGCTAACCCGCCACGTTCACATCCCGGTGATGCAATACCCCGCATCCACATAGATCACCTGGCCCGTGATGCCGCTCGCCAGCGGGCTGGCCAGGAACGCCGCGGTGCTGCCCACCTCGTCCTGCGTCACGGTGCGACGCAGGGGGGCCTTTCCCTCCACGTGGTGGATCATGTCGAGGATGCCGCCGCTGGCGGAGCTGGCCAGGGTGCGGATCGGACCGGCGCTGATCGCGTTCACGCGCACCTGCTTCTCGGGGCCCAGTTCGGCGGCCAGATAGCGCACCGAGGCCTCCAGGGCGGCCTTGGCCACGCCCATCACGTTGTAGTTGGGGATCGCCCGCTCCGCCCCCAGATAGCTGAGGGTGATCACACTGCCCCCCTGGTTGAACAGGGGTTTGGCGTAGCGGCACAGGGGCGCCAGCGAGTAGGCGCTCACCTCCAGGGCGCGGGCGAAGCCCTCGGGGCTGATGGCGCTGTAGTCGCCGATCAGCTCCTCCTTGCCGGCGTAGGCCAGGCAGTGCACCAGCACATCGATCGAACCCCACTGCTCCTTCACCCGCTGGAACACGGCCTCGATCTGGGCCGGGTCCTGCACGTTGAGGGGTTCGAAC
>JBKDOZ010000071.1:0-7773 GCA_046342735.1 Synechococcaceae cyanobacterium
GAGCAGACCCTCAACCAGCTGCTCACCGAAATGGATGGCTTTGAGGGCAACAGCGGCATCATCATCATTGCCGCCACCAACCGCCCGGATGTGCTCGATTCGGCCCTGATGCGCCCGGGCCGCTTCGATCGCCAGGTGAGCGTCGATGCCCCCGACATCAAGGGGCGTCTGTCGATCCTGCATGTGCACAGCCGCAACAAAAAGCTGGCCGACGGTGTGAGCCTTGAGGCGATCGCCCGCCGCACGCCTGGCTTCACCGGAGCCGACCTGGCCAACCTCCTCAACGAGGCCGCCATCCTCACCGCCCGCCGCCGCAAGGAGGCCATCACCCTGGCGGAGATTGACGACGCGGTGGATCGGGTGATCGCGGGCATGGAGGGCAAGCCCCTCACCGATGGCCGCAGCAAGCGTCTGATTGCGTATCACGAAGTGGGGCATGCCCTGGTGGGCACCCTGGTGCGGCAGCACGATCCGGTGCAGAAGGTCACCTTGATTCCCCGGGGCCAGGCCCAGGGCCTCACCTGGTTCTCGCCCGACGAAGAGCAGATGCTGGTGAGCAAGTCCCAGCTGCGGGCGCGCATCATGGGCGCCCTGGGCGGACGGGCCGCGGAGGATGTGGTGTTCGGCTACGCCGAGGTCACCACCGGTGCTGGCGGCGATATCCAGCAGGTGGCCTCGATGGCCCGCCAGATGGTGACCCGCTTCGGCATGAGCGAGTTGGGTCCGGTGTCCCTGGAGGCCGGCAACCAGGAAGTGTTCCTGGGGCGTGATCTCATGACCCGCAGCGACGTCTCCGACGCCATCGCCAACCGGATCGATGAGGCTGTGCGTCACATCGTGCAGGACTGCTACACCGAAACCGTGAAGCTGGTGAACCAACACCGCGATTGCATGGATCGGGTGGTGGAAGTGCTGATCGAAAAGGAAACCCTCGATGGTGATGAATTCCGCGCCATCGTCCAGGAATTCACCCCAATCCCCGAGAAAGATCGCTTCTCACCCCTCCTCCAGGAAGCTGCCACGGCTTGATTAGCGCCTCCAGGAATATCAAAACCTCCACCTTTGGGATGGAGGTTTTTTTATTGGAAGGTTTTTTATTAGGGGTTTCTTGTTAAAGGGTTTTTGCTAAAGGATTTTTGTTAACGATTTTTGATTTGAGGAGTCTATTCTCGGCGCCGATTCAGAGGGGTCGCACCGGGCGTTTCTCGATCACCTTATCGATCAACCCATAGCTGACGGCTTCGCTGGGGGACATGAAGAAGTCGCGGTCGGTGTCTTCCTCGATGCGGGGCAGCGGTTGGCCGGTGCGATCGGCGAGCTCGGTGTTGAGCTTTTTCTTGAGGTAGAGGATTTCGTCGGCCTGAATCCGGATGTCGCTGGCCTGGCCGCGGGCGCCGCCGAGGGGCTGGTGGATCATGATGCGGCTGTGGGGCAGGGCCAGTCGCTTGCCCTTGGTGCCGGCTGCAAGCAGGAAGGCACCCATGGAGGCCGCCAGACCGACGCATACCGTTTGCACATCGGGCTTGACGTGCTGCATGGTGTCGAAAATTCCCAGGCCGTCGTAGACCGATCCGCCGGGGGAATTGATGTAGAGGAAGATGTCCTTGTCCGGATCCTCAGCCTCGAGGAAGAGCAGCTGGGCCACCACGCGGTTGGCCGATTCGGCGGTGACCGGTTCCCCCAGAAAGATGATGCGTTCCCGCAGCAGACGGGAATAGATGTCGAACGCGCGCTCGCCCCGTCCGGACTCTTCAATCACGATCGGGATCATGGGCACGGCATCGTCAGTCGCTGCGCCCGATCCTACCGACGCCAGGCACCGACTCGGGCCCACGGGGCAGCGCTATGGTCAGGGGCCAACGAAGGATTCCCCGCGTGGGTAGCGCTCTCACCGTCTCCGACAGCAAGCGTGCCTTCCATGCGGCTTTCCCGCATGTGATCAGCCCGCTGTACCGACGGATGGTCGATGAGCTGCTGGTGGAGCTCCATCTGCTCAGCCGCCAGAAGGGCTTCCGCCCCGACCCCCTCTTCGCCGTAGGCGTGGTGCAGGTGTTTGATGGTTTCGCCCGGGGGTACCGGCCAGAACAGCACCGCGAGGCCCTGCTGGGGGCCCTCTGCTCCGCCTCCGGCTTTGATGCCACCGCCCTGCGGGCCCAGAAGGAGGAAGCGATGGCGGCGATGGGCGCGGTGGGGGTGGAGCAGGTGAAGCAGTGGGTGGAGAGCCAAGGGGAGGGGGCACCCGACCCCCTGGCCACCGCCCTGGCGGAGATCCGCCGACCGGATTACCACTACTCCCGCCTGATGGCGGTGGGCCTGCTGAGCCTGTTGGAGCAGGCCCGCGGGGCCGATGCCATGGATCCCCAGGAGCTGCGGCGCTACGCCCATGAGCTGGGGGAGGCGATGGGGCTGATGAAGGACCGGCTCGACAAGGACCTCACCCTGTACGCCACCAACCTCGAGAAGATGGCCCAGGCGGTGGAGCTGATGGAGGAAACGGTGGCGGCAGACCGCCGACGGCGCGAGCGACGCGAGGAGCAGCTCAGCGGCGCACCTGAAGGCGTCCCGTCAGCTGGCTGAGGGGCAGGGAGGGATCCATCCCCGTCGGTGGGCTGGCCTCCAGCCACAGCTGTTCGGAGCGACGCAGCAACGGCGGCAGATCGGGCGGGAGTAGTCCCACGGCCTCGAGGGCGGTGGGGCGGGCGCGCAATCGCAATTCTCCCCGGTTCGGGCGCAGGGTTTCCTCCCCCATCGCTTGGACCAACGGCGGCGGCGGGCCCAGGAAAAAGAGCAGCTGGGGGCGGCCATCGGCGGCCTGCAGCCAGCGCCAACCCCCGACCACGGTGCCATCGCCGCGGCGCCAGTCGATCGCCTTCAGGGGATCGGCGGGGGGTTGGGTGGCCTTGGCGCTGGCGACCTGGGGCGCCTGAGCCTGCAACCCCTGCCGGCTGAGGGAGCGGGCCAGATCCCGCAGCAATCCCTGCCAGGCCGGCCGCTCGCCGCCCAGCTCCAGCTGCAGCTCCAGCGCCGCCTGGAACGAACCCTGGGGCAAGGGCCGAAGCCGCAGCCGGAAGGGGGCGCGGCGCAGCAATTCCTGGCGGCGGCTGTCGAGGCCGTAGGTGCGGCTGAGCGGCTCACGGATCAACTTCCGCGAGAGCAGGCCGCGCAGGAGGGGGGCGAGCGAATCCCCCTCCAGCTCCAGCAGCCGGTCGGCGGGCAGGGGAGGCTGCAAGGGCACATCGGCCAGGGGGGCGCGCACGGGCAGGGGCAGCAGCACGCCCTCCACCGACGCGGCCTCCCCCTGCCAGCGCAACCCGAGGGGATCCAGCTCTAGCCGCAGGCATCCCTCCTGAAATTGCTGCAGGAGGGGAGCCAGGGGCCCCACCATCACCGCCAAGGCCGTGGGATCCCAGAACACCGCCTGGTCGCGGCGCAGGAGCCCGGCGCAACGGCCCGGCAAGCCGCGGCTGCGCCGCTGTTGGGGCAGGAGCCGGTCCTGGAGCAAGCGCAGGGACAGGGCATCGGGGGCGATCACCACCACATCGTCCAGGCGCAGGGCGTTGGCGGGAAGACTCGCCGGCGGAGCGCGCAGCACACCGGTGGCTGGCAGGGCCAGGTAGGGCGGCACATCGGAATGGACCCCCCAGAACTGCCACCAGGTGCGGTTCTGGGAGCGCCAAAGGGAGCTGGCGAGGGAACCACCCAGCCGCTCCTGCCAGAGGGCGGGCACCGGCCGATCGGGGGACGGGGGGAAGCTCTGCATCAGGGAGGCGGCGCCGAGCAGTTTCTCCAGCCCCTGGGCCTGGGGTCGGGGAAGGCGCAGCAAGCCCACCAGGGGCAGGCCCACCAGCAACAGGATCGTGGCCGCCGTGAGGGGCAGCGGGGGGCGTGGAGGAAGCGGCGGACGGGGCAGCGACAGCCGCAGGCGGGGCAGGGGGATCCGGCTCATGCGGCGTTCCTCTCGGGCTGACCGTAGAGGGTGGAGCGCTGCCGCACCGGCCGGCCCTGGGAGCGGGCCGCCGCCGCCAGGGCCTCGGCGCTCTGGGCCGTGCCCCCCAGGGCGCCGGCCATGGTGGTGATGTGCTCCTCCATCAACGTGCCGCCCAGGTCGTCGCAGCCCCAGCGGAGCGCCTCGGCCGCCACTGGCAGGGTGAGCTTCACCCAGCTGCTCTGGTGGTGGCGGATCGCCGGGCCCAGCAGCAGCCGCGCCTGGGCGGTAAGAAGCAACATCGCAGCGGCATCGGGCTGGTCGCGGCCCACGCGGGCGCGCAGGGGGGCTGGTGCCGCCGCGCCGACAAAGGGGAGCAGCACAAATTCGGAGAAACCGGGCTCTGCCTGCGCCTGGGCCCGACGCTGCAGCGCCAGCAGGGTGAGCAGGTGGGCGGCGCGGTCGGCGGGACCCTCCAGGTGGCCCGCCATCAAGGTGGCGGTGCTGGCGATGCCGTGGCTGTGCACCTGGCGGATCACGGCCACCCAGGCGCGGGCGGAGAGCTTCTCCGGGCAGAGCACGCGGCGCACCCGTTCGCTGAGCACCTCCGCCGCGGTGCCCGGCACCGAGCCGAGACCGGCGGCCCGCAGGCGCTCCAGCACCCGATCGAGGGACACCCCATCGCTCTCGGCGAACCAGAGCAACTCCTGGGGGGAGAAGGCATGGAGATGGATCCCGGGGGCGGCCTCCGCCAACACCAGCAGGAGCCGCTCGGCGAAGGCCACGGCACTGCCGTCGAGGCGGGCTTCGGGATCAAGGGCCGCCTGCAGACACAGTTCGGTGGCCCCCAGGCGGTGGGCCTCGGCCGCGCGGCGCTGCAGCTCCTCCAGGGGCAGGCGGTAGGCGCCATCCTGGCCGGGATCGCGGCGGAATGCGCAGAAGCCGCAATGGAGACGGCAGTGGTTGCTGGTGTTGAGGTTGCGGTTCACCACGAAACTCACCGCTTCCCCCACCAACGCGGCGCGCAGGGCATCGGCGCTACGGCGGAGGATCTCCGTGCCAACCCCTGGATCCGCTGGATCCGCGACCCACTCCATCAGGGCCCGGGCCGGACCTGCGAAGTCGGCCAACGGAGCCCTGGCGGCGTGCAGGGCCGCCAGGTGGGCGATGAGCACCTCCAAGGGCTGGAGACGCCAGGGATGAGCTGCCGCCGCTGAGGGGGGCGGCACCAGCAGATCCCCTGCCTCCAGCCAACGGGAAGAGCACAGGGCCGGGGAGCGGGAGATCAGCGGCTGCGACCCTCCTGGGCCTTCCGCCGCCGTTTGTCGCGCCATTCCACGGTGGAGAGATACAGAACGCCGAAGCTCACAAACACAAGCAGCGAAGCGGCGATGGCCGCCAGCACCAGGTTGGTGGAGAAGGCGAACTCAGTAGCCGAGGGTGTTGTCTCCATTGCGGCCCCAGACAACCATGGCGATCGAGAAGCTGAACATGGCGGCGAGGGCAGCCCAGCCGAAGGTGATCAGCATGGTGGGAGGTCGGGAGCAACGGCGCCCATGATACCCAGGCTTCATCCCCCATCCGCGGCAGCTCCATGGTCGTAACAACCCCGGCGGCGGTGCAGGAGCGCCAACAACTGCGCCAGCCTTACCCCAACTACCGCGTGATTGTTCTCGACGATGACGTCAACACCTTCCAGCACGTGGTGGAGGCCCTGGTGCGCCACATCCCCGGCATGAACCCCGACCGTGCCTGGGAGCTGGCCCATCGCATCGACGGGCAGGGGTCGGCGGTGGTGTGGAGCGGGCCCCAGGAGCAGGCGGAGCTGATCCACGAGCTGCTCGGCGCGGAGGGGCTGACGATGGCCCCCCTGGAGCGGGTCTGAGCCAGGGGGACGATGGGACGTGTCGTGATCACCCACAGCACCTATCTGGAGGGGCTGATTCCGCTGCTGCGCGAGCTGGCGAAAGCGGAGGGGATCGACACGGTCACCCCCGCGGTGATCAGCCGGGTGCGGGGGCGCAGCCCCTCGCTGCGACTGCGGGTGTCGGCGCCGATCCGGGGGGGCTACAAGCTCGTGGCGCGGCGGGGGGCCTCCGCCCAGGAAGTGTTCGTGCTCACCGCCTGGAGCCGCGAGGCGCTGCAGGAGCACCTCGATGGGCTGGCGGCTTGAGACGACGCGATGCGCGGGCCCGCGGGGACGACGCGATCCGCGGGACCTCGGGGACGAAGCGATCCGCGGGCCCTCGGGGGCGGCGCGATCAGGTGATCATCTGCGGCGGGGGCAACGGCCGCTCGTAGACGGCCGGGGCCGTGAAGCTGGCGAAGGCGCCGCCCTGGCGGAACCACGTCTCGCCCGCCACCACGGCCAGGTCGGTGGGGCTGAGGTCCCAGCGCTCCTGCAGGTAGGCGCCATAGGCCTCCAGGGGCAGGGCCGGGCCCTGCCAGTGGACCACGGCAAAGCGCTCGGCGCTCACCCGCACCAGGTCGGGCGTCTCCTCGATCCGCTCACTCCAGAGAAAGGTACGGAAGCCCCCAGCCTCGGGGAGATCCTCCGGCGGCTCCAGCGAAAACTTATCGAAGTACAGGCGGCGGGCCCGGGGAAACACAGCCCCCGGCGCGCTGCACAGCAACCGCTCAAAGGCCTGCTGGAAAATGGTGCTCATCGGGGGAAAAAGGGTGGACCACCGTGCCGTCTTGCCCCAGTGTTCGACCTGGAAGAACCAGAAGGGGGATCAGAGGCGGGGCGCCGTTTCCAGCTCGAAGGCCGGCTTACGTTGCCGTCGCTGAAGACCCCCCATGTCGAAGAGGGAGTCAGATCAGAAAACTGTGAAAGGCAGTCACCAACACAGCAGTCCGCCGCCACTGTAAGCGATTCAGCCGTCCTGGGGGAGGGGCCAGATCGCCCGCACCTGCTCGAGCCGCAGGCGGCGCTGCTCCTCCCGTTCCTCGGCGCTGGCCCCCGCCAGCGGAAGGGTGAGGTGGCCGAGCTTGCGGCCCACGCCACCCCCGCGCTTGCCATACCAATGCAGGTGGGCCCCGTCCAACTGCTCCAGGGCCTGGCGCTCCGCCGCATGCTCCCCATCGCCATCGCGCAGGCCCAGCAGATTGACCATCAGGGCCCCCTCCAGCTGCGGCTCGATCAGCCCCAACGGCAACCCGGCCACCGCCCGCAGCTGCTGCTCGAACTGGCTGTGGCGAAACGCTTCGATCGTGAGGTGGGCGGAGTTGTGGGTGCGGGGCGCCAGCTCGTTCACCTGCAGGCCGCGCGGGCCCCAGAAGAACTCCACCGTGAGCACACCGACGTAGTCGAGAGCGGTGAGCAGCGAGGCGGCCACGTTGCGGGCAAAGGCGCGCACGGCATGGTCGACCGGAGCTGGATAGAGCACCCAGTCGCAGACGTGTTGGTGCTGGTGGGTCTCCACCAAGGGGAAGCAGACCACGCGGCCCCGGCGATCCCGGCAGGCGGTCAGGGCCAACTCCCGCTCGAAGGGCACCATCTCCTCCGGGATCCAGCCGGCCGGATCCACCGACGCCAACAGCTGTTGCAGCGCCTCCAGATCGGCGATTGGCTGGGTGCCCCGGCCGTCGTAGCCCCCTTGGCTGGCCTTCGCCATCACCGGGAACTGGAATCCCTCCGGCAGACGGGGCTCCCGCGGAGCCTCGGGAACGGCGGAGGCGCCAGCGGGCGGGCGGGCCTCTGGGGCAAGCGCGCCCCCCCCGGCGGAGGGGAGATCCGGGGCATTGGGCCCGTCGGAGCCGTTGGCAGCTCCGGCCTCGTTCGGCGAGGCAGCGGGCGGGGGCGCCGGCGCCGCCTCCAGCGGCCCCCAGGGGGGCGCGGGGAGGTG
>JBKDOZ010000072.1:0-3167 GCA_046342735.1 Synechococcaceae cyanobacterium
CCCGGCGCTGCCGGAGTTCTCTCCTTAGAGATAAAACCCCACCGTCGTCAGCACCCGCGTGCCCTGGGCCCGCAGCGCGTTGCGCAGCAGGATCGTGGATTGGTTGTGCAGCAGGTTCTCCCAGCGGTGCCGGGTCACGAACACCGGCAGCACCACCACGCAGAAGCGTTGGCTGTCCTTGCGGTGGCGCTGCTCGAACTCGCGCACGAAGGCGCTCACCGGCTCCACCAGCGATCGGTAGGGGGAGGCGAGCACCTCCAGGTGCACCTCCGGCACCTGCCGCTGCCAGTTGTCGCGGAAGGCTTGGGTGCTTTCGCCGCCCGAGAGATCCACGTGCACGCACACCAGATCGCTGGCGATCGTGCGGGCGAAGCGGATCGCCTCGAAGGTGCCGCGGTGCAGCTGGCCCACCAGCACCACGGTGGGGCTGCCACCGGTGGCGGGGGGCGACGGCAGCTTGAGGAGCACGTCGCGCGCCAGCCTCAGCCGCTTGGCCACATGGTCGTAATGGGTGCGGATGCGCAGGAACACGCTGATCAGCAGCGGGATCGCCAGCACCACCAGCCAGGCCCCCTGGGTGAACTTGGTGATCAGCAGCACCACCGTGACCACCGAAGTGATCGCGCAACCCACCCCATTCACCAGCCCCTTGGTGCGCCAGCCGCGGCCGCGAAGCCGCCACCAATGCACCACCATGCCGGCCTGCGAGAGGGTGAAACTCAGGAATACCCCCACCGCATACAGCGGAATCAACCGGCTGACGCTCCCCTCACTGGCGATCAGCAGCAGGGCGGCCAGGGCGCTCAGCGCATAGATGCCGTTGCTGAATACCAGTCGGTCGCCAAGCGAGGCCAGCTGGCGCGGCAGGTAGCCGTCGCGGGCCAGAAAGGCCGCCAGCCTGGGGAAATCGGCGTAGGCGGTGTTCGCCGCCAGCAGCAGGATCAGCAGGGTGGAGAGCTGCAGGAGTGCCAGCAGCGGGCCGCCCCCGAAGATCCGCTCCCCCAGCTGGTACAGCAGCGTGGGTCCGTTCTCCACCGCCACCACGCCGCTCTGGTGGGCCAGGGCGCTGATGCCGCTGAACATCAGCGCCAGCATCAGCACCATCACCGTCAAGACGCGGCGGGCATTGCGCCATTCCGCCGGCCGGAAGGCGCCGACGCTGTCGCTGATCGCCTCGATGCCGGTGAGCGCCGCGCAACCGGAGCTGAACGCCCGCATCAGAAGCAGTGGGGTGAGAGCGGCCAGCTCACCGCCATGGGCCTGCTGCAGCTGGGCCTGCTGCAACGCCGCACTCAGGGGCTCCAGCTGGCCCGTGAGCGTGCGCAGCCCGCCCGCCACCAGCAGTGTGACCACCATCGCCATAAACAGATAGGTGGGCAGGCTCAGCAGCCGTGCACTCGAGCTCACCCCCCGCAGGTTCGCCAGCATCACGAGCAGCACCGCCAGCAGGCACAGCGGCACCCGCTCGGCCTCCAGGTTGGGGAAATAGGAGGTGAGGGCGGCGATCCCCGCGGCCACGCTCACCGCCACCGTGAGCACGTAGTCGATCGAAAGGGAGGCGCCGGCCACAAGGCCTGGGATCGGCCCGAGGTTTTCCTGCGATACGCGATAGGAGCCCCCGCCGTGGGGGTAGGCCTGGATCGTCTGCCGGTAGCTGGTGGCCACGATCAGCATCAGGCCTACGATCAACGCCGTGATCGGCAGGGTGGCCGGCAGGGCCACCGCGCCCGCCAGCCCCAGCACCAGCACGATCTCCTGGGTGGCATAGGCCACCGAGGAGAGGGCATCGGAGCTGAGGATCGCCAGCGCTTCGGCGTTGCTGTAGCGCTCCTCGTGGTGGGCGCTGGTGGGCAGGGGGCGGCCGATCAGCAGCCGCTGCAGGTTCGCCAGCAGGGAGGATCGGCCCATGGCTTGACGCCGCGGAATTTCCCTGACCCTACGGGTCGGCTCGCGAAGCCCTAACTTCCCCGCAACGATCCCGTCTGAATGCCCCGCTCCTCTCCGTCGTCCTCGCGCCCATCCGCCGGGTCGCCTGCGCCCCTGGCCAGGTGCCGCGCCAATGGCATGCCCTCCCCCCGGAGGAATGTCTGCGGCGATTGGAGGCGAGCCGGGAGGGGCTGAGCAGCGCCGAGGCGGCGCAGCGCCTGGATCAATACGGTCTGAACCGGCTGGAGCTGGCGGCCGGCCGCAGCAACCTGCGCATCCTCTGGGACCAGTTCAGCAACGTGATGCTGATCATGCTGCTGGCTGTGGCGGCCGTTTCGGCGGTGGTGGCCACGATCGAGCAGAAGTTCCCGAAGGACGCGATCGCGATCGTGCTGATCGTGTTGCTCAATGCCCTTCTGGGTTACCTGCAGGAGAGCCGCGCCCAGCAGGCGCTGCTGGCGCTGCGGCAGATGGCCCAGCCCCAGGTGCAGGTGCGCCGCGATGGCCAGTGGCAGCGCCTCTCCAGCGAGGGGCTGGTGCCCGGCGACCTCATCCGCCTGGAGGCCGGTGATCGCGTCCCCGCCGACGGCCGGCTGCTGGAGGTGGCGGAGCTGGGGCTGCGGGAGGCGGCCCTCACCGGCGAGGCGGAGGTGGTGGCCAAGCAGTCGGAGCTGCTGCTGGAGTCCGATACGCCGGTGCTGGATCGGCGCAACTGCCTCTTCCAGGGCACCGAGGTGGCCCGCGGTCGCGGCATTGCCCTGATCACCGAAACGGGCATGGGCACCGAGCTTGGCCAGATCGCCGAGCTGATCAGCACCGCCGGTGGCGAATCCACGCCGTTGCAGGAGCGGCTGGATGGGCTGGCCAATGTGCTGGTGGGGTCGGCCCTGGCGCTGGTGGCCGTGGTGATGGTCCTGGGCCTGCTGATGAAGCAGCAGCTGCTCAACCTGCTGGAGGTGGCCCTCTCGATGGCGGTGGCGATCGTGCCGGAGGGTCTGCCGGCGGTGATCACAGTCACCCTGGCGATCGGCACCCAGCGCATGGTGCGTCGCGCCGCCCTGATCCGCCGCCTGCCGGCGGTGGAGGGTCTCGGCTCGGTGACCGTGATCTGCTCCGACAAGACCGGAACCCTCACCCAGAACCGCCAGGTGGTGCAGCAGTTGCGGGTGGGCACCCTCCGCATCGACGTGGACGGCCAGGGTTATGAACAGATCGGCAGCTTCTCTGAAACGGCCCTCGAC
>JBKDOZ010000073.1:0-2997 GCA_046342735.1 Synechococcaceae cyanobacterium
TTCGCGCTGAAGCTCCCCACAATCGGCGGACAGTCACCAGTCCCGCCCCTTCTTTCGCCCCTGTTGTTCTTCCTCGCCACCACGGCCAATCAAACCTACTGCAGCATGGGGAGACCGGGCAGATGCACCCCCATCTACTTCGTGCGGAGCGCACAGCATGGACACCAACCTGCTTCTGGATACCGACAGCTACAAGCTCAGCCACTGGCTGCAATACCCTCCCGATCTCACCGGGATGGGCGCCTACCTGGAGAGCCGGGGGGGAGAGAACGGCGCCACGCTCTTCTTTGGCCTGCAGATGATCCTCGATGAACTCTTCTGTAACCCCCTCACCCAGGCCGATGTGGACGAGGCCAAGGAGATCTACACCCTGCACGGCGTGCCGTTCAACGAGGCGGGCTGGGAGCGGGTGATCGCGGTGCATGGGGGCTGGTTGCCCCTGCGCATCCGGGCCGTACCGGAGGGGAGCCGGGTGCCGATCGGCAATGTGCTGCTGACGGTGGAAGCCACCGATCCGCAGCTGAGCTGGCTGGTGGGCTGGGTGGAGACGGCGCTCCTGCGGGTGTGGTACCCGACGACGGTGGCGACCCGCAGCTGGGCCATGCGCCAGGTGATCCTGGACGGACTGGAGCGCTCCTGCGACAACCCGGAAGCTGAGTTGCCCTATCGCTTGCATGACTTTGGCTCCAGGGGCGTCTCCAGCCGAAGCAGTGCGGCGATCGGCGGGCTGGCCCACCTGGTGGCCTTCCGCGGCACCGACACCACCGCCGCGCTGGTAGCCGGCCGCAGGCACTACGGCTGCGCGATGGCGGGCCATTCGATCCCAGCGGCCGAGCACGCCACGATCCTGGCCTGGGGCCGGGAGCAGGAGGTGCAGGCCTACCGGAACATGCTCGATCGCTTTGCCCGCCCTGGCTCTGTGCTGGCGGTGGTCTCCGATACGTATGACATCTGGAACGCGGTGGAGCGGCTCTGGGGCGAGGAGCTCAGGGAGCAGGTGGTGGGCTCCGGTGCCACCGTGGTGATCCGCCCGGATTCCGGCGATCCGCTGGTGATGGCGCCTGATCTGCTGCGGCGGCTGGAGACCAGGTTCGGCAGTGAGGTGAACAACAAGGGGTACAGGGTGCTCAGGCATGTGCGCCTGATCTGGGGCGATGGCCTCAACACCCACAACCTGCCCCAGCTGGTGGCGGTGATTCTGGAGGCTGGATTCAGCCTGGAGAATGTGGCCTTTGGCATGGGCGGTGGGCTGCTGCAACAGGTGGATCGGGATGTGCAGCGCTTTGTTTATAAGGTGAGCTGGGTGGAGCGCGGTGGCGTGATTCAACCGGTGTGCAAAAGCCCCGTGAGCGACCTCTCCAAACGGAGCAAGGCTGGCGCGCTGGATCTGGTGCAAGACAGCGATGGCTACCGCACGGTGGTGCGGGAGCGGCCGGGCCAATACGCGGATTCGGTGCTGCAGACGGTGTACGAGAACGGCCACCGCCCGGAGCCGGTGAGCCTGGAGGCGGTGCGCGAGCGGGCCCAGTTCATGCCAAAGCTGGACGAAGTCGTCTAGGCCCTGGGTGCAGTTTTCCGTCAACCATTCGCCATGACATGACCGTAGGCAACCCGACCCGGCGCCTGTAAAGGCTCCCCGTGATGCCCATCACCTCCAGTCCCTTTTGCCGCTGGCGGGCTCCGTCGTAGCGGAGGCCGTCGGCAAACAGCAGCACCTACCCAGGCTCAGCGGTGATGGCGTCTTGCTCTGCTGGGGTTGGCAAACCGCTGACTACCACGGATTTCTGGAAGCGACTGGTGGTGTCATCCAGCCAGGGGCATAGCAGTGCAGCCACCGCAGAATCGCGCGTCCTGCCCAGGCGTCGCGCAGGTCGCAGGGGAGCATGGACCCGTTCACCTTCCGGAACATCCGTCCCATCGCCATGGCCGCCGCCCTGGGGCCGCGCTCTTCAACTTGGTTCTTCGGAACGGAGGGGGTGTCCGTGTGCAGCCGACAAGATCGGAGGCTCCGGGACGAGTTTGGACAATCACTGCCGTGCTTATACCGTCATCTATACCGCCCTTCATCGGATGTAATAGATCGAACGGGTTCGAACTCCATAACCCGAATTTCCCTTCCGTGGCAACCGCCCTTGGGCCGTCTGCATTAGCCCCAAACCTTAGTCACAACCATGGGTTTGGTGGTAGCCCTCCGGCGATGTCCCTGGGCATGGTCGAACCACGGTTCGAAGGACAGTCCCTAGAGCCGATTTTTCGGAGCCTTGATGACAGCTCTTCTCACCCCCCCTCTCAAGGGTCTTGGGCGAAAGCCAGCCACGGTCTGAGGACTGAATCATTCCCGAGAACCGTGGCCAGCCAGACAACCTACTGATGCTCAACCCTGACGCCTTCGATGCTGCGGTGCAGGACCCGCTGGCCCTCAAGAGATTCCTGCTGAATCCGGTGGGTTGAGCCGCTCCTCGATCCAGCGCTCCAGGTCCTCCTGAACCCAGGCCACGGTTCTGGGGCCGATGGCGACCTGCCGGGGGAACTGGCCCTCGGAAATGAGCTTGTAGATCGCCGATCTCGAGAGCCCCACCTTCTGGCGCACCTCCGGCAGCCGCAACAGGCGCCGATCGTGAGCGGGGGCTTGGGTATGGGTGGTGCTGTTGCTCATGGCGCCACCACGTCGGAGGGCGGAGCATCTGGGCCCGCAGGGCTGACGGAGCCCGGAAGGGGGCGCAGGGCGGAATGCTTGCCAGCCCCGACCACCAGGCCGATGGTGACGAGCTGCCCCAGCAACGAAAGCACCAGAAGCCGGTGCAGGCGCCGCAGGCTGCGGCTGGGGACGAGGGTGTGCCCGGGCGGGCGGCGCCCCCCAAGGAAGGATGGCAGGGAGGGTTTGCGCGGCGCGGGCGCAGAAGAGGGGGTCGGGCTCATGGACGCTGCTCCTCCCCGCTGGTGGCGGAGGCGGCAGGGGCGGGGGCGTTGGTTTGCAGCGGCGGCAGGGGGCTGAGG
>JBKDOZ010000074.1:0-3732 GCA_046342735.1 Synechococcaceae cyanobacterium
ATCGGAAGCACCAGGGGAAGCCCGGCGACCGCAACCATCCCATGAAAACTGAAATAAAACCACCAAGAAATAGGTTTCCTGCACCAAGGAACTCGGCCAGGACAAAACAAAGCGTGAGAAAGATCAGAAGCTCAACCATCACCTGGCCATCGGCAGGCGTTGGCACGGGTCGGTACACAACCTCAGGCGGCTGCCCCCATTCGCTCCCTCCCTGCCTAAGAACCGGCAGACTTAGGCGGCCATGATGCCCCCCTTCTCCCGATGTTGATGGAGATCAGCCCCCACCAGCTGGAGGTCGCGGAAACGCTGCTGGAGGTAGGGCGCTTCGTGGTGATTTTCTTGGTGGCCCGCGCCACCGCCGAACTGCTGGTACGCCTGCAACTGCCCACGATCCTGGGGGAATTGGTGGCGGGGGTGCTGATCGGGGTGTCCGGCCTGCACCTGATCGTGCCGCCCCCAACCGGAGCGGAGCTCAGCACGGCCGTGACGACCCTGGTGGGCGGCCTGGCCGCCATCACGCCCGAGGCGGTGGTGCACGTTTACAACGAAACCTTCAGCAATCTGCAGTCGGTCTCGCAGCTCGGCCTGTTCGCCCTGCTCTTTCTCACCGGCCTGGAGAGTGATCTCGATGAACTGTTGGCGGTGGGGGCGCAGGCGATCTCGGTGGCCATGGCCGGCGTGGTGCTCCCCTTTGTGCTCGGCACGGCGGGCCTCCACTTCCTGTTCCATCTGCCCCTGATCCCCGCGGTGTTCGCCGGGGCCGCCATGACCGCCACCTCCATCGGCATCACGGCCAGCGTGTTCGGCGACCTGAACTGGCTGAAGCGCCGGGAAGGTCAGATCGTGATCGGTGCCGCCGTGCTCGATGACATCCTCGGCATCGTCATCCTGGCGGTGGTTGTGGCAATCGGCGGCGGCGGTTCCCTGAGCCTGGGGCCGCTGCTGCGGCTGGGGCTGGCGGCGGTGGTCTTCGTGGCGGTGGCCCTGGTGCTCAGCCGCAAGGCGGCGCCGGCCTTCGATTGGGTGGTCGACCGTCTGAAGGCTTCAGGGAATGTGGCGGTGGCCAGCTTCCTGGTGCTCACCGTGTGCTGCTTCTCCGCGCAGGCCATCGGCCTGGAGGCAGCCCTGGGAGCCTTCGCCGCAGGCCTCATCCTCAGCTCCTCCAAACACACCGACGACATCGAGGCTGCAGTCAAGCCGCTGGTGGCCCTGTTCGCCACGGTCTTCTTCGTGTTGATCGGCACGGGCATGGACCTGTCGGTGCTCAACCCCTTCGATCCGGCCAACCACGAAGGCTTGATCGTGGCCGCCTTCCTGCTGGTGGTGGCGATCGCCACCAAGGTGGCCGCCGGTTGGAGCTATCTGAGCCAGGAACCCACCAACCGGCTCGTGGTGGGGCTCGGCATGATGCCGCGGGGAGAGGTGGGTCTGATCTTCCTTGGCCTCGGCACCCAAGCGGGCATCCTCAGCCCGGCGCTGGAGGCGGGGATCCTGGTGATGGTGATCGGCACCACCTTCCTGGCGCCCGTGCTGCTGCGCTTCGTGATCCCCAAGGAGCCCAGCCCCAGCGCGGCCCTGCTGTAGCGGGGTTGCGCGGGGGCGAGGTCAGTAGCGGGGAACGGCTGGGTCGATCTCTTCGCTCCAGGCATTGATTCCGCCCGTCACATTCACCCCCTCGATGCCGTGGCGGGCCAGGGCGATCAGGGCCTTGGCTGAGCGGCCGCCCATCTTGCAGTGCACATAAAGCTTCTTGCCGGCGGCGAGCTGACGCACGTCCTCGATCGCTTCGCCGCTCTCGATCCGATCGAGGGGCACCAGCACCGAGCCCGGGATCACAGCGATCTCCGCCTCGTGGGGGTTGCGTACATCGAGGAGGAGCAGATCCTCTCCCTGACCGTCGAGCAGGGTCTTGAGCTCGGCAACGGTGATGGCGGCCACACTGCCTGCCTCCTCCTGGCCGGGGGCCGTGCCGCCCACGCCACAGAACTCCTGGTAATCAATCAAGCGATCAATCACCGGACGCTCCGGGCTGGGGCGCAGCTTCAGCTCGCGGAAGCTCATCTTCAGGGCATCAAACAGCAGCAGGCGGCCGCTAAGGGTAGTGCCGATTCCGGTGATGATCTTTACCGCCTCGGTGGCCTGAATCACACCAATGATTCCTGGCAGCACCCCCACCACACCCCCTTCGGCGCAGGAGGGCACCATGCCCGGCGGGGGAGGCTCCGGGAAGAGGTCGCGGTAATTGGGGCTCTCGGCATCGAGGTTGAACACCGTGGCCTGGCCCTCGAAGCGGAAGATCGAGCCGTAGACGTTCGGCTTGCCCAACAGAACGCAGGCGTCGTTGACCAGATAGCGGGTGGGGAAGTTATCGGTGCCATCGCAGACCAGGTCGTAGCCGCCGATGATCTCCAGGGCGTTCTCACTGGTGAGGGCTGTTTCGTAGAGATCCACCTGGCAGTGGGGGTTGATCTCCTGAATGCGGTGCTTGGCCGATTCGATTTTCGGCTTGCCCACCCAGCTGGTGCCGTGGATCACCTGGCGCTGCAGGTTGCTGTGGTCCACCACGTCGAAATCGACGATGCCGATGCGACCCACGCCGGCGGCGGCCAGATAGAGGAGCAGCGGCGATCCGAGCCCGCCGGTGCCCACGCAGAGCACCGAGGCCGCCTTGAGGCGCTTCTGCCCCTCCATGCCCACCTCCGGCAGGATCAGGTGCCGCGAGAACCGCGCCACTTCATCGGGGGTGAGCTGAACGCCGCTGGTGTCGGGGGGAAGCATCGGGCCCGGTTCACGTTCTCAATCCACCATTCTCCACATCAGGGGGCGCGGCGGCGGCGGATCCTGGCCTTCGTCGGCAGGGCCCTCGGCCAGCCACCAGCAGCCCAGGGCGCCATCGGCGAGGCCGCCCCCGGGCAGAGCGTCGTCCCCGGAGGGGAACGCGAGGATCAGCATCAGGGTGGGGCCGGCCGTGAGGCCCCTATCGGTGGCGGAAGGCTCGGCGACACCGCCGGGGTGGCTGTGGGCAGCGCCGAGCACCTCAAGACCGCGCTCCCGGGCCCAACGCTGCGCCAGCAGCTGTTCGCGGGGATCGAGCTGGAAGCGGTGCCGGCGCTCCGCGGCGGGCTCCCAGGTGTTGAGAGCCGGCCAGATCCGCTCCAGCCGCCACAGGCGCCCCTCGCCGCCCCCCGCCCCCTCCGGAGCGCCCAGGCGGCGGCCCAGCAGCAGGGCACAGCCCTCGTGGGGCAGAGCAGCGGCCAGCACCCGATGCAGAACCGTCAGGGCCTGCCGATGGATCTGAAGTCCGGCTGGCGTGAACGGGAGCACGAGGGGTACCTTAGGCCGGTCCATTCACGGCTCGTCCCCTCCCATGAGCGAAACCCCCAGCGCCCCCCCGGAGACGAACCAGGACAGCGACTTGAGCACCCCATCCGCCGCCACTGGCGAAGGCACCGACCACGGCTTCGACTTCAGCGAGCGCTACCAGGACGTGGTGGGCAAGCTCAACGAAACCCTGAACAAGGTCGATTGGTCCGAAATGGGCAAAATCGGCAAAATTGTGGGCATTTTTGTGGCCGTGATCGTGGCCCAGGTGCTGATCAAGGGGGTGCTCGACACCATCAACCTCCTGCCGATCATCCCCGGCCTGCTCGAGCTGCTCGGCCTGGTGGTGGTGGGCAAGTGGAGCTGGGACAACCTCACCACCAGCGAAAAGCGCAACGCCGTGCTCGATCG
>JBKDOZ010000075.1:0-13269 GCA_046342735.1 Synechococcaceae cyanobacterium
ATCCTGCAGCGCGGGGAGCGCTGCATCGCCGCCGCCCGCAACGGAGATGCCCTGCGCGCCGGTCTGCGGGAGGAGCGCAATGCCAGGCAGCAACAGCGCCAGCAGCACCGCCCCGCCCTGCGCAGCCGGTTCGAGCTCCACGGCATCCCCGCCCCCGAATGGAAAAACCGCCGCGGCGGCCCGGGCGGTGGCCCCGGCAGTCGCGGCGGTGAGGTCTGAGCGAGGCGGTGGGCCGCCCCGCTGGGGCCTGGGTTCAGGCCTCGTCGAGGGCGGCCACGCCCGGCAGCACCTTGCCCTCCAGCAGCTCCAGGCTGGCGCCGCCGCCGGTGGAGATGTGGCTCATCTTCTCGGCCACGCCCACTTTCTCAACGGCAGCCACCGAGTCGCCGCCGCCGATGATCGTGATCGTGCCGGTGGCGCTCAGCTCGGCGAGGGTGTGGGCGATGCCGTTGGTGCCGGCCGCAAACTTGTCGAACTCGAACACGCCCATCGGCCCGTTCCAGATCACGGTCTTGCAGTCGGCCAGGGCCTCCTGGAACAGCTTCACCGAATCGGGGCCGATGTCGAGGCCCATCCAGCCATCGGGGATCGCCTCCACCTTGGCGATCTGGCTCTCAGCGTCCTTGTCGAACTTGTTGGCCAGCACCACATCGGTGGGCAGCAGGAACTGCACGCCCTTGGCGGCCGCCTTCGCCTCCAATTCCTTCGCCAGATCCAGCTTGTCCTCCTCCACCAGGCTGTTGCCCACCGCCAGGCCCCGCGCCTTGTAGAAGGTGAAGATCATGCCGCCGCCGATCAGGATCTTGTCGCACTTGTCGATCAGCGCCTCAAGCACGCCGATCTTGCTGCTCACCTTCGAGCCGCCCACGATCGCGGCCAGGGGGCGCTTGGGAGCGTCGATGGCGCCCTGCAGGTACTGCAGTTCCTTCTCCCTCAGGTGGCCCGCCACGCTGGGGTTCAGGAACTTGGTCACGCCTTCGGTGGAGGCGTGGGCGCGGTGGGCGGCGCCGAAGGCGTCGTTCACATAAACCTCGGCCAGGGCGGCGAGCTTCTCGGCGAAAGCGGGGTCGTTCTTCTCCTCCTCCGCAAAGAAGCGCACGTTCTCCAGCAGCACCACGCCGCCCTCGGCCATCGCCGCCACCTTCGCTTCGGCGTCCTCGCCGATGCAGCTGTCGGTCTTGTCCACGGGTACGCCCAGCAGGTCGCTCAGGCGGGCCGCCACCTGGGTGAGGCGCATGCCCTCATTCACCTGGCCCTTGGGACGGCCGAAGTGGGCGGCCAGGATCACCTTGGCGCCGTTGTCGCGCAGGAAGGCGATGGTGGGCAGGGCCGCGCGGATGCGGGTGTCATCGGTGATCGCGCCGCTTTCGTCCTGGGGGACGTTGAAGTCGACCCGGACCAGCACGCGCTTGCCGCGCAGGTCGCTTTCGCTGAGGCTGGCCAGGGAACGCTTCGCCATGGAGTCGGGCAGGGAAAAACTGGGGGAGATTAACCCCCCGGGATCGCCCGGGCGCAGGCAGGGGCGCCAGCCGGCGCTAGATCTGGGGGTGCCGGCTGCCCCTTTCCCGTCCCCGCGCCATGTTCCAGACCGTTCTGTTCCCCGTCGACCAGAGCCGCCAGACGATGGATACCGCTGCGGTGGCCCTCAAGCTCGCCCGCCAGCACGGCAGCCGGGTGGTGCTGCTTTCGGTGGTGGAGGAGGAGGAGGGGGCGATGCACGACCCCGCCACCGTCACCCGCGTGCTGGAGCAGGTCCGGGAGCTGTTTGCCGAGGAGGGCCTGGCCTGCGATGTCTTCGAGCGCTCGGGCAAGCCCGCCTTCGTGATCGGCGATGTGGCCGATGAGGTCAATGCTGATGTGATCGTGATGGGCACCCGGGGCATCAGCCTCGAAGACGACCAGCACAGCACCGCCGCCCGGGTGATCCAGCTGGCGCCCTGCCCGGTGTTGGTGGTGCCCTGATGAGCGCCCCGCCGCTCTCCCTGAGCAGCAACGCCCCGGCCATTCAGTGGTATCCCGGGCACATCGCCAAGGCCGAGAAGGCCCTCAGCGACAACCTGGCCCGGGTGGATCTGGTGATCGAGGTGCGCGATGCCCGCATCCCCCGCGCCACGGGCCATCCCCGCCTGCGGCGCTGGATCGGTGCCAAGCCCCATCTGCTCGTGCTCAACCGCCGCGACATGGTGACCCCGGCCGCCCGGGACGCCTGGGATCGCTGGTTCCGCGCCCAGGGGCAGACCCCCTGGTGGTGCGACGCCAAGGCGGGCACCGGCGTCAAGCAGCTGCAGCAGGCGGCGATCCGGGCCGGGGAGGGCCTCAACGCCCGCCGCGCCGGGCGGGGGATGAAACCGCGGCCGGTGCGGGCCCTGATGCTGGGCTTCCCGAATGTGGGCAAGTCGGCGCTGATCAACCGGCTGGTGCGCCAGAAGGTGGTGGAGAGCGCGCGGCGGGCCGGCGTCACCCGCAGCCTGCGTTGGGTGCGGCTGGGGCAGGACCTCGACCTGCTCGATGCCCCTGGCGTGCTGCCCCCCCGCCTCGATGACCAGGCGGCGGCCCTGCTGCTGGCCCTCTGCGATGACATCGGCCAGGCCGCCTACGACGGCGAGGCGGTGGCCCTGGCCTTCATTCGGCTGCTGGCGGCCCTGCAACCGCTGCCGGCGGCCGGAATCGCGCCGGGCCTGCTGGAGGCGCGCTACGGCGTGCCCCTCCTCCCCCTGCACCCCGACGCTGCCCAGCCCGAAGCCCGCGCCGTGCCCGATGCCGAAACCTGGCTGGCGGCCGTGGCGGCACGCCACACCAGCGGTGACACCGCCCGCATGGCCCAGCGCCTGCTCGACGACTACCGCCGCGCGCTGCTGGGGCCGATCGCCTTGGAGTTGCCAGAGCCGCCCGTGGCTTGACGGGTCCTCCGCCAGCGCCGAGGCCCTCACCCCAGCCCCTGCTGCGTGAGGTAGGCCAGGGCGCCGCTGAAGCCGGCGTTGTAGTCGATCGCCACCTCGTTGCGCATGTAGTCGCTGCGCAGGTCGGCGTAATCGAAATCGTTCGCCGATCCCGGCCCCCCCACCAGCGCCCCCTCGAGGACGTGGGCGTTCGGCAGGCCGTTGCGGAAGCCCTCCCAGCCCACCCCCGAGGCGCCGCGGTGGTGGGGCTGCTGGGGTGCGTTGCGGCCGTGGCCCACCACATAGCTGGACTGGCGCGGGTTGGCGCCGAGGATGTAGCCCACCGTGTCGCGGGCCAGGCGGCTGTAGGTGCCGCCCGGATCGATCAGGCTGTCGGCCACCACGCCCGCCGCCATCGCCGGGTTGGCCGCCTAACGCAGCGATCCCCACGGACTGATGAAGCGCAGCCCGCCGCTGGTGATGCGCACGCCGTTGCTGCCCTGCACCCAGCTGTCCAGCCAGCCGGTCACGTCATCCACCAAGCGGCGATCGCCCGTGTCCTGGGCCAGCAGCACCGCCGTGCCGTAGGAGACGTCGTCCCAGCTCAGGGTCCAGCCCCGCCCCAGCCCGCCCCCGTTGCCCTTGTAGAGGGCGAGGGCCTTCTGGCGCCAGCTGCTGCCATCGCCGCCGGCCGCCTCCTGGGCCCGCGCCAACCAGGCGGCGCCGTAGCTGAGCTCGTCGTAGTACCCGCTGACCGAGTTGTAGGCGTCGCGCATCTCCGGCAGGGTGTCGGAGTAGCGGCCGCGGTAGGTGTCGGCGAAGCGATAGAGCGATTCGGCGCGAGTCAAGAGGGTGTCGGCATAGGCAGCGTTGCCGTTCTTGCGGAACAGCACCGAGGCGGAGGCCAGGGCTGCGGCGCTGCCGGCGGCCACATCCGAGCCGGGCTTGGACGGGGTGACGGCCATGGCAGGCCGGCGGATCGTCTGCGTTTCCGGCGCGCTCCAGAGGTTGTGGTCGGCGGCCACATCGCCCACCTGGGCCACGAAGAAGGTGGTGGTGCCGGCGGCGTCGGTGCCCTGGGCCTTGAGCAGGTAGTCCGTGCCCCACTTCACCGCCTCCAGCAGCTCCTCCGTCTGGCCGGCGGCGGCATAGCCCCGCGAGAAGGCCAGGCCCCCCCAGGAGAGGGTGGAGAGGGTGTAGGCCAGGGGCAGACCGAATTTGCCGTGGTCGCCGGCGTCGTGATAGCCGCCGCTCAGATCGAGGCTCAGGCCGCTCTGGAGGTTGGCGGCGCTGCGGCTGCCGAAGTACACGCCGTCGCGGCCGTCGCGCAGGCCGGAATCGCCGCGCCAGGGGATGCGGTTGGTGGCCTCGTCGAGGTCGCCGGAGCGTTGGGCTTCGTAAAACAGCATGGACTGGCGCAGGGCCGCGCTCACCCCTTCCACGGGCGGCTGCACAGGGGTCACGGGCGGTTGCACCGGGGGCACGGGCGGCTGCACCGGGGTGACGGGTGGCTGCACCGGGGTCACGGCCGCGGTGGGGGATTGCAGCAGCTCCGCCGTGAGGGTGCCGCTGGCGCCGATGGCCACCCCCTGGCTGGCGTTGAAGCCCACGGTCACCGAGGCGCCCGCCCGCAGGCTGGCCCCGTAGCCACTGCCGCTGAGGGTGTATTCGCTGAGGCCGTTGCCCAGGTCCACGCGGCTCACCGTGGCTCCCCAGGGAGTGCCGCTGATCCGGTGGGGGGAGCGGAACGTGTGGCTCCAACGGGCCAGGTCACGGCCGCTGCGGTTCGTGATGCGCAGCTCCGCCGTCAGCCCGTTCCACCAGATCGTGCCGCCCACCGCCACGGCCAGGTCCGACGCGCTGGCCGGCGGTGGGGTGGGGGGCGTTGGGGGAACCGGGGGCGCCACGCTGGTGAGCCCGGCCGCGCTGACGCTGGCGGAGGTGCCCGGGGCCAGCAGCATTTCGGCGTTCAGGGCCCCCGTATTGCCGATGTTCACCCCCTGGCTGGCGTTGAAGCCCACGGTGAGCGACGCGCCGGCCTTGAGGGAGGCCCCCCAGCCGCTGCCCCGCAGGGTGATCTGCACCAAGCCGCCGCCCAGCTCCACGCTGCTGACGCTGCAGCCCCAGGGGGTGCCGCTGATGCGATGGGGCGTGATGAAGCTGACGCTCCAATCGCTGAGGTCTTTGCCGCTGTTGTTGGTGAGGGTCCATTCGGCGGTGAGGCCGTTCCACCAGCGGCGCCCGCCGATGGCGACCGTGAGGGCGGGGGTGGTGGCGCTGGTGGTCGGCGCCGTGGTCGAGCTGGCAACCATGGGGGAAGCGGCAACGGTCCCTGTGTCCTACGGGGGCCGCTCCAGGCCGGTCCATCCGTCATCTGTAGGGAACTTTCCCCGTCGGTCTCCGGAGCCCTCAGCGGCAGTAGCCGAGCCGCACCCCGGCCACCGCCGCCGCCGCCCGGCTGGGCACCCCCAGCCGTCGCAGGATGTTCTGCACGTGGTCGCGGGCGGTGCTGGCGGCGATGTGCAGCTGCTCGCCGATCTCCCGGTTGCTGCAGCCCTGCGCCACCAGCCGCAACACCTCCACCTCCCGGGCGCTGAGCGCCTCCGTGGGGGCCGGCCCTCCGCCCGTGCCCCCCTCACCCGTGGTCGCACAGGCCGGATCGACAAAGCGCCGCCCCCGCTGCAGCTGCTCCACCGCAGGCACCAGGGCGCCGGTGCGCCCCAGGTTCTCCTCCAGAACCACCGCATCGGCCCCCGCCGCCAGGGCCGACTCCACCAGCACCTGGTGGTTGTGGGTGAGCAGCAGCACGCAGCGGTGCTGGGGCGAGCGCGCGCGGGCGGCCGCCACCAGATCCAGCCCCGGACCGTCGGCCAGGTGCTCGCTCACCAGCAGATGGAACGGCTCCTCGCAGCGGTCGAGCACCGCCAGGGCTTCCTCCCGGGAGCTGGTGATCGCCAGCCGGCGCAGCGGCAGCGGCGGCTCGCCCCGATCGCGGCGGAACGCCAGGCTCAGGGCCAGCAGGTGCGGGTACACCGCCACCAGCAGGTTGTGATCGCGCAGCAAGACCAGCAGCAGATCCCGCCGGGCCTCGAGCAACGCGCGATCGGGGAGGAGATCCATGGGCCCGGGGGATAGCTCACAACGGCAGCATGGTGGAGATCGCGGGAGGCTGATGGCGGGGTTTGGTGAAGGGGAGGGGGAGCTGCTGACGCTCACCTACCCGAAGCCACTGCCGATGCGGCTCGACCGCTGGTTGGTGGCCCAGCGGCCGGAGCAGAGCCGCGCCCGCATCCAGAAGTTCATCGATGCGGGTTGCGTGCGGGTCAACGGGGTCACCGGCCGGGCCAAGACGCCCCTGCGCCAGGACGACACCGTGGAGCTGTGGATGCCGCCGCCGGAGCCCCTGCCCTATCTGCTGCCGCAGGACATCCCCCTCGATGTGCTCTACGAGGACGAGCACCTGATCGTGCTCAACAAGCCCGCCGGCCTCACCGTGCATCCCGCCCCCGGCAACAAGGACGGCACGCTGGTGAACGGCCTGCTGCACCACTGCCCCGACCTGCCCGGCATCGGTGGCGAGATGCGCCCCGGCATCGTGCACCGCCTCGACAAGGACACCAGCGGCTGCATTGTGGTGGCCAAGAGCCAGGAGGCGCTGGTGAAGCTGCAGGGGCAGATCCAGAAGCGCATCGCCAGCCGCGAGTACCTGGCGGTGGTGCACGGCCAGCCGGTGGCGGACGCGGGCACGATCGTGGGCGCCATCGGCCGCCATCCGGTCGATCGCAAGAAGTACGCCGTGGTGAGCGATGCCTCGGGCCGCCATGCCTGCACCCACTGGCAGGTGCTGGAGCGCCTCGGCGACTACGCCCTGCTGCGCTTCAAGCTCGACACCGGTCGCACCCACCAGATCCGGGTGCACAGCGCCCACACCGGCCATCCGATCGTGGCCGATCCCCTCTACAGCCGCTGCCGGAAGTTGCCGATGGAGCTGCCCGGCCAGATGTTGCACGCTGTGCAGCTGGGGCTCAACCACCCGATCCACGGCGAACGGCTGGTGTTCGAGGCCCCGTTACCCGAACGCCTGGCCACTCTGCTGGCGCTGCTGCGCCGTCGCCAGGGGGGAGGCGGCGCAGCAAGGTAATGGGGGAATGTGCCGTAGGGGAGCGCCTTCATGAAGGCAAGCACGGACTTCTCCATCTCGCTAGCCTCGCCCAAGAGAGGCCGAAGAGCTTCGTTGACCATGTCCTACCCCCTAAGCCCACTGTTCCAGCATGGTGTTGCCAGCGGTGATCCCCTCGATGATCGAGTGATTCTCTGGACCCGCGTTAGCAGCCAGGACGCCACGGTGCCCGTTGTCTTTGAGGTAGCTAGCGACCCCGCCTTTGCGATCCTCGTGGCGCAAGGCGAAGTGGAAGCGTGCGCCAGTGCTGACCACACGGTGCATGTCGATGCAACGGGATTGGCCCCCGACTCTCCGTATTTCTACCGCTTCCATGCCCAGGGGCAGACCTCGCCCACGGGTCGCACCCGCACCCTGCCCAGGGAAGGGGTCTGCCACTTGCGCTTTGCACAGGTTTCGTGCTGCAAGTTCAACGCTGGCTTCTTCAATGCCTACGCTGCCTTGGCGGCACGGGATGACCTCCAGTTTGTTCTGCATCTGGGTGATTACATTTATGAAGCCTCCAATACCCCTCCCGCCGGCCAGACCCCCGGTGCAGATATCGGCAGGCCATTTGAGCCATTGCACGAATGTAAGACTCTCGAAGACTACCGATGCCGCTATAATCAGTACCGTCGTGATCCCGATCTCCAGGCCCTGCACTCCGCTTTGCCGATCATCGCGACCGTGGATGATCACGAATTTGCTGATGGCGCCTGGCGCGGCGGAGCCGATGAGCATTTGGATGAGCGAGATGGCCCATGGCGGAATCGGGTGAACTTTGCCCTGCAGGCTCGTGCAGAGTGGCTGCCGCTCCGGCCGGTGGACCCAGCCGATCCCTGGCGGGTTTACAGGAGTCTGCCGTTCGGAGATCTCGCTGATTTGCATCTCACCGCTACCCGCATCTACCGCGATCTTCCCGTGCCTGGCGAGGAGATGCACAGCCCCCAGCGTACGGCTTTGGGCCTTGCTCAGCGCCAGTGGCTTTTCGATTCCCTTGACAACAGCTCAGCTCGCTGGCAGTTGATTGGTAATCCCTCGGTGATGGCCACCACTTGGAAAGAGGGGCTGCCTGAAAGGGTCCTAACAGCGTTGAAGAAAACGAAATTGGTGAATCCCCAGGGCGATGGTCCCGATTACGACCAGTGGGATGGCTATCCGGTTGAGCGGCAGATGATCTATCGCTATTTTGCCGAGCATGCCGGCAACTTTGTTGTGTTGAGTGGTGACATCCACGTCAGCATGGCCCTGGAGCTGCGCACTGATCCCTACGATGTAGAGGCCGAGCCGATCGCTGTCGAGTTTGTGAATACAAGCATCACTGCGCAAAACTTCGACGACAAGATGAAATGGCCGGCCCGCACTCAATCCCTCGCCTATGAAGAGGAGATCAGGCAGCATCTCAATCACGTGAAATACGTAAATCTCGATGGCCACGGCTACAACATCGTCGATGTCACCCCCGAGCGCGTGCAGGTGGAGTGGTGGCATGTCGACACCGTCCTCGCTCCCAGTGCCGAGGAGCGCTGCGATGCTGTGATTCAGGTGAAGCCAGGCAGCTCACGGCTAATCCTTGTCGAGCCCTAGCCACCACGCAGCCAGCGCGTAAGCGCACGCCTTCGGCTTACCCCACCGGCAGCCGTGGACACGCCTCCACCAGCCGCCGCGTGATCGCCGCCTGGGGATGCTCCAGCAGGGCCCGGCCCGGCCCCTCCTCCACGATCCGCCCGCCGTCGAGCACGATCACGCGATGGCAGAAGCCGCTCGCCACCGAGAGGTCGTGGGTGATGAACAGCAGGCCCAGCCCCAGCCGCTCCTGGAGCCGCCGCAGCAACGCCAGCACCTCCGCCTGGATTTCGGCGTCGAGCATGCTCACGCTCTCATCGCAGAGCAGCACCTTCGGTTCGAGGATCAGGGCCCGGGCGATGGCCACGCGCTGCTGCTGACCGCCCGAGAGCTGGCGCGGCAGGCGGTTCTCGAACGCTTCCGGTGGCTCCAGCCCCACCGCCGCCAGCGCCGCCCGCGCCCGCTCGCGCGCCTCGGCCCGCCCCGCCAGGCCGTGCAGCAGCAATGGATCGGCCACAGCCTCGCCCACCACCATCTGGGGATTGAGGCAGGCCAGCGGGTCTTGAAACACCATCTGGAGGCGTCGCCGCGCCTGCCGCAGCCTTTCGCCCCCCAGCGTTCGCAGGTCGTGGCCCTCCAGCCGCACCGCCCCGCCCCGCACAGGCGCCAGCCCCATCAGCGCCCGAGCGAGGCTGCTCTTGCCGCAGCCCGAGGCCCCCACCACGCCGATCGTTTCCCCCTCATGGAGCTGCAGGCTGACGCCATCCACCGCCTTCAGCCAGCGGGGACTCCAGGGCAATGACGGCAACGGATGCCAGCTGCGCAGGTCGCTGACCTCCAGCAGCAGCGGGCCGGGGGGCGGGGCGAAGCCCGGGTTGCCCTCCCGCTCCCGCGCCGCCCCCACCAGCCGCTGGGCCAGGGGGCTGGCCGGATGGGTGAGCAGCTGGTGGCTGGGGGCCTCCTCCACCAGCCGGCCCGCCTCCAGCACGGCGATCCGGTCGCACCAGCGGCCCGCCATCGCCAGGTCGTGGCTGATTAGCAGCAGGGCGCTGCCGGACTCCTGGCAAAGCCCGCACAGTTCGGCCATCACCTGGCCGGCCACCGCCACATCGAGGCTGGTGGTGGGCTCATCGGCGATCACCAGCGGTGGATCCATCGCCAGGGCCAGGGCGATCGCCAGCCGCTGGCGCATGCCGCCGCTGAATTCATGGGGGTAGCTGCCGTAGCGCTGCGGGTCGATGCCCACCCGCGCCAGCAGCTCCCGGGCCCGCTCGTGTGCCCGTTGCCGGCTCCAGCCGCTGCGGTGGGCCGCGAGGGTGTCCCGCAGATGCTCACCGATGGTGAGCAAGGGGTTGAGCCGCGTCATCGGGTCCTGGAACACCAGGCCCACCGCCTCCCCACGCAGATGGCGCAGCGCCGCCCGCGACAGCTGGCGCGGATCCTGGCCGGTGAGCGTGAGGCTGCCGCGGCAGAGCGATCCTGGCGGCAGCAGCTGCAGCACCGCCCGCGCCACGGTGCTCTTGCCACAGCCGGAGGGGCCCACCAGGGCGAGGCGATCGCCCCGCCGCAGGCTCAGGCTGAGGCCATCGAGGGTGGGGGCGGTGGCGCCGGGATAGCGCACCAGCAGATCCTGCAGGTGCAGCAGGGGAAGCCCTGGGTCGGCGGCGGGCGCGGGGGCCATGGCTGGGGCTGCCGGGGGCAAGGGTCCGGATCCTCCCATCCCTGGGCGGTTGCCCACCAGCCCTTCCCGTCGCCTGCCTACGATGGTGAATCTCTGCGGGCCCGGATGCTGCGAGCGGTTCCCGATCAGGCACCTTCCCCGGCCGAGGCCTGCGGTGACGTTTCGGAGCGACCGCTCCCGGTGCCGGAGCCCTCCCCCCAGCCGCGCCGTCGCCCGATCCACAGTCCCGCCGATTACGCCATCCCCCTGCCGGCCTGGCTGGATCGCTGCATCGAGCATGTGCCCCCGGGCAGCGGCCGCAGCTGCCCCACCGATAGCGAAGGGCTGCTCGCCTCCGCGTTCGACTTTGCCTTCCAGCTGCACGAGGGGCAGTTCCGGGCCAGCGGTGAGCCCTACATCGTCCACCCGGTGGCGGTGGCCGACCTGCTGCGCGACATCGGCGCCAGCGCCCCGGTGATCGCCGCCGGCTTCCTCCACGACGTGGTGGAAGACACGGAGGTGACGCCCGAGGAGATCGAGGCCCATTTCGGCGCCGAGGTGCGGGCGTTGGTGGAGGGGGTCACCAAGCTGGGTGGCATTCACTTCACCAATCGCACCGAGGCCCAGGCGGAAAACCTGCGGCGGATGTTCCTGGCGATGGCCAGCGATATCCGCGTGGTGCTGGTGAAGCTGGCCGACCGCCTCCACAACATGCGCACCCTCGGGCCGCTCAAGCCTGAGAAGCAGCAGCGCATCGCCCGCGAAACCCGCGAGATCTACGCGCCGCTGGCCAACCGTCTCGGCATCGGCCGCTTCAAGTGGGAGCTGGAGGATCTGTCCTTCAAGATCCTGGAGCCGGAGGCCTTCCGCGAGATCCAGCAGGAGGTGGCCTCCAAGCGCAGTGATCGGGAGGAGAGGCTGGGCGTCACGGTGCAGCTGCTGCGCGACAAGTTGGCGGCGGTGGGGTTGGCGAGTTGTGAGGTGAGTGGACGGCCTAAACATCTCTATGGCATCTGGAGCAAGATGCAGCGCCAGCAGAAGGCTTTCTCCGAGATTTATGATGTGGCGGCGGTGCGCATCCTCTGTCCGAATCTGGATAGTTGTTACCGCGCCTTGGCGGTGGTGCACGATACCTTCAAGCCGATCCCCGGCCGCTTCAAGGATTATATCGGCCTCCCCAAGCCCAACGGTTATCAGTCTTTGCACACCGCGGTGATCGGTCGACACCGCCCGATCGAGATCCAGATCCGCACCCACGAGATGCACCAGGTGGCGGAATATGGCATCGCGGCCCATTGGAAATACAAGGAGGGCGGATCCCCCGCCGCCTCCGGTGCCGCCGCCGAGCGCTTCAACTGGCTGCGTCAGCTGGTGGATTGGCAGAAGGATGGCGTCGGCGACGACAGCAGCGATTTCCTGGCGGCGATCAAGGAAGATCTGTTTGATGAGGAGGTGTTTGTGTTCACTCCCCACGGCGATGTGGTGGGGCTGCGCAAGGGATCCACCGCCGTAGATTTCGCCTCCCGCATCCACTCGGAGGTGGGCAACCACTGCCAGGGTGTGCGCATCAACGACCGCCTCTGCCCGCTGGCCACACCGCTGCAGAACGGCGACTTCGTGCAGGTGATCACCGCCAAGAACGCCCATCCCAGCCTCGATTGGCTCAATTTCGTCGCCACCCCCACCGCCCGCAATCGCATCCGGGCCTGGTATAAGCGTAGTCACCGCGAAGACAACATCCAGCGCGGCACCGAGATGCTGGAGCGCGAGCTCGGCCGCGACGGTTTCGACCTGCTGCTCAATGGCGAAGCCCTGGCGCGGGTGGCGCGCCGCTGCAACCTCATCAGCACGGAAGATCTATTGGCCACCCTGGGCTTCGGTGGCGTCACGCTCCAGCAGGTGGTGAACCGGTTGCGGGAGGAGATCCGCCTGGCCACCGCCGCCGCGGCTCCCCCACCCACCAACGAGGAGCTGGCCGCCAGCGTCAGCGCCCGCCAGGAGAGTGCGCCGTCGCCGGTGGCGCCCGGAGGCTGCCCGATCCTCGGGGTGGAGGGGCTCGAATACCGGATCGGCGGCTGCTGCAGCCCCTTGCCGGGCGAGGCGATCGTGGGCACGGTGGCGCTCGGCAACCACGGCATCACGATCCACCGGCAGGATTGCGCCAACGTGCGCCAGGTGCCGGTGGAGCGCCGCCTGCCGGTGCGCTGGAACGGCACGCTGGAGGGCCAGAGCCGCCGCTACCCGGTGCGCCTGCGCATCGAGGTGCTCGATCGGGTGGGGGTGCTCAAGGACATCCTCACGCGCCTCTCGGATCACCGCATCAACGTCAGCGATGCCCGGGTGCGCACCAGCCCCGGCCGGCCCGCCCGCATCGATCTGCGGGTGGAGCTGGCCAGCGCCGGCCAGTTGGTCACCACCATGGATCAGATCCGCTCGATGGCCGATGTGCTCGACATCTGCCGCACCGGCATCGGCTGAAGCGCCTCAGAGCCCCAGCCGCCGCCGCCCCCAGGCCATGCCGGCCGCGTAGCCGAGCAGGGGCACCAGCAGCCAGAAGCGCCCGGCCAACAGCAGCACCACCCCGAAGCCGCCCACCAGCCAGGGGGTGAGCAGAAACACTGCCAGCGCCAGCTGCCCCCCGCGCGACGATCTCCGCGCCAGCGAGCCGGACCCCTGCACCAACCGCGGCACCCCCTTGCCGAGGGCGTACCCAAGCAGGGCCGAAAGGAGCGTCAGCAGCAGGGTGGCCATGGCGGGCTGAGGGGGCGCGGGGGAAGCATGGCCATTCTCTGCTGGGTCGGTGAGCATCTGGGTCGGTGAGCATCCCCCCACACCCTCGGCCCCCCGTGTACCTGGCTACAACTGGGCCGCCAGCCTCTGCCTACAACCGGTCCACCTCGCTTCCGACCGTCATGACCTCCGACCAGGCGGCCCAGCTGATCGACAACACCCTCGACCTGGTGCACCAGCGCCTGCTCGACCTCGAAGCCCAGCGCCTCGACCGC
>JBKDOZ010000076.1:0-8372 GCA_046342735.1 Synechococcaceae cyanobacterium
GCCCCCACCTCATGGAAATGCACCTCGTCGGGGGTGTGGCCGTGGACCGCCGCCTCCGCCTCCGCCAGCAGGGTGAACACCGAGAGCACCCGCTGCCGCAGGGCAGGCGCCAGGGGGGCGCCACCCAGGCGCTCCCGCAGATCCCCCCAGGGGCGATGGTGGGGCTCCTCCTCCAACGACTCGACCCGCAGCCGGCGGCCGCGCAGCCCACCGCTGCGGCCCTCCTCGATCCCCAACCGGTAGCGCCCCTGCAGGCCCAGGGCCGCCAACGGCTCGTGCACAACCGCCTCGGGCAATCCCAGATCGAAGAGGGCCGCCAGCAGCATGTCGCCAGCCAGGCCGGTGGGGCAATCGAGCAGGGCCAGGGTCATGCGGCTTCGGGGCTCCGCCGCCCGAGCCGTGGGGCAGCCGCCAGCAGGGCCTCGGCGCGGGCCTCCAACCCCTGGCGCTCCCCCCGCAGCCACTGCAACACCTCCCGGCGGGCACGGCGCTGCTCCCGCTGGGCGGTGGCCACGTCGTGGCCGGAGAGGCCCCACAGGCGCCCCAACAGGGCCCGGTCATCCACGCCGCCGAGGCTTTCGCCGTAGAGAAACTGCTCCGCCACCATGCCGGCCTGCAACACCCGGCTCCAGCGGCGCAACTCCTCCAGGGGCAACCGCACCGAGGCGGGGGGCTCAAACTCCGTGCTGCCGCTGGCCTGGAGCCCGGCCCGCAGGCAGGCCAGGCTGCCCACCAACACCCGTCGCACCGGCAACCCCTCCGCCTCCGCCACCAGCGCATGGCCCGCCTCATGCACGGCCACCCGGCGCAGCCGGGCCGCACCACCCGGCAGGGTCTCCGCCAGCAGATGGCCGCCGCGGCCGCCGAAGCGGGCGGCATCCACGGTGAGGGCCACCAGGCCCACCCCGGCGGGAACGGCCACCAGCCAGGGGGAGAAGCCGGCGGCAGGCACCAGCAGGGCCGTGAGGCTGACGGTGAACACGGCCAGCCCCGCGCTTTGCGCCCCGATCCGACCGAGGGAGTCGGCCATGGCGATCAGCGGGCCGGGCGACTGACGGCGGCCCCATGGCCGCGGGGGCGGGTGGCGCCCGCCGGCGTGGCGGCGGAGGCGGATGGGGCGCTCTCCCCGCTGCGCCCGCCGCGCTCCCCGCCGGTGCGGCGGGCTTTGCCGCCGCGGTTGCCGCGCTGGGCCACAGGACCGATCACCTCCAGGTTTTCGAGCACCAGAAGCTGACCCTGGCGCCGCAGGTCGAGGGAGACGAAATGGCGCAGGTGTTCCAGCGGCACCTCACCGCGGAGCTGCAGTTTGAACGGGGTGGGGCGGTTGCCATCGGCCCGGGGCTTCTGCCGCACCTTCACCACCAGATCCCCGGTCTCCGGCCGGGTGAAGATCAGCTCGCCCCGCACCGAGAAGTAGTCGTCGCCTTCGGGCAGATCATCACAGCCAGGCTCGGCCGGAGCATCCTCATCGCTGGGCTGGGAAAGGGTGCTGGGCTCCCAGACCCCCACCATCTGCAGGTGCAGCTGCTGGTCCTCCCGGGAGCGGGGGTAGACCACCCAGAGGTGGGGCAGGGCCAGGTCGAGGTGGCGACGCATCAGCGTCAGCAGGCGACCGAGCACCACCGCGTCGATTTCGGCGCCGTCTTCGGTGATCAGGCGACCGCGGGTGGGCTGTTCCGGGTCGGCGGGCACGTAGGTGCCGCGCACCACGCCGATGGCCCGGTACTGCGTTGGCTCGGTGACCGGGGGAATGGGATGGGCGCGCATGGAGGAAGGGGGGAAGCCCCTGGCGGGGCGGATCTGGCCCACGGCCATGGCGGCCAATGTAACCAGCACGGGCGATAGTCTCCGAGCTGGGGTGCCCTGCGCCAGCGATGTCGTCGAGTCCGAACCGCAGCCGCGTCGGCTCCCGCTGGCGTCGGACCCTGGCCGCGCTGGTGGCGATCGCCCTGGCCGTGGCCGCCGGCTGGAGCCTGGGGCGCCACCAGAGCGCCGGGCGGACCGGAGAGGACCCCAAGCGGGCGGTGCTGGAGCGGGAGGTGCGCAGCCTGCGGCTGCGCCTGGATCGGCAGGAGGCCAGCGACGGCGATCGCCAGCGCCTGCTGGAGTTGCTGGTGGCGCTGGAGCACAAGGCGGAGGCGATCCGCCTGCTGGAGCCGATGGCCGACCGGGAGCCAGATCGTTGGGCCCTGCGGCTGATGCTCGCCGAGTTGCGGCGCGACCAGGGCGACCGGGCTGGGGCCGAGCGGGAGCTGCGGATGATCCTCAGCCGCCAGAAGGAACAGGTGGAAGCCCTGCAACTGATGACCCTGCTGCAGCTGGAGCAGGGTCGAGGGGCGGAGGCGGAGGCGGCCGTGAAGGCTGCGTTCAGCAGTGCCACCGCGCCCGTGTTGAAGCCGGAGGCGATGGGGGGGGGGCTGCTTCTGGCGGAGCTTCAGGGGAAGCGGGGTCGCGGTGGCGACAGCGAAGCCACCTACCGGCGCCTGGCCGAGGCCTTCCCACAGGACCAACGGCCGCTGCTGGGGTTGGCGCTTTACCGCCACGGCCAAGGGAACACCCAGGGAGCCCAGGAGGCCCTGGCCCAGGCGCGGCTGCGCAGTGAGGGAGCCGATCAGCCCGATCCGCGCCTCGATCGCCTGGCCGCCAGCTGGGGCCTCGCCCCCCTCAGGGCCCGGGCAACCGGGGACCGGAAGCCCCAGGCGCCCGGGGAGCCGGCGCCGCCTGCGCCTCAAAATCCCTGAGGGCGTCGTCGATGGCGGAGGAGGGGGGGGTGGCCTCGCTCAGGCTCTGGTTGCGCCGAATCACATTCATGATGTCCAGCGGGTTGCCCGATTCCAGAGGGGAGCCGCCGCCGCTACCGCCGCGGGCACCGCCGTCGTAAACCTGGCGCTCCATCGGCGTGGTGCCCATGGTCTGGCCGTAGCCCTGCTGCTGGGCACGGGCGGCGAATGGGTTCAGCAGCGCCGGCAAGAAAAGGACGGCCACCAGCGGCAGGGGGCCGCGGCGTCGGTGGACGCGAGCGCTCCGTGGGAGGGTGCAGCGGGCGAGGGCGTCCATGGCCGGAGACGGCAAGGCGGCGAGGCTCCATGTTAGGAGCCATGGGCCGTTCGTTCGCCGCGGGCCGATGCGGATCGCCACCTGGAACGTCAACTCGGTGCGCAGCCGGCTGGATCAGCTTGGCCAGTGGCTGGAGACCGAGCAGCCCGAGGTGGTGTGCCTGCAGGAAACGAAGGTGACCGACGATCTCTTTCCGCACGAGGCGCTACGGGGCCTTGGCTACAGCTGTGTGGTGAGCGGCCAGAAGAGTTACAACGGCGTCGCCATCCTCAGCCGGCTGCCCCTGGAGGACGTGTGCGTGGGGTTCGACGCCCTCCTGCCCGGCGACCCAGAGGCGATCGACCTGAGCGAGCAAAAACGGGTGATCAGCGCCAGGGTGGAGGGGCTGCGGATCCTCAACCTCTACGTCCCCAACGGGTCGTCCACCACCAGCGACAAATACGCCTACAAGCTGGCGTGGCTGGCCTGCCTGCGCCGCTACGTGGCGGCCCAGGAGGCGCAGGGGGAGCCCCTGGTGATGGTGGGCGATTTCAACATCGCGCCGGAGGCCCGGGACCTGCACGATCCGGAGCGCCTCAGCGGCGGCATCATGGCCAGCGACCCGGAGCGGCAGGCGCTGGCGGCGGTGCTCGGAGAGCGGCTGCACGATGCCTTCCGGGTGTTCGAACCCGGGGCCGGACACTGGAGCTGGTGGGACTACCGCACCGGCGCCTGGGAGCGCGACCGCGGCTGGCGCATCGACCACATCTACCTCGACACACCGCTGCTGAGCAGCGCCACCGGCTGCCGGATCGCCCGCCAGCTGCGCGGCAACCCCCAGCCCAGCGACCACGCCCCCGTGCTGGTGAGCCTGGCGTGGGACGAGGAGGAGCCCCTCTCCGAGGAAGACGGCTGGGACTGAAGCCGCCCCGGGCACAGACAGCGCCGCGCCGAGCCGCTAAGTTCCGCACCCCTGGCCGACCCGCCCCGGTGGAGCCCGTCATCGCCCTGGAATCCCTCAGCCGGCGGTACGCCACGGGCATGGCGGTGGATGGCATCGACTTGACGGTGAAGCGGGGCGAGTTCTTCTCGCTGCTGGGCCCCTCGGGCTGCGGCAAGACCACCACCCTGCGCCTGATCGCCGGCTTCGACCCGCCCTCCAACGGTCGGGTGCGGCTGGAAGGCAGGGATGTCAGCGACCTGCCCCCCCAGCGGCGGCCGGTGAACACGGTGTTTCAGAACTACGCCCTCTTCCCCCACCTCTCGGTCTGGGACAACGTGGCGTTTGGCCCCCGCGCCCGCAGCCTACCGGCCGGGGAGATCCGCCAACGGGTGTCGGAGGCCCTCGCGGTGGTCCAGCTGGAGCCGCTGGCCCGGCGGCGCCCCCATGAGCTCTCGGGGGGACAGCAACAACGGGTCGCCTTGGCCCGGGCGCTGGTGAACCGGCCGGTGGCCCTGCTCCTCGATGAGCCACTGGCTGCCCTCGATCCCTTCCTGCGCCGCAGCGTGCAGGGGGAGCTCAAGCGGATCCAGCGGGAGCTGGGGCTCACCGTGTTGATGGTCACCCACGACCAGGAGGAGGCGCTGGCCCTGAGCGACCGACTGGCGGTGATGCGGGCCGGGCGGATCGAGCAGGTGGGCACGCCCCGGCAGCTCTACGACGCCCCCACCAACCGCTTCGTGGCGGACTTCCTCGGCCGGGCCAACCTGTTCGCGGACGACGGATCGGGGTGGCTGCTGGTGCGGCCCGAACAGCTGCGCCTCCAGGATCACGGCCCCGGGGAGGGCGAGCGGGGCCAGCGGGCCCGGATCCTCGATGTGAGCTTTCAGGGTTCCCTGCTGCAAGTCACCCTGCAGCAGGGAACCCTGGCCGATGGTGCGGGTCCGCCCTTGCTGGCCCAGCTGAGTCGCCAAGAGGCAACACCGCCCCTACGGTCTGGCGAGATTGTCTGGGTTGTGTGGGATCCGGCCACCGCCCATCGCCTTCCCGGGTTCCCCTCCTGAGTCCTCCCATGCCCCGATCCCCAGTGCCCCCTGGCCGCCCCGGGGGGCTCCCTCGCCGGACCGTGTTGCGACGCCTGGCCCTCTCCGCCGGCGGCGCGCTGGCCCTGCCCGGTCTGATCGCCTGCGGCAGCAAGGGCGGAAGGGGCCGCGGTGCGGGCGATGGGAAGGAGGGGAAGGGCCAGCTGCGGATCTCCAACTGGCCGCTCTACATCGATCCCAGCCGCGATGGCGTGCCGGGCAGCGTGGAGCGGTTCCAGCGGGCCACCGGCATCGCCGTGCGCTACAGCGAGGATCAGAACGACGCCGCGGCCTTCTTCGCCAAGATCCAACCGGAATTGGCCGCCGGCCGCACCCTCGAGCCTGATCTGTTCGTCACGCCTTACTGGATGGCCCAGCGGCTGAGCGACCTGGGCTGGTTGGAACCGCTGCCCCTGGCGGAGGTGCCCAACCGAGGCCTGCTGCAGCCGGAGCTGCGCCAGCCCTCCTGGGATCCCAGCGGGCGCTTCTCCCTCCCCTGGCAATCGGGCATCACCGGCATTGCCTACAACCTGGACGCCACCGGCCGCGAGCTGCAGGACATCGACGATCTGTTCGACCCGAAGCTGCGGGGGAAGGTGGGCTTCCTCACCGAAATGCGCGACAGCGTCGGGCTGTTGATGCTCGCGGACGGCGAGGACATCCGCCGCCCCACCCTCGGTGCCGCCGAAGGCGCCTTCCGGCGCCTGGAGAAGGCCAAGGCGGACGGCCAGATCCGGGCCTTCACCGGCAACGATTATCAAGATGACCTGCTGGCCGGCAACTTCGCCGCCTGCGTGGCCTGGTCGGGCGACGTGGCCCAGCTGGCGCTGGAGCAGCCGAAGCTGCGCTTCGTGGTGCCCCGCAGTGGTGGGGTGCTCTGGGCCGATGTGATGGTGATGCCCCGCGGCGCGCGCCACCAGAGCGAGGCGGCCGCCTGGATGAACTTCGTCTATGACCCGCCCCAGGCGGCCCGCATCACCGCCGCGGTGCACTACATCTCCCCCGTGCGGGGGGTGCAGGCGATCCTGGCGGCCAACCCGGCCACCGCCCGCCTCAGCACCAGTCCGCTGCTCTTCCCCGACGCGGCACAACGCGAGAGGCTGCAAGTGTTCGGTCCCTTGAGCGCCCAGGAGGAGGCCCGGTTCGATGAGCGGTTCGCGGCGATCGTGGGGGCCTGAGGCGGGCTCGCTGCTGCTGGTCCCGGGCCTGGCGTGGTTGCTCGGGCTGTTCCTGCTGCCCCTGCTTGCCCTGCTGCCCCTCTCGCTGGCGGAACCGCTGGGGCGCTTCAGCCTGCGCTTCAGTGTCACCGGCCGGATCGCCAACTACAGCGAGGTGCTGCAGCAGTACGGACCGCTGTTGCTGCGTTCCTTGCGGGTGGCCGGCCTGGCGACGGCCCTGGCGCTGGTGATCAGCTATCCGCTGGCCTGCTTCATCGCCTTCCGCGGCGGCCGCTGGCGCCCCCTGCTCACCGGCCTGGTGGTCCTGCCGTTCTTCACCGCCTCGCTGGTGCGGATGATCGGCTGGACCACGCTGCTCGCCGATCAGGGGCCCTTGCTCGGCCTGCTGCGCAGCCTGGATCTGGTGATCCCCCTGGAGGCGCTGGGCCTGCTGCACGACGGACGCCTGCTGAACACCACCCCGGCGGTGGTGGGGGGCCTGGCCTACAACGCCGTGCCCTTCCTGGTGCTGCCGCTGGTGGTGAGCCTCGAGCGGATCGGGGCGCCCCTGCTGGAGGCGGCGGCCGACCTGCACGCCGGCCCCTGGAGCACCCTGCGCCGGGTGATCTGGCCCCTGTCCCAACCGGGCCTGGCGGCTGGCCTCACCCTCAGCCTGGTCCCCACGGTGGGGGACGTGATCCACCCCCAGATGCTCGGGGGCCCGAACGATCACCTGATCGGCAATGCCCTCCAGAACCTGGTGCTGGTGCAGCGACAACTCCCCCGCAGCGCCGCGCTCACCGTGCTGCTGATGGCGCTTCTGGGGGTCACCGTGCTGATCGGGCTGCGGGGCGGGAACCGCCGGGAGCTGCCCCTGCCATGACCCGATCGCCCCGGCGCCCCATCCCCTGGCTGACCCTGTGGGCGGTGGCGGTCTACGCCCTGCTGTTCGCCCCGATCCTGGTGATCGTGCTGTTCAGCTTCAACGCCCCCCACGGTCGCTTCAACCTGCTGTGGCAGGGCTTCACCCTGGCGAACTGGCTCCATCCCCTGGCGGTGCCCGAGCTGGTGGAGGCCTTTTTCAGCAGCCTGCGGCTGGCGCTGGCGGCGGCCACCCTGGCCACAGTCCTGGGGGGAGGGATGGCCCTGGCCCTGGCGCGAGGGCGACGGCGGGGCGACGGCTGGATCGAGCTCCTGCTCGTGCTGCCGCTCACCAGTCCGGAGATCGTGCTGGGCACCGCCCTGCTCAGCCTGTTCGTGCAGGCGAATGTGCCGCTGGGGTTTGGCACCTTGCTGCTCAGCCACAGCCTGTTCTGCCTCAGCTACGCGGCGCTCACCCTGCGGGCCCGCCTCAGCGGTTTCGACTGGACGCTCGAGGAGGCCGCCCAGGATCTGGGGGCAAGCCCGCTGCAGGCCTTCCTGCGGGTAACCCTGCCGCAACTGGCGCCCGGGCTGTTGGCGGCGTTGCTGCTGTCGTTCTCCCTTTCCTTCGACGACTACGTGGTGACGCTGTTCACCGGCGGATCCACGCTCACCTTCCCCCTTTACATCGCCGGCAGCTTTCAGCGGGCCATCCCGCCCCAGATCCATGTGCTCTCCACCGTGGTGCTGCTGCTGAGCCTCGCGCTCCTGGCCCTCAGCCTGCGGCAGGCTCCCGGGGCTCCCCCCCCATCGGCTCCTTAGCCAGCCAATCCTCCAGGCGCAGATCAGGCCGGCGCAGCAGGGCAAAGAGGGTGCCCGCGTTGCCCCGGCAGACCCGCAGCTCCTGATCGAGCACGGTGATGTCGAGCCAGGCGGGGAAGCTTTGGCGCACTTCGCGCAGCCACTGCAGCCGCCCCTCCCCGAAGCGGGGACCCAGCCAGCCACCCCGCTCGAACCGGACCGAAACGCGCTGGCACCGGTCCGCCGCCGCGGGCTCGATGGCCACCGCCGCCTGCACGGCAATGCCCGCCAGGGGGCCGATCGGACCGGCCAGGCGCAGCAGGTTCATGCCCATGCCGCGGGACGGATCGAGCAGCTGCAGGTTCTCCAGCCAGGGGGCGACCGCCAGGTAGGGCAGGGAGCTGCTGCTCCAGCGCAACTCCCAGACCCCCTGCAACAGGGAGGCATCGCGACGCAGATCAGCGGGCCGCTCCCGCTCTAGGCGCTCGATCAGGG
>JBKDOZ010000077.1:0-17018 GCA_046342735.1 Synechococcaceae cyanobacterium
ACAATAAAACTATTGCCCCACCGATAGGCGAACGAGTTATCGGCCGTAGCCGCGTTGTTTAAGACAACATCCAGAATCTTCAAGGAAAGAGCCACTTGACGCTGGCGCAAATCAAGTTGCTTGAGATAGGCTTCTGCCACGGCCACTAAACGCGGGTCACCCACCAAGGTGATCGTGCCAAGACGGGAATCGGTGGTGCCGATCAGGCCCCGCAGCGGGCCCTGGCTGGCGCCATAGGACTGAATCTGCGTGATCGTTGCCGTTTGCGACTGGGTGGCGCCGGTGTTCTGCGTGGGGGTGCCGGTGGATTGGGTTGCCTGGCTGACGGACGTGGTGGTGAAGGTTTTGTTCACCACAGCCCCGAGATTGGCCAGGTAGTCGGCGGCGGATTCAGCCGATGCCTGGTTCAGGCGATACACCTTCGACATCTGGGCGCCGAAGGTTTTGCCCAGCACATTCGGCCCCGCCAGGATCAGGCCACCTTCGAGCTTGCCCTGGAGGCCAGCCGCCAGCAGGGCGGAATTGATCGAGCGGGCATAGCTCTCGCCCCGGAAGGAAATCGAGATGCGGCGATCAGCCGGGGAGGCGGCCCCTTGCGCCGGAGGCTGGGCGGCGGCGCCGTTGGCAGGATTCGTGGCATCATCCACATACACAAATCCGTAATTGCCAAGTCGCGCCAGGGCCATCAGCACATCCTTGGCCGGCGCATTCTTCAGCGTCATCGTGACCGGCGGACCGCTCACATTCACATAGCTGCTGTTGCTCAGCAGCATCGTGCCCACCGCCATGTCGCCCACCGGCGGAGCCACCGCCCGGGGCTGCAGCGGCGGCACATAGCCAGGCTGGGCCACGCGGCCGGGGGCGGTGAGGTTGGGGGTGGAGGTCTGCAGCGTGGGCTGCACCGAGGCGGCAAACGTGAGGATCAGGTCACGCCCATCGGCGCTCACCACCGGCCGGCCCACCGGATAGCCCGGCACCGGCGTCACCACCACAGAAAATGTGTTGCCCGAACCATCGAGGCTGATGCTCTGCAGGCCCGCCTCCGGCAGGCTCAGCCGCTGGGGGCCCATCCGCAGCGCCACCGGGCCCGGGGTCATCACCCGCCCCTCCCAGGTGGCTCCACGGGTGGTCTGGAACAGCTGGGGAGCGGCACCCACCCCGGCCAGCACCACCTCCACCGAATCGCTCAGGCGGCGCACCTTCATCTCCATGCCGCGGCTGCGCACCTCCACCGTGGTGGGAGCCGAACCGGCGACGGGGGCACTCTGCTGGGCTCCAGCGGCCCAGGCAAACGCAGGGCTCGCACCGATCAGGGCCGCCGCCAGAAGGGGATGGAGCCGCTGTCGTTGCTGCAACCTGCTGCCCACGCTTTGCTCATTCATGAGTCTGGAGATGGTATCGGTGTTCTGGCCAAATGGCCAGCGGGGACTGGGGTAAGAAAGGCGGTTCAACGCGAACCTCCCGCCTTGGGCGCTTCCGGCTTTTTGCTGTACAGACCCAGCAACATATTCAGCACCACCGGCTGGGGTTGGAGCCCCGCAGGGCCGGCCGCAGGCGCAGCGGCGGCCGCGGCTCCGCCCGCACCCTCGAGGTTGAGCTGCAGATCCGTTTGCACCACCAGCACATTGAGGGCCTCCAGCTGGCGCAGGAAATCGAGCAGCTGCGGATAGTTGCCGCGGGCGGAAAGTTCGAGGGTGTTGCGCTGCATGCCATCCACCTCCAAAGGATCGGTGGCGGGCTTGGCCTGCTTCTCCTTCTCATCCACCCGACCATCCTTATTGCGATCCGCACTCTCGCCATTCGGCTTGGGTTCGTAGAGATCGAGCTGCACCCGGTTCGCCTTCGCCAGCTGATCGAGCGTGGCCAGGAAGGTGGAGAGATCGCCGTTGCCACTGACCACCCGCACCAGCGCCGCCCGCTGGGACTCCGCCTTTTCCTCCTGCTCCATCAGCGATGCGGCCCGTTCACGCTCCGCCGCCAGCCTGGAGGTGAGCGCCTCGGCCTCCCGCAGCCGGGCGCTATCGCGCTGGAGCAGGCCCCACACCGGAGCCAAAACCGCAGCCGCCAAGGCCGTGGCCAGAAGCGCACCGATGCCGATCGGCCCCCACAGCCACAACCGACGCAGCAGCGGCGTGGAGAGACGGGTGGAGCCAGATTGGAGATTGGTCATGGCAGCAGTCCCTCCGTTTGCAGCAGCTGCAGGCGGCGCGCCATGCCATCGGAGCGCAGCTTCTGCAGCACCGTGAGCTGCTGTTTGGGCTCCAACATGGCGAAGGTGCCGTTGATCTCAAAAATCACCGGGGCCGCCGCGATCAGTGAGCGCTCCCCCGAGGCTGGGGTCGCTGCCCGCTCCGATTTCACCAGGGTGACGGTGGCGGGATCCAACAGGTCGGAGCGCCTCAGCTCCAGCAGGAGGGCATTGATACGCCCGAAGGCCGTGGGATCGTCCGCCTTCCCCTTGATCACCAAACTGCTGCCCTGCACCACGGCCGAGGTGAGCTGCACCCCCTGCGGCGTGCGCAGCTGCAGGTCGGTGAGCAGGGCGGAGCTGGTGCGCACGGTGGTGAGGGCCGTGGCCAGCTCCTTGTTGGTGTTGGTGATCTTGCTCAGGGCCGCCTGGCGCGCGCCGCTCTCCCGGGTGAGGGAACGGACCTCCGCCTCGATCGGGGCCAGCTTGCTGATCTCCCCCTGGATGTAGCGATGGCGCAGGGTGACGGCCGCGGTGAGCAGGGCGACGCTCCCCACCAGGACCGCGCCGATGAGAGTGCCCTGCCGCACCAGATCGCGGCGCACCCCCACCACCGAGGTCATCGAGTCGATGCCGAGGGAGCGCCGGCGTTCGCGCAGCAGGTCGAGAACCGGAGGGCGGGTGGTGGCGGGGATCATGACGCCACCTCCGGCATGGCCAGGCCCTGCAGCACAAGGGAACCGAAGGGTTCGGGGGTGATCTCCTCCGCCAGCAGGGTGAGGCGCTCCTCCAGCTGGGGGCGCTCCGCCACCGCATCGGTGAGCAGCAACCTCACATCCCGCACGGCGCTGTCCTGGCGGCGGTAGAAGGAAATACTGCGCACCAGATCGTCCACCAGGCCGTCGCCGGTGCTGAGCAGGGCACGCTCGAACACCGGCACCCCGGCGCGCACAAGAAGCAGGCGGTGGCCATCGCCGCCTTCCGGGGCCAGCAGGGCCACCAGCTGATCGGGCGGGGCCTCCTCCAGCAGATCGGCGAGGGCCGCGAGCTGGCAGCTCTGGGGGGGCGCCAGCCGCTCCAGCTGCACACCGGCCATCGTGAACACATCGATCCAGGCATCCACCAGCGCCTTCGGAGAGGCGGCCAAAAGCATCTGGGTCGGCTGGCCAGGCAGGGGCTGGAGGTCGAGGTAGGCCTCGTCGAGCCGGAAGGGCAGGTTCAGCGGCGGATCGATCTGGCGCAGGGCACGGGCGGGATCCTCCGGCCAGTCCTCAAACGGCCAGACCACCACCCGCCAATGGGCGGCCGCAGGGGGCAGGGCGGCGAGCACGAAATGGTCGATCAGGCCGTCGCGCACCAGCAGATCGCCGATCAGATCGCCGAGGGGCTCCTTCTCCAGCGGCATGCCGTTGCGCATGGTGAGCGGCGGCAGGGGGGCTTCGAGGCTGACCGGCTCGGGCCTGCCATCGCGAACCACCTGACCCCGCAAACAGTCGTCATGAAGCTCCAGCAGCACTTGCTGGGGGAACATCTGGGCCCTGATGGGACGCAGACCTTCCTGCCATGTGTCCAGCAGCCCGGATACTTCCAAGGTTTTGGTCTAGGTCCCGCAGAAGATACCGGACTTTCATCGCCAGCACAGCCCTGAGCCGACAGCTTCCGCAAGCGTGCCAAGACCGTGACGATCCAGCTGGGAGACGAGCCCATCCAAAATCGTGGGCACCAGCTGCGGACCTTCATAAATCCAGCCGGTATAGATCTGAATCAGGGCCGCACCGGCGGTGATCCGCTCCCAGGCAGCCTCCGGGGAATCGATGCCGCCCACCCCGATCAGGGGCAACGCCGGCCCGGCTGTGGCCCGCAGGCGCCGCAGCACCTCCACCGCCCGGGCCCGCAGGGGGCGGCCGCTCAGGCCGCCGCCCTCCTCCGCCAGCGGCCGCCCGGTGGCCTCCAGCAGCCGCCCCTGCAGGCCGAAGCGGTCGAGGCTCGTGTTCACCGCGATCACCCCGGCCAGGCCCTCCTCGTAGGCCAGGCGGGCAATGCTGTCGATGGCGTCGTCCTCCAGGTCGGGGGCGATCTTCACCAGCAGGGGCGGGCAGCCGGGTAACCGGCGGAGGCGCTCCACGATCCGGCGCAGCTGGCCCTCCTCCTGCAGGTCGCGCAGGCCAGGGGTGTTGGGGGAGCTGACGTTGACCACCGCGTAATCGGCCAGGGGCGCCAGGGTTTCCAGGGAGGCGGCGTAGTCGTCGGCGGCCTGCTCCAGCGGCGCCACGCGGGACTTGCCCAGGTTGATGCCGAGCACGGCCGGCCGCTGACCGGGGGGCGGCAGCCCCTGGCGCTCCAGCAGGCGGCGCACAGCCCGGGCGCCATCGTTGTTGAAGCCCATGCGGTTGAGGGCAGCCCTCTCCTGGGCGAGGCGGAACAGGCGGGGCCGCGGGTTGCCCGCCTGGGGATGCCAGGTGACGGTGCCCAGCTCGGCGAACCCGAAGCCGAAGACCTCCCAGATCGCTGCCGCCACCCCGTTTTTGTCGAATCCCGCGGCCAGGCCCACCGGGTTGGTGAAGCGGCAGCCGAACAGGGTCTGCTCCAGGCGGGGGTCGCGGCGGCGCAGCTGCTCCTCCATCACCGCCAGGGCGCCGCTCACCAGGGGCCAGCGGCGGCGCAGGCTGGCCTGGCCCAGGCTGGTGAGGGCAAGGCGGCTGAGCTGTTCGGCGTCGGCGCCATCGTCGCGCTGCAGGAGCGGACCCACAAAACGCCGGTAGAGATCCTGGGCCATGCCCCCGCCCCTCAAGCGTCGGTGTCCAATCCTCCCGCGCCGGCCGACCGTTCAAGCCGCCAGCGCCCCTCCCCAGCGGGACAAATCCGCCAATCCCGCCAGATCCAGGGATCACTGCGGCCCTCCAGTCGGCGCAGGGGCAGCTCCACCAGCTGGGCCAGCTCCACGGTGCTGAGGCTGAAGCCGCCGGCCGCCAGCCGTTCGGCCAGCTCTAGGCGGCTGAGCAGTTGCTGCAGGGCCGGCGGGGCGGGCTCCGGCTCCGTCGCGGGTTCCTGCTCCGTCGCGGGCTCTGGCTCCGTCGCGAGCGGCACCGGAGTCGCTGGGGTGGCCGGTGGCCGGTCGGCCTCCAGGCGGGCCTGGGACAGCACCTCCCCCACCGCCAGGGCCGGCAACCGGCCGCGGGAGAAGGCCACGGCGATGGCGTCGCAGCGGTCGTTGTCGGGGTCGCCGCTGTGGCCGCGCACGTGCTGCAGACGCAGCCCGCTCAGGCGGGCCCGATCCAGCTGCTCCCAGAGGTCGCGGTTGAGCACCGCCCCCCCCGAAGCGGTGCGCCATCCCTTGCGCTTCCAGCCCGGCAACCACTTCTCCAGGCCATCGATCAGGTAGCGGCTATCGGTGCGGATCACCAGGGCAGGATCCCGCGGCAGCTCCCGCAGGCACTCGAGCAGGGCCAGGGCGGCGGTGAGCTCCATGCGGTTGTTCGTGGTGGCCTTCTCGGCCCCCCCGAGCTCATGCACCGACCCATCCTCGAAGCGCAGCAGCGCCCCCCAGCCCCCCGGCCCCGGATTACCGCTACAGGCGCCGTCGCAGGCCGCAGCCACCACCTTCACCGGCCGATCGGCCATTGGCTCCCCCTTGTCAACGCCGGTTCAATGGGGCCCCTCTTCCCGGGGTGCCGGGGCACGGGAGACTCTCCATGAAACGAACCTACCTGGCCCTCAGCGGCCTGCTGCTGGCGGGTTCAGCCCTGCCCGCCGCCCTTCCCCTGGCCGAAGCCGCCGGGCTGTTCGGCAGCCGCCCGGTGGATCCCAGCCGCTTCGCGGTGCTGGCGCGGCCGGTGGGCGAGGGCGACTGGAACCTGCTGGTGCTGGAGCAGCTGGCGCCAGCCCCCCGCTGCTGGACCCCTACGGCCGACGGCCTGGTGGACCCGAGCCTGAACCGCTTCGACTACACGGCCGTCTGCAGCCGCTACCTCGACAGCAACGGCTACTCGCTGCGCATCGGCGAGCAGGATCTGGCCAGCAGCTATCGGCTGCGCCTGCAACAGCAGGGCCGCGTGCTGCTGCTGCAGGCGCTCTCGCCGAATGAGCCCACGGTGCTGGTGGTGGGTCGGGCGGAGGTGCCCCGCCGCGACCGGGACGCCTTCGTGGCGATCAGCCTGGATCCGGGCTGGGAGCTGCAGCGGCGCAGCTTCGGGCAGCAGACGCTCAACCATCTCTATTTCGCCAACGCCAGCCCGCTGCGCCAGCTGATCGCCCAGGCCAACGGCCGGGCGCCGGAGCCGGTGGGCCGCCGGCCCCTGACGGCCCCTCCCGTGGCGGTGCTCCCGGCCGCGCCGCAGCCCCTGCCGAATCGCCCGCTGGCGACCGCCGCACCCGGACGGCTGGCGGCCTCTGAACCCGGACGGCTGGCGACCAGCGAGCCCGGCCGCACGATCGCCCTCACGGTGATCCCCTTCCGGGAGTGAGGGGTAGCCGGCCAGTTGCCGCGCCGGCCTTGTTCCCCTGTTCCGGCCCAGCACCACTCCCTATGGTTCGTGTGTGAGGAGTGCCGGGCGCTCTTCCGGGGTCGAAACAAGGACAGACTCCCGGAATCGTCCAACACAAAAGCCCCGCCTTTGGCGGGGCTTTTTTGATGCGAAGCACCTGTGAGCGGGAAAGGGGGCCGCCCCCGCAGGGACGGCCCGCCCAGGCTCACTTGACGGTGACTTTGCCGCCGGCTTCTTCGATGGTCTTCTTGAGGGCTTCGGCATCGGCCTTGCCGATGCCTTCCTTCACGGCCTTGGGAGCTGCCTCCACAAGGGCCTTGGCTTCGCCCAGACCGAGGCCGGTGGCCTCGCGGACGGCCTTGAGCACCTTGATCTTGGCGGCGGCGTCGAAGCTGTCGAGGATGACGTCGAATTCGGTCTTCTCCTCGACGGCCTCGGCGGCGGCGCCAGGGGCGGCGGCGGCCACCACAACGCCAGCGGAGGCGGCGGCGGACACACCGAAGGCCTCTTCGATCTGCTTGACAAGCTCAGAGGCTTCGAGCAGGGAGAGGGTCTTCAGCTGTTCGAGAATTTGGTCGGTAGTAGCGGACATGGTTGAGAATCAGCAACAGATCTGTGGGACGGAAAGAGGGATCGGTGGAGCCGGTGGCTCAGCCTTCGCCGGATTCGGCGTGCTGCTTGAGCGCCCTGGCGAGACCGGACGGAACCTCGTTGATGCCCACCGCCAGCTTGGTGGCCACAGCATTGATCGCACCGGCGATCTGAGCCATGAGCACCTCCTTGGAGGGCAGGTCGCCGATGGCCTTGATGTCGGCTTGCGAGAGGAGCTTGCCTTCGAAAAGGCCCCCTTTCGTTTCCGACTTCTTGCTGTCCTTCTGGAAGGACTGCACGGCCTTCACGGCACCGCCCACATCGCCCTTGATCAGGACGAAAGCGTTGGTGCCGGTCAGCAGGGTTTCGAGGTCTGACCAGGCGCTGTTTCCATCGATGGCCCGACGCATCAAGGTGTTTTTGGTCACCTTGCAGACGCCGTTGGTGGCCTGCAGACGGGTCCGCAGGTCGGACATCTCCTTGATGGTGAGGCCCTTGAAATCAAGGACCAGCGCCATTTCGGCTTCACCGAGGAGCTGCTTCAGCTCTTCGACGATCTGTTGCTTGCTCTCCAGGGTGCGGCCCATGGGTTTGGAACGGATCGAGGGGAACAAGCTGGGTACGCGGCCCGGCGACCCCCGCAAGCGAGGGTCGCTCCCGGAGCGTTCCGGGGAGCATCGAGGCCGCGATCAGGATCCGCTCCGCTCAAGGTGGCTTCCGGAGGAAGCGCCCAGGCGGGCAAGAAAAGGAAGGCGAGAACCTCGGCAGGGTTTGCATCGAGCCAGCCGCCAGGGAGGAAAATCCCCTGCGGCCAGCCGAAGACCTGCTGTCTTGGGCTGATTCAGGGCGCGTGCCCTCTGGCAAATGCCAGCCCATGACCCTATCACTGCACGCTGCCAGGTATCCCGACACCCGATGCCCGATGGACTGACTACTCTTTGAAGCCATGTCTCTGAGGCCCCTGTGATGAGCGCAGCCCGCGTCTCCCTGTTCGGTTTCCGCCTGGCCCCCGCCGCCGGCAGCACCGCCCCCGCGGCGGCCAGTGCCCTCTCCGCCAAGGTCGGTGGCCCCGAGCCTGCGGGCCTGCGGGCCGAGGGCGACGCGCCCCTGGCCTTCCGCTCCGCCCCCCTGGTGCCCGAGAGCGAAGCCCCCAGCGCCTGATCCTTCGGTGCGGGAGCCGGCGCCAGCGACCGCGCGGCGGCTGAGTGATCGCCTCGATCAGGGCGAACGCGAACTGGTCCAATCGCTCGCCCAGCTGGCCGGCGGATCCGGCGCCACCAGCCACCCTCACCACAGCGCCACCCGTCAGGCTGCCACCCGTCAGGCTGCCGCCCGTCAGGCTGCCACCCGTCTCGCGGCGAGCCTGGCCCGCCGCCCCCCCGGCACCCCCGGGCTCGACCCCTTGGTGTGGCTGGTGTACTACCGCCTCGGCCAGGCCCTGCTCGCCCAGGACGCCAGCCCCCTGCCCTGGACGCAGTTTCCCGAGCGGCTCGATCAGTTGGGCGGGCGTTCCCTTCCCCCGGGCCAGGTGATCGCCTGGGGGGATTCCACTGTGTACAGCCCAGCGGAATGGCAGGCGATCCTGGCCCTGCTCCAGGAAGGGGGCGACTTCATCTCCGACCTCGCCCCCCCCGCCGCCGCCACGCAGGCGGCCCTGCAGGAGGCCACCGCCACCGTGCTGGCCCTGGTGCGTGGCCTGCCCACGGGCCTGGGGCCGAGCCTCGACCGACTGCTGCCGCTGACGATCTTGGCCCTCCCCGGCCCCCGGGCCCAGGCCGCCGGGGAGGGCTTCGGAGGCGCCACCGCCTTTTTTCTGCGCGGCGCCAGTGTGATCCACGCCAGCCCCGGCCTCACCCTGCCTGGCCTGCTGGAGCGTCTGGTGCACGAGGCCGCCCACGCCGAGCTGTTCGTGCTGGCCCAGGACGGCCCCCTCTGCCACAACCCCGATGACGAGCGCCACCCGGTGCGCATTCGGCCCGATCCGCGGCCGATGAACGGCATCCTGCACTCTCTGCACGTCACCGGGCGGGTCTGCGAAACCCTCGACGCCCTGCTGGCCGATGGCCTCCCCTGGCAGCCGCAACGGGCTGCGCTGCTGGAGGACCTCCGGCGGCTGCGCGAGCAACAGGCGGACCTGGGGCGCTCCTCCCTCGCCGCGGTGCGGCGCCACGGGCGGCTCACGGCGCTCGGGGCGTCGGTGTGCGATGCGGCGGTGCGGCGGCTGGCGGGGGAGCCGCCGGGGGCGACACCATGACGCCCGACCCCTTCGCCGAGGCCCTCTGGCAGGGATGGCGAGAGAGGGTGGCGGCCCAGCCGGGCCCAGCGATCGACTGGCTGGGGGAGTCGATCGGCGCCGACGAACTGGTGGCGCGGGTGGGTGCTGCCGTGGGCCGGCTGCGGGAGCTGGTGGCGGAGGCCCCGGGGCCGGTGCGGGTGGGGGTGCTGGCCGGCGATGGCCTGGCCAACCTGGTGGAGGGCCTGGCCCTGGTGTTCGCCGGCATCACCCAGGCCGTGCTGCCCGTCGGGAGCCCGCCGGCGGAGCAACAGGCCCTCGCCCAGCGCTACGGGCTCACCCACCTGCTGACGGATCCGGAGCGGATGCCGCCCTGGCCGGGGCTGCGGCTGTTGGGGCGGAGCCGGGAGGGGCTGGCGCTGGCGGCCCTGGCCCCCCCTGGTCCCGAACCTGGAGCGGCCGGAAACCCCGACGAGGGGCCGATCGCCCTGCTCTCCACCAGCTCCGGCACGAGCAGCGGCCGGCCCGCCCTGGTGCCGGTGCGGCTGGGGGCGCTGCTGAGCGCCCAACGGCGCCTCGACCCCTCGCCCTACGACCATCTGCCGCGCCAGCTGGTCACCCCCTCCCTGCAGGGGAGCGGCCCGCGGCTGTGGAAGCTGTGGACCCTGCTCCGCGGCGACACCGTGGTGGTGCGGGCGGCGGAGGCGCCGTGGGAGCCCCACACCTTCCGGGGGGACCCCTGCGGGGCCGCCATGCCGCCCACCCAGCTGCGGCGCCGGCTGGCGAACGGTGAGCTGGAGCGGGTTCCGGAGGGGTTCCTGGTGATCACCGGCGGCGATCACGTGCCGATGGACCTGCGGCGCGCCCTGCAGGCGATCCGCCCCCTGCGGGTGGGCATCACCTTCGCCACCAGCCAGAGCGGACCGCTCACCTGGCTGCCGCCGGAGGAACTGCTGGCGGAACCCGAGAGCGTGGGGCGGCCGCTGACCACGGTGCAGCTGGAGCCGGTGGGGGAGGTGCGGCTGCGGCGCTTCGGGCTGGACTTTCGGGAGGTGCGCGTCAGCAAGAGCCGCCGCTGCCTGCGGCCGGATGGGCGCGGCGGGCTGGTGGAGGGGCCCGCGGGGGGGGTGCGCGATTTTCGGCCCGGCGATCTGCTGGCCCTGGCGCCGTCGGGGCACGTGATCTTCGCCGGCCGGGCCAATGATGTGTTCCTGTTCCAGGGGCAGATGGTGTCCCCCTACGAGATCGAGGATGCGCTGCGCGAGGCGCCGGAGGTGGCCGACTGTGCGGGCTTCGGGGCCCCCTCCGCCACCTACGGGGCGGTGCCGATGGCGGCGGTGGTGCTGCGGGAAGGGGTGGCCGATCCGCTGGCGGCGGCCGAGCGGCTGCGGCAGCGAAGCCGCGAGCGGCTGGGCCATCGCTCCGCCAAGAAGATCGTGGTGATGGAGGAGCTGCCGCGCGGCGCCGGTGGCAAACCCCTGCGCCGCCTGCTGGCCGAGCGCCATGCCCTGCGGCTCTGAGGGCGAGGGGCCCAGCGGGCCCCTCGCAGAGGCTCTCCCCTGGGGGTCGCTGGAGCAGGAGCTGCGACGCACGGCACCGGAGCAGTGGTTGCGGCTGGGGCCGGAGGCGGGGCTGAATGCGCTTCTGCAGCGGCGCATCCTGATCGGCCGGTTCGCCAGTGCGCCGGAACTGCGTCGGGCCCTGGAGCACAGCGAGGCCCCCTGCCCGGAGTGGCGCGCGGAGGCCGATCGCTACGTGCCTGGCCTGCCGGAGCGGGTGAGCCCCTGCCGGCGCCTCAGCCTGGAGGGGCCGGATCTGCGCTTCGATCTGTTTGCGGGCGGAACGCCGGGCGAGCGGCCGTTGGTGGTGGGGCTCACGGGGGACTGGGGGATGCTGATGAGTCCGGTGCCCTACGTGGCGGAGGCGCTGCAGCGGCAGGGCCACGACCTGTTGCTGGTGCGACGGCGCTGGCGGGGCGGGTATTTCCGGGGCGGCGGGGGCGACTGGCTGCGGCCGATCGGGGCGGCGATCGCCACGCTCTGCGGGCGGCGACTACGGCCGCGGGCGGTGCTGGTCACCAGCGCCGGCGGCTTGCCCGCCCTGGTGCTGGCGGAGCGGCTGGGGGCGCATCGGGGGGTGGCGATCGGACCGGTCGGCGATGCGGAGCTCTTCGCCCGCGGCGGGCCGATCCGTCGGCTGCGCCGCTGGCATCGCTGGCGGCACTGGGGCGCCGGCGGGGGGCCTTCGCTGCTGGTGCTGCACCCGGCCGATCACCCGAGCGACCGGGAGGCCGCCAGCGTGATCGAGCACCGCTACCGGGCGCTGCGATGGGCCCCGCCCCAGCTGGAGGTGCGGGCCGAGCCGGGCTGCGCCGACCACAACCTCGTGCAATTCCACGTGCTGGCCGGGCGACCCCTGCCCGAGCTGCTGGCCCAGTGGCTGGCGCTGGCTTAGGCAGAGCTGGCAATGAACGCCAGCAAGTCGCCGAGATCGTCCATCGCCGCCAGGCGATCGGGGGTGAGGGGCACGCCGTGGTCGAGCTCGAGCTGGATGCAGAACTCCATCCGGCCGAGGCTGTCGAGACCGAGATCGGCCAGGGGAATTCCCTCAGGCGGGAGACCCTGGCCATCCGCCAAGCGGGCCTGGAGGATGGCCAGGCCGGGCGGTGGCACCGTGACGGCCGCCAGGGCGGAGAGCAGCACCGACCGGGCGGCGACGGACGGGGCAGCCATGGGGCGAGAGCTCTCCGCGGTGATGGGCCAGGCCTGGGGGGCAACCCAGGGCCTGGAGATGGGGGGGCTCAGCCCTCCTGCTTGAGATCCTGCAGGGCGGTGACATCGACGGCCACCGACGGGCCCATCGTGGAGGTGACGTACAGGCTGCGCCAGTAGCGCCCCTTGGCCCCGCTGGGCTTGTTGCGGTCGATGGTTTCCTGGAGGGCCTTGAGGTTGTCGAGCAGCTTGGCGGGGTCGAAGCTGGCCTTGCCGAAGCGCACGTGCACGATGCCGGTGCGGTCGGCCCGGAACTCCAGCTTGCCCGCCTTGAACTCACTGAGGGCGGAGGCCAGATCGGTGGTGACGGTGCCGGCCTTGGGGTTGGGCATCAGGCCGCGGGGACCGAGCACCCGGCCGAGCTTGGCCACCTTGGGCATCATGTCGGGGGTGGCGATCAGCAGGTCGAAATCCATGGCACCAGCGGCGATCTTCTCCACGAGATCGTCATCACCGGCCAGGTCGGCGCCGGCGGCCTTGGCCTCCGCCACCTTCTCGCCACGGGCGATCACGGCGATGCGCAGCGATTGGCCGGTGCCGTGGGGCAGCGCCACGGTGGTGCGCAGCTGCTGGTCGGTGTACTTGGGGTCGATGCCGAGGCGGACATGGGCCTCGATCGTTTCGTCGAAGCGGGCGGTGGCGTTGGCCTTCACCAGCTCGAGGGCCTCGAGGGGGGCGTAGGTGCGGTCCTCGACCTTGGCGGCGAGGGCAGTGAAGCGTTTGGAAACACGGGGCATGGCAGGAACGGGGTGCGGGCGACCGGAATGGTCTCCCCCGGATAGGTGGACAGGAGGTGGGAGCGGCAGGCGGGCGCTCAGTCGCGGACAGCGACGCCCATGTTGCGGGCGGTGCCCTCGATGATGCGCATGGCCGACTCGACGCTGGAGCAGTTGAGGTCGGGCAGTTTGGTGCGGGCGATCTCCTCGAGCTGGGCGCGACTGATCGCCCCGACCGAACCCTTGGCGGAGGTGGCGGCACCCTTTTCGATGCCGGCCGCCTTGTTGATCAGCACCGAAGCGGGCGGAGTTTTGGTGATGAAGGTGAAACTGCGGTCTTCGAAGACCGAAATCTCCACCGGAATCACATACCCGGCCTTGTCCTGGGTGCGGGCGTTGTACTCCTTGCAGAACGCCATGATGTTGACCCCGTGCTGACCGAGGGCAGGGCCCACGGGCGGTGCGGGGTTGGCTTTGCCGGCCTGGAGGGCCAGCTTGATCACGGCTACGACTTTCTTGGCCATCGGCGGGTGTCGGGGAAGCGACTCCCCAAAGGGAGCGGTGGACGGTACTCCCCGGAGGGAGCCTGCGGATCGCCGGAACCGGGGAACCGGTAACCGACGGGCCGGTGGGACCGCTGGGGATCCCGACCCTGGCCGCCCTCCGCAGGGAGACGGCCAAGCCGGCAGGGCATCAGCTCTGCTTGCTGATCTGGGAGAACTCGAGTTCCACCGGGGTTTCCCGGCCAAAGATCGAGAGCAGGGCCTTGAGCTTGCTGCGCTCGCCCGAGACCTCGATCACCTCGCCCTGGAAATCCTTGAACGGACCGGCGGTGACGAGGATCTGGTCGCCTTCGGTGAGATCCACCTTGACGACGGGCTTCTTCTCCGCAGCGCGCTTAAAGATGCGGTCGACCTCCTGGCGGCTGAGGGGGCGGGGCTTGATGTGGCCCCGGGCCTTGCCGGTGGCGCGCCGATCTTCTGCCCCCACGAAATTGATGACGTTGGGGGTGCTGCGCACCGCCATCATTGTGTCTTCGTCGAGGATCATGCGCACCAGCACATAGCCGGGGAACACCTTCTCCTCGATCGACTGGCGATTGCCGTCTTTTTTGATCTTGACCCCGGGGGTCTGGGGGATCTCGATCTCGAGGATGCGGTTGTCGACCCCAAGGGTGACGGCCCGCTGCTCCAGGGTGGCCTTCACCTTCTTCTCACAGCTCGAAGCCACCTGCACGGCGTACCAACGGGCCACCGACGCCCGCTCCCCACCGGACACCGGCTCGGGACGGCTTGCCTCGCTGGGCAGCTCGAGGATCTCGTCGGCGTCGGGGGCGCTGTCGAGGAGGGTGTCTGGCTGAATCTCGGGCACGGATCTCACGGATGGGGACGTCAGCGGAACACCTGGCTGGCAGCCCAGCTGTAGAAGCGGTCGATCGCGGCGATCGCCGCGGCCGACAGGCTCACCATCAGGATCACCGCGATGGACTCGCTGAACAACTGCTGGCGGCTTGGCCAGACCACGCGGCGCAGCTCGGCCAGGGTTTCGGCGGCAAAGCCGCTGGGCTCCTCGTCGAGCTCCTCGAGGGGCTCGGGAGCGGGCTCGTCATCAACCCCATGCGCGACCGGACCCACCGGCCGCTCGGGCTGGCTCTGACTGGACGGGGACGGGGTGATCTGGGCCAAGGAGCGGCGAATCCGGCAAGGCGCGCCGATGCGACCGCGCACACCGGCAAACCGACACCCTACCGGATGCCGTTCCCCGGACTGTCGAGAGGCCGGAAGCGCAGGGGGCCGGCGGCACCGCCCTCCCCCGCCGGCTCCACCCGCACGCCACGGGCGCCGCGGAAGTGCTCCTCCAGCAGCTCGGTGGCCAGGGGGTTCTCGATGCGGCGACGCAGCACCCGCCGCAGCGGCCGGGCCCCGTACTCGGGCTCGTAGCCCTGCTCCGCCAGGGAGGCGACCACCGACTCCTCCACCTGCAGCTCCAGCTGCTGCTCCCGCAGCAGGGCCGCCAGCTCGGCCAGCTGCAGGCGCACGATGCGCTGCAGATCCTGGGGCCCCAGGGGCCGGAAGCGGATCACCTCGTCGATGCGGTTGAGGAACTCCGGCCGGAACTGGCGCGAGAGGGCCTGGTCCACCGCCTCCTCCAGGGCCCGCTCGGCTTCGGGGCTGGGGGAATCCACGCCGCCGCGGCGGGCGCTTTCCAGGATCGCCCGGCTGGCCAGGTTGCTGGTCATGATCACCACCGTGTGGCGGAAATCGACCGTGCGGCCCTGGGAATCGGTGAGGCGGCCGTCATCGAGCACCTGCAGCAGCAAATTGAAGACCTCCGGGTGGGCCTTCTCCACCTCATCCAGCAGCAGCACCGCATAGGGGCGACGCCGCACCGCCTCGGTGAGCTGCCCGCCCTCCTCGTAGCCCACGTAGCCCGGCGGCGCGCCCACCAGGCGGGCCACGGCGTTGCGCTCCATGTACTCGCTCATGTCGAGGCGCACCAGGGCCTCCTCCTCATCGAAGAGGGCGGCCGCCAGGGCCTTGGCCAGCTCGGTCTTGCCCACACCGCTGGGCCCCAGGAAGAGGAACGAGCCCACCGGGCGGGTGGGCGCCTGCATGCCGGCGCGGGCCCGGCGGATCGCGGCGGCCACCGCAGCCACCGCCTCCGGCTGGCCGATCACCCGCTCCCCCAGACGCCGCTCCAGATCGAGCAGCTTCTGGCGCTCCCCGGCCAGCAGCCGCTGCACGGGGATGCCGGTCCAGCGGGCCACCACATCGGCGATGTCGCCCTCCTCCACCTGCTCGCGCAGCATCGGGTCGTGGGGGAGCTCCGCCTCCAGGGCCTGGCGGCGCTGCTGCAGGTGATGCAGCTGGTCGAACTGCAGGCGGGCCGCCTCCTCCAGGTCGCCGTCGCGTTCGGCCTCGGCGATGGCGTGGCGCAGGTCTTCGTCGCGCTGCAGGATCTCGCGCAGCTCCGCAAGCCGCTCCCGCTCCTCGCCCCAGCGCCGCTGCAGCTCCTCCAGTTGCTCGTGGGCCCGCCGCCGGCGCTCCTGCAGCTCCAGTCGCTCCTCGAGGGGGGCCGCCTCAGCGGAGAGCAGGGCCAGCTCCACCCCCCGCAGCTCGGCCTCGGCGGCCTCCACCACCTGGGGTTTGGAGGTGACCTCCATGCGCAGCTGGGCGGCCGCCTCATCGACCAGGTCGATGGCGGAATCGGGAAGGCAGCGGTCGCTGATGTAGCGATCGGCCAGGCGGGTGGCCGCCACCAGGGAGCCATCGGCGATCGTGACGCCGTGGTGGAGCTCGTAGCGCTCCCGCAGGCCGCGCAGGATCTGCACGCAGGTGTCGCGGTCGGGCTCGCGCACCGTGACCTGCTGGAAGCGGCGCTCGAGGGCGGGATCCTTCTCGATGCTGCGGCTGTAATCCTCCGGGGTGGTGGCGCCGATGCAGCGCAGCTCGCCCCGGGCCAGGGCCGGCTTGAGGATGCTGGCGGCATCGGTGTTGGCGCGTTCGCCGCTCACCAGGGTGTGCAACTCATCGAGGAAGAGCACCACCCCGTCGCCGGCGGAGTCGCTGTCGCGCACCTCCTGGAGCACGCTGCGCAGGCGCTCCTCGAACTGGCCGCGGAACTTGGCACCGGCGATCAGGGCGCCGAGGTCGAGGGCCACCAGCCGCAGGCCCCGCAAGGCCTCCGGCACTTCGCCGGCCACGATGCGCTGGGCGAGCAGCTCGGCAACGGCGGTTTTGCCGACGCCGGGCTCACCGATCAGCACGGGGTTGTTTTTGCCGCGGCGGGAGAGCACCTGGATCACGCGACGGATCTCGGTGTCGCGGCCGATCACCGGGTCGAGCTCGCCGGCGCGGGCGGCGGCGGTGAGGTCGCGGCCGCGGCGCTCCAGGGCCGAGCCAGCCGCGAGCGGCGCGAGGCGCAGCTCCCCCTCGGGGGCGGCGGGGCCGGCCGGGGCCGGGCCGGGGCCGGCGGCGGGCGGGGCATCGATCCAGGCGTCGGCGGGGGATCCGACCGCTCGCGGCGGTTCGCCCC
>JBKDOZ010000078.1:0-4021 GCA_046342735.1 Synechococcaceae cyanobacterium
GCCACCGACGTCTACGCGATCGTCGAGGCCTCCGGCCAGCAGTTCTGGCTGCAGCCCAACCGCTACCTCGACATCGACCGCCTCGCCGCCGAGGTGGACAGCACCGTGACGCTAGAGACCGTGCTGCTGGTGAAGGACGCCAAAGGCACCACCGTGGGCCAGCCCTACGTGAAGGGCGCCACCGTGGAGCTGAAGGTGCTGGCCCACCGCCGCGGGCCCAAGCTGCTCATCTACAAGATGCGCCCGAAGAAGAAAACCCGCCGCAAGAATGGCCACCGTCAGGAGCTCACCCGCGTCCTGGTGCAGTCGATCACGGTGGGCGGCAGCAAGGTCGCCTGATCCAGGCCCACGCTTCAGCCTCCCCACACCACCCTTCAGCTTCCCCAGCCCTCTTCCCCCCCCTCCTGCGTTCCCCTTCTCCCCATGGCCCACAAGAAAGGCACAGGCTCCACCCGCAACGGTCGCGACTCCAACGCCAAGCGCCTGGGCGTCAAGGCCTACGGCGGTGAAGCCGTGAGCGCCGGCTCGATCCTGATCCGTCAGCGCGGCACCTCGGTGCTGCCCGGCCTCAACGTGGGCCGCGGCTCCGACGACACCCTCTTCGCCCTGGTGGACGGCGTGGTGCGTTTTGAGTCGATCACCCGCAACCTGCGCAACCGCAAGCGCATCCACATCACCGCCGCCTGATCCCCATCACCAGCGGCGTGACTCCTTCCACCGCCGGATCCAGCCCAGGGGCTTCGAGCCCCTGTGGCTTTTTGGCGCTCGACAAACCGGCTGGGCTCACCTCCCACGCCTGCGTGGCCCACGTGCGCCGGGCCTACGGGCTGCGGCGGGTGGGCCATGGCGGCACCCTGGATCCTGCGGTCACCGGGGTGCTGCCGATCGCGGTAGGCCCGGCCACCCGCCTGCTGCCCTACCTGGCGGGCGCCAAGGCTTACCGGGGGGTGGTGCAGCTGGGACTGCGCACCGACAGCGACGATCTGCAGGGGGCGGTGCTGGGCCAACACCCGGTGCCGCCGCTCGATGGGCCCGCCCTGGAGAGGGCACTGGCCCCCTTCCGCGGCGCGATCCTGCAGGTTCCCCCCCAGGTGTCGGCGGTCCACGTGGAGGGCGAACGGGCCTATGCCCGTGCCCGCCGGGGCGAGGCCAGTGCCCTGGAGCCCCGCGCGGTCACGATCGAAAACCTCACCCTGCTGGGCTGGGATCCGGCCACGGGCCGGCTGGAGCTGGCGGTGCGCTGCTCCGCCGGCACCTACCTCCGCGCCCTCGCCCGCGACCTGGGGGACGCCCTCGGCTGTGGCGGCACCCTGGCGGAGCTGCGCCGCACCGAGGCCCTCGGCTTCGATCTGGCCGCCGCCGTCCCCCGGGAGAGCCTGGCCACACCACCTCCCCTGCTCGATCCGCTGCAGGCCCTGGGCCACCTGCCCCGCCAACAGCTCCAGGCCATCCAGCTCCAGCCCTGGCGCTGCGGCCAATCGCTCGCCGCCGAGGCCCCCCACCCGCAAGGCCAGCCGCTTGCGGTGCTCGATCCGGATGGCAACCGGGCGGGCATCGCCCGGGCCGATGGGGCCGGCTGGCTTCTCCCCCGCCTGGTGTTCGCGGCCGCCGGCTGACGCAGCGCCCCTCCCTCCGCTCTGCCCCCCTCCCCTCTCCGCTTCCTTCTCAGCCATGGCCGGCCACAGCAAGTGGGCCCAGATCAAGCGCACCAAGGCGGTGGTCGATGCCAAGCGCGGTGCCGTTTTCACCCGCCTAGGGCGGGAGATCATGGTGGCGGCGCGCGCCGGGGGCGATCCCGCGGGCAACTTCCAGCTGCGCACGGCGATCGAGAAGGCCCGGGCGGCCGGGGTGCCGAACGCCAACATCGAGCGGGCGATCGCCAAGGGCTCCGGCCAGGGCGGTGGGGGCGCCGACGCCTTCGAAGCGGTGCGCTACGAGGGCTACGGTCCCGGCGGCGTGGCCGTGCTGGTGGAAGCCCTCACCGACAACCGCAACCGCACCGCCGCCGACCTGCGCCTGGCCTTCAGCAAGCACGGCGGCAATCTGGGGGAGAGCGGCTGCGTCAGCTACCTGTTCGAACCCCGCGCGGTGGTGCGGCTGGGGGCGGGGCTGGAGGAGGAGGCCCTGATGGAGCAGCTGCTGGGCCTCGAAGAGGCCGGCGGACCGGCGGCCCTGGGCTGGACCCTGGAGGACGACGGGGCCGAAGGGATGGGCGCCGAGGTGGTCGCCGCCTACGAAGACCTGGAGGCCCTCCAGGCGGGCCTGCGCGACCGGGGCCTGCCGGTGGTGAGCTGGGAGCACCGCTGGATCGCCCAGACCCCCTGCCCGCTCCACGATCCCGACGTCCTGCGCTCCTGCCTGCGCATGCTGGATGCCCTCGAAGAGCTCGACGACGTGCGGGCCGTCACAGCAAACCTGGAGGCCGACGAAGCCCAGCTGCGGGCGGTGCTGGACTGAAGGGCGCAGCCGCCAGCGGACAGCCACCTGCCACGGCAGGCCCGCACTCAGCCGATCGGCGGGCAGGAGGGGCCAGCTTTCTGCAGCAACGACAGAAGCGAGATGCCGTGCCCGCGACCCCACCAACGCTGGCGGACGAGCTTGAATTCACCCTTGAAGCCATAGCGACTGGCCTGCGGATAGTGGGAGTCACAGCAAAAGTAACTGGGAAACGTATCCTCGGTAATCACATTCACATGCGTGGGATCCACGAAGGCAGAGGCGAAGGGATAGGCCGGAGTTTTGCTGAAAAACAAGCCTCCAGGTTTGAGAATGCGAACCACCTCGCTCATCAGTTCGATGAAGGGGAAGCGGGTGCCCTCAGCGCCGATCGCACAACGGGGAACATGCTCGAGAAAGTCGTAGGCCGTGACCACATCCACCGACAGATCCTCGAAGGGTAACGGCGAGGAGAAAAGGTCAACCGCGAGCACATGGGCGGCGGGATTCGCCTGGATATCCAGCCCGACAACACGCTCGCAGCCCAGGGGATTGCGCGGCTGGTGCCCACAGCCGAGATCGAGAGAAACCCGCTCGCCCCGGCCGGCTGGTGGGAGTGGGGCCCCGCGGAGGAACTGCTCGATCGACCGAATCTGCCCAACCTTGAGCGTGAAAGTGGCGGCGGGGGGCAATCCCAAACTGCGGGCTACGAACGAAGCACCGCGGGCAAACAACTCCATGCAATCACAATTATCGAGGCCATCCTATCACGTTCTCGCCAAAATAATCGCCGGCTTCGAAGATGGCGGCCGGCGCCAACGCCCTCCCGTCAGGTCCGCCCCAGGGCAGCCCCATCGGCGATCAGACTCACGGCGCGGTGCCGCTGCAGCCAGGTGGCCGGGATGTCGGGGGTGGGGGGCGCCTCCAACACCCGCCGCAACACCGACGCTTTGGCCGCCCCCGTTACCACCAGCAGGATGCGCTCAGCCGCCAGGATCTCGACCAGCCCCAGGGTGATCGCCCGGGTGGGCACAGCCGCAGCCACCCCGCCGAAACCGCCGGCATTCTGGGCACGGGTCCCATCGCTGAGATCCACGCAGCGGCAGGGGGCCTCCAGGCCGCACGGGGGTTCGTTGAAGCCCACGTGGCCGTTGAGCCCCAGGCCCAACACCTGCAGGCCGATGCCCCCGGCCGCCGCCACCGCAGCGCTGTAGCGATCTGCCTCGGCCTGCGGATCGGGGGCCAGCCCGTCGGGCAGGCGTACCCCGGCGGGATCGAGCCCCAGCGGCCCGGTGAGCTGGGTGGCCATGGCGGCGTGGAAGGAGCGGGGGTCGGTGGGATCGACGCCGACGTATTCATCGAGGTTGAAGCTCAGCCAGCCCCGCCGCACCCGCTCCTGCTCCGGGCCCGGCAGCAGGGGCAGCAGGCGGGCCATGGCCGCGTACACCGGCACCATCGTGCGACCGGTGGCCAGGCCAAGGGGCCGCTGTGGCTGACGCCGCCGGGCGTTGAGCAGGCGGGCCGCCACCCGCGCGGCCCCCGCCGCCGCATCGGCCAGCTCGATCACCTCCACTCGATCACCTCC
>JBKDOZ010000079.1:0-4606 GCA_046342735.1 Synechococcaceae cyanobacterium
AAGGGGAGCTGGGCCGGCAACACCGTCGGTTCCTGCTGGGAGCCGTCGAAGTTGGGTGCGAAGTCGACCGTGTCGTTGCCGATCTCATCGAGCAGGGCCTCGTTGGCGATCGGGGCCAGCCGGGTTTCCGTGTAGCGCATCGCCGCCGGCGGGTCGTCATCGACCGAGCCGAAGTTGCCATGGCCATCCAGCAACGGGTGGCGGCTGGCGAAGGTTTGCACCAGCCGCACCAGGGCGTCGTAGACGGCCTGATCGCCGTGGGGGTGATATTTGCCCAGCACATCGCCCACCACGCGGGCGCACTTGCGGTACGGCCGGTCGGGGGTCAGCCCGAGCTCATGCATCGCGAACAGGATGCGGCGCTGCACCGGCTTGAGGCCGTCGCGCACGTCGGGCAGCGCACGCCCGACGATCACGCTCATTGCGTACTCGAGATACGAACGCTGCATCTCCTGATGCAGGGCGATCGGCTCGATCCGGTTGTCGTCCCCGTTCGGGATTGTGGGGCGCTCCTCGGCCATCCGGTGCTGGGGTCAGAGGGCGATAGACGGCGCCCAGCCTACCGATGGCGGCCCACTCGGCCAGGGTTCAGGGCTCCGATTCCGGCTCCGGGGTTGCTGTGGCGTTGGCCATGGCCCGCTCCACCACCATCTTCAACTCGGGCTGGCTCAGCAGCCGCCGCGTATCGCCCCGCAGCTTCGCGCCCCAGAGCTGCTCGGCCTGGAAGCTGTCGAGAACGTAGTTGGGATCTTCGTTGAGGGCCAGTTCGGCCAGGCGCAGGGCCTCGCCGCGCTGGGTCACCGGATCGGTGGCGAACAGGCCGGCGGCGAGGGCCAGGGAGGTTTCCGGTACGTCGGGTTTGAGGCGGAGCACACGCCGCCAGCGCTCCAGGGCCGGCTGTCGTCGGTCGGTTTCCCACAGCACCAGGCCCTGGTTGTTGATGGCTTCCCAGAAGTCGCGGCGCAGCTTCGCCGCCTGCTCGTAGGAGCCCAGGGCCCGATCGCGCTGGCCCAGCAGCACCTGGGCATTGCCGAGGTCGAAATAGGCGCTGGCGTTGCGGCCCTCCAGCTGGAGGCCTCGCTGGAGCAGCCCGATCGCCTCCTCGGGCTTGCGGTTGCGCAGCGCTAACGACCCCTCCGCGAACCAGATGCCGGGGTTCTGCGGGTCGAGTTGCTTGGCTTTGCCCAGGGCCCACAGAGCCTTGTCGATCTTGTCGCTGCGCAGCTGGGCTTCCGCCAGCAGCACCCAGCCCCGGGGATCGGCCGGCAGCAGCCGCACCGTGAGCTCCGCCAGCAGGGCTGCCTCCTCCGCCTGCCCCATTCGCAACAACCGGGCCGCCGCTTGGGCGATGCCCAGGCCAGCCGCCTCCAGATCCCGCTCCGGCGGCACGTAGACGTAGGGCACCATCGCCCGGGCCGCCCCGGCCTCCAGCGCCGGCAGCGTGAGGGTGAGGGCCAGCGACAGGCTGGGGAGGACCCTGCGCAGGAAATGGGTAACGAGTTGCCCCCGGGGCCGGCCCACAGGATCCGCACGAATTCGACCCAGCCTAGGGAGAGGAACCCCCGAGTCCCAAGGCCGCTGTGATATTGCGTCGCCACATCCATGGCTTGATGCGTCGCAGGGCCGAGGCCCGCAGCCGCTCGTCCCAGTCGGCATCGCTCCAGCGCAGGGCTTCCTCCCCCTGAAGGTTGAGCAGCCACGGGCGGGGTTGCAGGTCGGGATCTTCGCTGGTCGGCAGGGGTTCGCGGTTCCAGGGGCACACCTCCTGGCAGAGGTCGCAGCCGGCCACCCAGCCCTGCAGTTCGGCGGCGATCGGCGCCGGCAGGGTGGGATCGCGGTTCTCAATCGTGTGATACGCGAGGCAGCGTCGGGCATCCACCACAAACGGTTCCGGGATCGCGCCGGTGGGGCAGGCCTCCAGGCAGGCCCGGCAGTGGCCGCAGAGGCTCATGGCCGGCTCGTCGGGCGGCAGGGCCACCGTGGTGAGCAGGTGCCCCAGGAGCAGCCAGGAGCCGCGTCGGCGATGGATCAGGTTGCCGTTTTTGCCGATCCAGCCCAGGCCCGCCTCCTCCGCCCAGGCCTTGTCCATCAGCGGTGCGCTGTCCACGCAGGCGCGCCAGCGGCTCCCGGGGCAGCGCGCCTCGAGCCAGCGACCGAGCCGCCGCAGCCGTCCGTCGATCAGGCGGTGATAGTCGCGGCCCCAGCCATAGCGGGCCACCTTCAGGGAACCCGGCGCCCGGGCGGCCGTCACGTGATGGGGCAGGGCCACCGCCACCAGCGTCCGCACCCCCGGCAGCAGCTCCGCCACCGCCCGCCGGCGCGGGTCGGCCATCCAGGCCATCTCCGCCTGGTGGCCGGCCGCCAGCCAGCGCTCCAGGGCGGCGCTGCGCAGCGCCAGCCGCGGCCCGCCCGGCACCGCAGCGATGCCCACCGGATCGAAGCCGAGGGTGGCGGCTTCCCGTTTCAGTTCTTGCACAAGGCCGGCTGGGGATGGCTGGTTCACGGGTGCTCGTTAAGGTGGGAAAACCCTGGGTCCATGCGCGTGACCGCCTCTTCCACCACCCGGTTCAGCCCCTTGCTGCGTTGGATGGGCATCACCCTGGTGGTGCTTCTGCTCCTGCAGATGCTGTCGGTTCTGGTGCTGTGGGACTGGGGCAGCGAACCCTTCCGCCAGCTGGTGGTGGAGCGCTTGGTGGCCCAGGCCCCCATGGCCCTGGTGGGCCTGGTGCTGATGTACCTCTCCTCCCGTCTGGATGATCCGGCGGGTTCGGACACGCGCACGCCTCTCCACTGGGCCATCTGCATCATCAGTGGCCTGTTGGCCGTGCTGCTCACCGCCTCCCTGCCGATCGCCTTCGGCGGTGATCAGATCCTGCAGGAGCAAACCGACCAGCAGATCGCCGCCCAGCGGGGCCAGCTGGAGATGGCCCGCCAGCAGAGCAAGGATCCCGCGGTGCTCCAGCAGCTCGTGCGCCAGGCCGAGGCCGCCGGTCAGATCCCGCCCGGAGCCAGCGACGCCCAGAAAACCCAGGCAGCCCGCACCTTCATCGACCGTCAGCTCGACACGATGGAGAAAAAGTTCACCCAGACCGAACAGACCGCCAAGGTGGCCAACAGCCAGCGCCGTTTCGGCAGCACCGGCGGCGCCATTGCCCTGGTTGTGGCATTCACCATCCTCTGCCTCGGCAGCGTTCTCTGAAAGAGGCCGGCCGCTGGTTAGCGTTGGGGTTCTTCCCACGACCCGGTGTCCGTGGTTCCCTCCAGTCCCCGACCCGATCAGCCGCTGGGCAACCGTCTCCAGCAGGATCTCAAGAACGATCTGATCGCCGGCCTCCTGGTGGTGATCCCCCTGGCCACCACCATTTGGCTGGCCACCACGGTCAGCCGCTTTGTGCTGGCGTTCCTCACGTCGATCCCCAAGCAGTTCAACCCGTTCAACACCCTCAATCCGCTCCTTCAGGAGCTGATCAATCTGGGGGTGGGTCTGTTGGTGCCCCTTCTCGGCATCCTGCTGATCGGTCTGATGGCCCGCAACATTGTGGGCCGTTGGCTGTTGGAGTTCGGGGAGGGCACGCTGTTGCGCATCCCCCTGGCGGGATCGGTCTACAAGACCCTCAAACAGCTGCTGGAAACCTTCCTGCGGGACAATTCCCGGCGGTTTCGTCGGGTGGTTCTCGTGGAATACCCCCGCGAGGGGCTCTACGCCCTCGGTTTCGTCACCGGTGTTCTGAGCTCCTCGCTGCAGGCCGATTTCGACCAAACGATGCTGAGTGTGTTCATCCCCACGGCCCCCAACCCCACCACGGGCTGGTACGCCGTGGTGCCGGAGCGCTCCGTCCGCGATGTCGAGCTGAGTGTTGAGGATGCGTTCCGCACCATCATCTCGGCGGGCATCGTCAGCCCGGATGAGAAGGAGCCCCCTTCCAACCGCAGCTTCTCCAGCCTCCTGGCCCAGCTTCGGGCACCCCAGCTTTCCTGAATGAAGAGCCGCACCCTCGCCCGCGAACTCGCCCTGCTGATGCTCGGTCAGGTCAGCGACCGCAGCGCGGCAGCGCCCGATCTCCCCCTGGACACCCTCCTCCAACAGGCCCTTGCCAGCCTGGCGCAGCATGTGCGGGAAGCGCTCGACCGCTCCGCCGCTGATCTTCAGGAGGCCGAGCGGGAGCTGCTCGACAGCGAGCTGCAGCAGGAGGGAGAGAGCTCATTGCCAAGGGTGCGCCAGCACCTGCGCGAGGGTCTTTCCCACGCCGAGCACGCCCTCAATCGCCTCTCGGCCAGCCTGGAGCTGCCGCGCCTGTTGTTGTTGGCGGATCAGGAGGAGGTGCGCCGTGGCGCCATTGAACGCGCCCGCGCCGTTCTCGCCGAGCGCGATGCCATCGATGCCCGGCTGGATGCGGTGATGGAGGGGTGGCGCCTCTCCCGCCTGCCCCGCATCGATCGCGACATCCTGCGCCTTGCCGCTGTCGACCTGTCCACCCTGGGGACCCCGCCGGCCGTGGCCTGCAACGAGGCGGTGGAGCTGGCCAACCGCTACAGCGACGAACAAGGCCGCCGCATGATCAACGGCGTGCTCCGCCGTTTCACCAGCGCCCCCGCCCAGAGCTGA
>JBKDOZ010000080.1:0-5721 GCA_046342735.1 Synechococcaceae cyanobacterium
GGCAATAGTTTTATTGTCAATGACTCTGGGCAATTGCTTGGATCCTTTGGGAGAAATCTTCCCCCGAAAGAAGGAAGTTTCAGGCGAGACATTCCAACTGATATCAACATTAAGCTTGAAGACGGAAAGCTCACATATCAGGCTCCGCCCGGAGTTCAGGTTACTGGCAGGGCTGATTCTCTTATTGGCGTTTTTGACTCTAAGGGCAACCCTGTCCTCGATGCCAATGGAAACCAGCTGCAGGTATCTCCATCTCTTGGCGGCACTCAGCAGCTTCCTCTTTACGGATCTGCGCTCGCGACTGGAACACCTGTCAGTCCTGGGATAAACTATCCAAGCAACAATTTTTATGATTTTATCAAGGCACAGATTGTCTCTAGCACCACAAAAGTCCTCGCAAGCCCTACTCTTATTCTACAGGAGAATCCCTCTCTTCTTCGGGGAGATGATGGTGGAGGCGCTCAGGCTGCATCTAGTGGACAGCAGGGAATTACGAATATCAGCTTAAACTCCCCAATAGGTCGAAAGCGTGCCAATGAAGGTGTTGTACGAGTCGGTACCAATGTTGTCACAGGTTACGATGTTGAAACCCCGTCTCAAGGGGGCAACGTGGTTTGTACTCCACAGCTCACTACTGCAGGTTTGGTGCTTGGTGCTAGGGTCGAAAAAATTGATGATAATGGATTTGTTACATTTACCCTTTCGCCCAGCATATCGGCTGTAACAGCCGAGGAATTCCCGCCTGCTGGTTGTGGATCAAAGCTCAAAATACTCAGCGTAAGAAGCCTTGATACTGGCGCATTGCGCGTACGTGACGGTCAGACTTTGATTCTAACTGGTGTGATTTCTGATTTAGATCGTGAGCTAGTAACAAAGTGGCCCGTCGTTGGAGACCTCCCCATCGTTGGCCAGTTTTTCCGAAACTCCGGCAAGATTCGTGAAAAACGTGAGCTTGTAATCATGGTGACCCCGCGAATTGTTAACGACGTCGAGGGTGGTGCCTATGGTTATGGCTGGCAGCCCTCAACTCCTCAATCCAGAGAGTTAATGCGCGGCATGCGTTGAGGCCCCTGTAGTCATTTCTAGTGACCTGCAGTCGACTTGCGTAATTAATTCTTATCAGAGCCCGCCAAGCGCCGGCACCAGGAATTTCATCGCCAGCGGCGCCAGGCTGGAGGCCAGGCCGGCTGCTCCGCTGAGCAGCGCCCCGCCGATGCCATTGCCGCCCTTCGCGCGATTCGCTGGAGCCTGCAGTGCCTGGGCGGCGTCTCGCAGGGCCTTCGCCTGCTCCGCGTCGCCGCCCCGTTCGTAGAGGGTGGCGGCGTAGCCGAAATCCTGGGCGGCCAGTTGGGTTTGGCCCTGTTCGCTGCGGGTGATGCCGCGGGCCACCCAGCTGATCGCCGCCTCCGGCTCGCGGCGGATCGCCTCGCTGAACAGCTGTTCCGCCTGCGGCTGGCGGCCCGCCAGCGCTGCCTCCACCCCGGCGTTGTGCAGCTCCGGATAACTCAGCACCTCCGGCGCCAGGCCGATCGCCTGTTGCCAGTGGCTCGCGCCCAGGGCGCCCGGATCGAGCTGGGCACCGCTCAGATCGCTCTGGCGCAGGTCGGTGCCCTCCAGCCGCGCGCCGCGCAGATCCGCCCCCCGCAGGGAGGCCCCCTGCAGGCTGGTGAAGCTCAGGTCGGCTCCGGCCAGGCGGGCGCCATCGAGTTGGGCTTGGCCGAGGTTGGCCCGGCGCAGGTTGGCGCCGCTGAGATCCGCATCCCGCAAATTGGCATGCACCAGATCCGCATCCGCCAGCTGGCAGCCCACGCAGCGGCGTTGCTCCAGCAGGCGCATCAGGTCGGCGGTGTTGGCGGCGGCCGGAGTTCCCAGGCCTGCAGCCACCCCAGCCAGCCCCGCCCCAGCCAGTCCCGCGGCGGCCAGCCACAGCGGCGCGATCCGACCCCTACGGCCGCGGCGGGCGGGGGGCTGGGGGAGAGGCGAGGCGCTGGCGGGGCCGACCATGCGATCGCGGCGGTGATGCGCCGTTCTACCGCCTTCTGGGGGGAATTGCCTCAGTCCGGTTGCCGCTGCAGCTGGCGGCCCAGGCGGCGCCGCTGCCGCCGCAGCTCGCTCCGATCCCGTCGCCGGCTCGCCGCTGCGCCCCCGGCGAAGCGATGGCGCTGGTACAAGGCCACAAAGGCCTTCAGATCGGGCGCCAGCGACGGCCAGCGCTCCCCCACCCGCGCCGCGAAGGTTGGCAGCGTTTCCCCGGGCCCTGGCGCCAGGCCGCGGCGGGCCAGTGGCGCCAGGGCCCGCTCCAGCTCCCGCCGCCAGGGGTCGCGGGCGATCGGCCGCCGCTGCAGGGCCGCCAGCACCGCCACGGCCAGGGCGAGGCCCAGGGCCAGGCCCGCCAGCACCAACGCCCCCAGCCACTGGCGACGCTCCCCCAGCAGTCGCTGCAGCAACGCCTCCTGCCCCTGCAGGTCGTAGCCCAGCCACAGGCGCGTCCAGGCCAGATCGAGGCCCCACCACTGGTGCTGCAGCCAGCGCACGGCCCCCGAGGGCGCCCCCTCCGTTTCCCCCAGCGGCGCCGGCACCCACGTGGTGGGATCCACCCCCAACCAGCCCTGCCCCGGCAGCCACACCTCGCTCCAGGCGTGGGCATCGCCCTGGCGCAGATCGAGGTAGCCGATGCCCCCGAGGGGCACCACCCAGTCGCCCCCCCGGTAGCCGCTCACCACACGCGACGGCACCCCCGCTGCCCGCATCAGGGCGGTGAAGGCGCTGGCGTAGTGGCCGCAGAATCCCTCCCGCCGCTCGAACAGGAAGGTGTCGAGCGGGGCCCGCTCCGGCAGGGTGCCGGGCTTGAGGGTGTAGCGGAACGGCTGGCTGCGGAACCAGCGCTCCGCCGCCGCCAGCCGCTGCTCCGGCCTCTCCAGGGCGCCCCACTGGCGGCCCAGGGCCTCCAGCTGTGGGTTGCTCCCCGGCGGCAGCTGGAGGCCCTGGGCATCGGGGGGGCGTTGGCGCCAGGCGGCGGGGCGGCCGTCGTCGCGCACGGTGTACACCCGCCGCAGGGCGGAGGAGCCCCGGTGGCGCAGCTGCCCGAGGGGATCGATGCGCACGCCCGGATCCTGGGGCTGGCCGCGGCCGCTCCAGGGCACCGGCGGCAGGCCGCTGGGCTCCACCATCCACAGCTGGGGGCTGCCCGCTGCCGGGGTGCCGGCCGGGAGCGCCGGGGCCGGCGGGGGCTGGGAGAACAGCGGGTCCGTGGGGCGGCGGGGCTCGGCGGCGCTCCAGCGGCGGCCGTCGAAGCGGTCATGCACCAGCACGCGCCAGTAGCGAGTTCCCGCGGGCGGCGGATCCCCCTGCGGGAAGGCCACCCGCGCCGCCGGCGCCTGGCTGGTGGCCAGTTCGGCGATGTCCCCCGGATCGAGGGTGTCGCTCAGCCCGGTGGTGGCCCCCTGGCCCCGGCCGCCCGCGATCACCGTGAACGGCCCCAGCCGGGGCAGCAGCAGGAACAGCACCAACGCCATCGGCAGCGCCGCCCCCATCAGCTGGGCGCTGCGCCGCAGCATCAGCCGCCAGCCCAGCCCCTCCCCCAACTCCAGCGCCAGCAGCCCCGCCAGGGCGAAGAGGGAGGCCAATCCCTGCAGCACGCTGCCCGCCAGATCCCCCTGGAGGGAGGCCAGCAGGCCGGCGGCCACCAGTTGCAGCAGCCCCACCAGCCGCCGTTCCGGGACGCTGCGGGCCTCCGCCAGCTTCAGGGCGGTGAGCACCGCCAGGCCGATCGTCAGGGCGCCGAGCAGCTGGTTCCACGGCACCGCGATCAGGGCGAGCGCCAGCAGCCCCATGGTCAGCCATTGCAGCGGGGCGGCGGAGCGGTTCATGTCAGGGGCACTGGGCGAGGGCCGCCAGGCAGCGGTCGCGGTGGGATGGGCCGCGGCCCGGGGGGATCGGCGCGCCCGCCAGCAGCAATCCGTAGGCGGCCCCCTGGCCCTGCAGCCGACAGATCCGCTCGCTCAGGTGCTCCAGCGCCGTTTCGTGGGGGATCGAGGGATCGGGGGCCAGCAGCGGCGGCTGTTCGACGGGGCTGGCGAAGCGCTTGCTGAAGCTGCCCCGGCCCTGGGCCACCAGCGCCCAGGCCAGCCGGCTGGGGGTGTCTTCCGGGCGGTGGGGGCGCAGATCCTGCCACTCCTCGCCGCCCTCCTGCGGCCGCGCCACCTGGGGCAGGCCGTCCTCGTGGCCTTCGCTGGAGGGCAGGCACAGCACCGGGCCCGCTCGCCGCGCCGGGTAGATCAGCTGCGGCACCGAGGGCCGCCAGCGCGACCAGCAGACGAACAATCCCAGCGGTGCGGTGGTTTGCAGCCGCAGGCAGCCGGGCCCGTGCCAGCCCCGACGCTCCGGGGTCCAGGGCACGGACAGATCGTGGATGCCGGGATCGAGGTTGCGCGCGGCCGCCAGCCCCTGGGCCCCGCGCCCCGGCCCGAAGCCCAGCTGCAGCCCTTCGCAGCGGCTGCGGTTGCGCAGCCGCAGGGGGTAGGCCAGCGGGGCGCCCGCGAAGCCCGCCGCTGGATCGCCGCAGCTCAGTTCCACGCCCTGCAGGTTGAGGTGGGTGAGGTGGACCGTCAGCAGGAACAGGCCCAGCATCAGGAAGCTGAGCAGCAGCGGGCCGTTGCGTTGCATCTGGATCCCCAGCAGCTGCAACCCGGCGGTGCCCCCCAGCCAGAGCCAGCCGAAACGGGTGGGCACGATGTAGAGGGTGCGCAGACCCAGCCGCACCTGCGGACCCTGCAGCGGGCGGCCGAACTCCATCAGCGCAGGCTGTCCACACCAGCCAGCAGCTGGAGGCTCAGCTCCGCCCCGTCGCCCCCCGGCTGCCCCCCATCCAGCCGGTGCTCGCACACCGGCGCCAGCACGGCCTGTACGTCGTCGGGCAGGACGTGGTCGCGTCCCTCGATCAGCGCCCAGGCCCGCGCCGCCGCCAGCAGGCCCAGGCCGGCGCGGGGGGAGAGGGGAAAGCCCCGCTGGCTGCCGTCGCGGCTGCGGGACAGCAGGTCGAGCACGTAGTCGAGCAGGGCGGGGCTGGCGTGCACGGACGCGGCCTGCTCCTGCAGCCGCAGCAGGTCGGTGGGCGCGAGCACGGCCGCCACCCCCTCGGGACGCTCCGCCTCCCCCTGCAGCAACGCCCGCTCGGCCCCGCGCTCCGGGAAGCCGAGGCTCAGGCGCATCAGGAAGCGATCGAGCTGGGATTCCGGTAGGGGGGCGGTGCCGCCCTGGTCGAGGCCGTTCTGGGTGGCGATCACCAGGAAGGGATGGGGCAGCGGATGGCTGGTGCCGTCCACGCTCACCCGCCCCGCCGCCATCGCCTCCAGCAGGGCGCTCTGGGTGCGGGGGCTGGCGCGGTTGATCTCATCGGCCAGCAGCACCTGGGCGAAGAGCGGGCCGGGGCGGAACTGGAACCCTGCCGTGCCCGGATCGAACACGTTCACGCCGGTGAGATCGGCCGGCAGCAGGTCGCTGGTGAAGCTGACGCGGCGGAAGTCGAGGGCGAAGCTGCGGGCCAACGCCTCCGCCAGGGTGGTTTTGCCCACGCCGGGCAGGTCTTCGATCAGTAGGTGACCGCGGGCCAGCAGGCAGGCCAGGGCAAGGCGCACCTGGGGTTCCTTGCCGAGCAGAACGCGGCCGATCGAGGCCACCACCTGATGCAGTTCAACGATGGCCAGCGAGTGGGGGCCAGCC
>JBKDOZ010000081.1:0-11657 GCA_046342735.1 Synechococcaceae cyanobacterium
CCCGCTTCTATTCCGAGCGGCCCACCCCCAGCTACGGGGAGCGCTTTCGCCTGGAGCAGCTGGGGCCACCGGCGATGCTGGAGCGCCTGGAGCGCCCGCGCTGGCGGGGGGGGCAGCGGCGCATTGGGCTCACCGGCGGCATCGCCAGCGGCAAGAGCAGCGTGGGGGCCCTGCTGGCGGGCCGGGGCCTGCCGGTGCTCGACGCGGACCGCTTCGCCCGCGAGGCCCTGGCCCCGGGCAGCGCGGCCACCCGATCGGTGCTGGAGCGCTACGGGGAGCGGGTGCGGGCGGTGGCGGGCGGCGATCCGGCAGCCGGCGAGCAGGGGGCCGGCGAGCAGGGGGCCGCGGGCCTGGATCGCGCCGCGCTCGGGCGGATCGTGTTCGCCGATGCGGCGGAGCGGCGCTGGCTGGAGGGGCTGGTGCATCCGCTGGTGCGGCAGCGCTTCGAGGCGGAGCTGGCGGCGCTGGCCGAGGCGCCGGTGGTGGTGCTGATGATCCCGCTGCTGTTTGAGGTGGGGCTGGAGGAGCTCTGCAGCGAGGTGTGGTTGGTGGCCTGCGACGAAGAGCAACAGCGGCGGCGGCTGATGGCCCGCGACGGGCTGGCCGAGGCGGAGGCGCGGGCGCGGCTGGCTGCCCAGTGGCCGCTGGCACGCAAGCGGGCCCTGGCGGATCGGGTGATCGACAACCGGGGGCGGCCCGAGGACCTGGCGGCCCAGCTGGCGCCGCTGCTGGCGTCACTGCCGACAGCTCTGTAAATCTTTCTCTCATTTTGATGCAGCCGGCGCGAGCCGCGGCCCAAGGGCCAACCGGATTCGTACATTGCAGATGTGGGATATCGGCATGCAGCTGCCTGATTCCGGCCGTGATCCCCCTCCCTCTTCCACGACTCCCCGGCCATGAGCCCCGTCACCAGCTATTCCCCCTATCTCCAGGACCCCGTCGGCAGCACCGGCACCGGGCTGGATCAGGTTCTTGGCTGGATCGCCAGCGATCCCGGCCTCGCCGGCGCCAATGAGGGCAGCGCCATCGCCACCGGCATCGCCGCCAGCGATTCGCTCAACGCCCTTCTGGTGGAGGGCCTTCGGGCCAGCGGCGCCCTCGACAAAGACGTGCTCGGCGTCGCCGACATCGTGGCCCTCAACACCTGGTTCCGCGATCCCGCCGCTCCCCAGAGGCTCCAGGCCTTCCTGGCGGCCCACGGCGATGACGCCAACGGCGTGGAGACCGGCTACCACACCATTCAGAACGATGGTGGCAACCGCAGCTTCGACGGCCGCGCCCTGATCGACTCGGTGCTGGACAGCATCTTCCACATCGGCTTTCCCCTCAGCGCCGACGGCACCCGCCTGACCAACGAGGACGGCGCCGACAACGCCACCCTCGTGGATGTGGCCCGCTGGCTCACCGCCCTGAAGGTGGATCTGGCCACCAGCGGCTCGGGCCTCGACCGCATCGTGGAAACGGTGGTGGCCGACCCCGGCCTGCAGGCGGCGATCCCCTGGGCCGACATCCGGGGGGGCGCCACCGCCGCCAACTCCCTCAACCAGCTGATCCTCGAAGGAATCGACGCCCTCAACGCCCAGGGCCAGGCCGATGCCGATCCCACCCGCCTGGGCGCCACGGAAGTGCGTTGGCTCAACAGCTGGATTCGTAGCGATGCCAGCCGCTACGCCCACTTCATTGCCCTGCACGGCGACGACGAAAACGGCAGCGAAACCGGCTACCACCTCGTGCAGAACGATGGCGCCACCACCCCGCTGTTCGGCCGCAACGCCGTCAACACGATCTACGACGGCATCTATCACATCGGCTTCACGATCAACCTCGACGGACGCTTCCAAAACGAGGACGGCGATGCCAATGCGCTGGTGAGCGATGTGGCCGAATGGATCACCTATTACCTCGGCGATCCCTCCACCACCGGCAGCGGCCTCGATCGCATGATCGACTGGATCCGGCTGGATCCCGGTCTGAGCCGCTGGACCTCCGCCCGGGACATCAACGACGGCCTGGCGGCCGCCGATGCCCTCAACCACCTGTTGCTCAAGGCAATCCAGGCCACCGGCGTGAATCTCGACGGCTGGATCAGCCGCCACGACCTGCGGCTGATCAACCGCCTGGTGAGAGAGAGTGCCTACGAGGAGTTCAACACCAACCACGGCGACGACGCCGACGGGGTGGAAACCGGCTTCCATCTGATCCAAAATGATGGCGCCACCACCCAGTTCTTTGGCCAGAACCTGGTCAACACCGTGGTGGATGGCATCTACCACTACGGCTACGAAATCCGCGGCGATAACTTCCTCAACGAAGACGGCAACAACAACCAGACCCTCAGCGATGTTTCCGGCTGGCTGAACGCCTTTCTCTCCGACCGCCGCCTCACCCTCGGCACGGGAGCCAGCGAAACGCTGCTCGGCAACGAAACCGACGACCAGCTGCTCGGCCGCGGTGGCCAGGACCTCCTCCAAGGGGGCGACGGTGCCGACCTGCTGGATGGCGGCTGGGGCAATGACACCCTCCAGGGCGGCGCGGGCGAGGACCTGCTCGATGGCGGGTTTGAGAACGACCTGCTCGACGGCGGCGAGGGCAGCGACACCTACCTGGTGAGCGGCGCCGATCCCAACCACACCGACTGGCAGACCTGGAGCTTCCAGGGCTACGACACCGTTGCCGACAGCGGCCTGGGCGGGGTGGACCGGATCCTGGCCGAAGGGTTCACGGCGGTGGACATCGGCCTGCTCAGCTTCGGTCCCAGCAGTGGCATCGAGCAGATCGTCAACGCCACAGAAGGGGGCGCCGTGGTGCGGCTTCTGGGCAACTGGCAGAACAACAGCCTCGATTTCTCCGGCACCGAGCTGGTGGGCGGCCCCTTCCAGATCGATGCCGGTGATGGCAACGACAGCGTGATCGGCAGCGGCGGGGCAGATGACATCCGCGGCGGGCGCGATAACGATCTGCTCGATGGGGCCGCTGGCGGCGACACCTACCGCGTCAGCGGCGCCAACCCCTACTGGGTGGCGGGCATGCCCTACCTGTTCGAGGGCTACGACACCTACCGGGACAGCGGCGCGGCTACCGATGGCACCGACCGGATCGTGGCCGAAGGCGTGGGCGCGGTGGATATCGGCTTCCCATCCTTCGACGCCGGATGCGGCATCGAGGAGATCGTCAACGCCACCGTGGGGGAAATCCAGGCGGTGCTCCTGCCGGTGGAAGCCGCCGCCCTGGCGGTGGAGCCCAGTCCAGGGGTGGCTGAGGTGAGGCTGCTGGGCAACTGGAAAGACAACCGGCTCGATTTCTCCACCACATCCCTGATCGGCGGCGGCTTTCTGATCGATGGGGCGGAGGGAAACGACACGATCTTCGGCAGCGTGTTAGCGGATCGCCTGCGCGGGGGCCACGACAACGATTGGCTCGATGGCGGCGACGGCGCTGACCTCTACGAAGTGACTGGCAACACCCCCGAATGGGTGGAAGGCCAGCCCTATACGTTCGAGGGCTATGACCTCTACGCCGACTCCGGCAGTAGCGGCCTCGATGCCATCTTGGCCACCGGGGAGCTACCCGTGGACATCGGTCTGCTGCAGTTCGGACCCGACAGCGGCATCGAATGGATCGTCAACGCCACCCTGGCCTTCGATGCCGACGGCAATGCCAGCCCCGCCCAGGTGCGCCTGCTCGGCAACTGGCAAGCCAACAACCTCGATTTCTCCGCCACCACCCTGGCGGGCCCCTTCTTGATCGATGGGGCGGATGGCGAAGACACGATCAAAGGCGGCGCCGGCAACGACCGCATCCGCGGCGGCCGCGACAACGACAAACTCGACGGCGGCGGCGGCAGCGACATCTATGAGGTCAGCGGCCAGAACCCCTACAACCCCGACTGGACCACCTACGACTTCGAAGGCTTCGACACCTTCTTTGATTGGGGCGGGCGCACAGATGGGGTCGATTCAATCCAGGCTGTGGGCTGGGGGGCCGTCGATGTTGGATTCCTCCGAATCGATGGCTACTTCTCCGGCATTGAGCAAATCATCAACGCCACCACCGTCGATGACGGCAACGGGGGCGTCACCACCGCCGCCGTCAATCTGACGGGCAACTGGCAGGCGAACTGGCTCGATTTCTCGAGCATCACCCTGATCGGCGACAAGATGCGCATCGTCGGTGGCGAGGGCAACGACACGATCATCGGCACCGCCCAGGACAACCGCATCTGGGGAGGGCGGGATGACGACCTTCTCCAGGGCGAAGCCGGAAACGACACCTATGAAGTGCGCGGCCGCGATCCGGCCCATCCCGACTGGCGCACTTACAGCTTTGAGGGCTACGACACCTACAACGACACCAACGGCTACGACCGCATCGTGGCGATCGCCGACAACGGCAGCGATGGGGTCGACATCGGCCTGCGCAGCTTCGGCCCAGGCTCCGGCATCGAACTGATCGACGCCAGCGGCACCACCGGGGCGGTGAAACTCCTCGGCGACTGGCAGGCCAACAGCCTCGACTTCAGCGCCACCGAACTGCGCGGCGCGAACGTGAGCATCGAGTTGGGCGATGGCAGCGACAGCTGCGTGGGCAGTGCCCAGGCCAACCTGGTGCGCGGCGGCTTCGGCAACGACCAGATCCGCACCCTCGCCGGAGACGACACGATCTACGGCGAAGGCGGCAACGATTCGCTCGACGGGGGAGAAGGCAGCGATACCTACTTCGTGAGCGGGCTCGAAAGTGGCGGCTGGCAGAGCTACGGCGGCCAAGACACCTACACCGACAGCGGCCTCATTGGGCTCGATCGGATCGTGGCCTTCGGCAACAGCGATGTCGACATCGGCTTGGCCGGAGGCAATTTCCTGGCCACCGCCGGCATCGAACAGATCGTGAACAGCACCAGCAAGCTGGTGGGCGGGGTGAGCGTGGCGGGCCAGGTGCGGCTGCAGGGCAACGGCAGCGCCAACACCCTCCAGTTCGCCGGCATGCGCGTTCTGGGCGGCGGTTTTGTGATCGATGCCGGCGACGGCAACGACACGATCGGCGGCAGCGTCGACGCCGAGCGGATCCTGGCCGGCCGGGGGGACGACACGGTCGATGGGGGCGGCGGCGCCGACATTTACGAAGTGGGGGGGAGCCTGGCGGCGGGCAGCTTCCAAGGGTTCGACACGATCACCGACCGCGGCACCGGCGCCGGTGTGATCGATCGCCTCGTGGCCGCCGCCGGCACCGCCGCGGTGGACATCGGCCTCAAGAGCTTCTCCACCGCCAACGGCATTGAGGTGATCGACGCCACCGCCACCACCGGCAGCGTGCGCCTGCTCGGCGACGCCACCGCCAACGTGCTCAACTTCACCGGCATCTCCCTGCTCGGCGCCAACCTGAGCATCGACAGCGGCGATGGCAACGACACGGTCACCGGCGGCAGCAGTGCCGATCGGCTCCGCGGCGGCAAGGGCGATGACATCCTCAGTGGCGCCGGCGGCTCCGACACCTACGAGGTGGCCGGCAGCCTGGCGGCGGGCAGCTTCGAGGGCTACGACACCATCACCGACCGCGGCACCGGCGCCGGCGAGATCGATCGCCTCGTGGCCGCCGCCGGCACCGCCGCGGTGGACATCGGCCTCAAGAACTTCTCCGCCACCAACGGCCTTGAGGTGATTGATGCCACCGCCACCACCGGCACCGTGCGCCTGCTCGGCGACGCCACCGCCAACGTGCTCAACTTCAGCGGCAGCACCCTGCTCGGCGCCAACCTGCGCATCGAAAGCGGCGACGGCAACGACACGATCACCGGCAGCCGCGGCGCCGACACGATCCTGGCCGGCGTTGGGGTGGACAAGGTGATCGGCGGCGATGGCGATGACACGATCAGCGGCGGCGGTGGACTCGACAACCTCACCGGCGGCTTGGGGGTCAACAGCTTCGTGTACACCTTGCTCACCGATGGCATCGTCGGCGGCACCACCGCGGCGCGTACCTTCGAGAGGATTGTCGACTTCACCGTGGGTCGCGATCGCTTCGATGTGAGCACGGCGCCGGCGGCCGGAGCGTTCCGCAACCTCGGGGCGCTCAGCGGCCTCACCAACGCCGCCCTCACCACGCTGCTGAGCCCCACCAACTTCGGATCCAGTGGGGCCGCCACCTTCACCTACGGCAGCGGCACCTCCCTGCGCACCTTCATCGCCTTCAACGATGGCAGTGCCGGCTTCAACGCCATCACCGACGCGGTGGTGGAGATCACGGGGTATCGCTTCGCCACCGGCTTCAGCAGCCTCTCGGAGATCAGCATCGTCTGAGCCGAGGGATCAGCCCTTCAGCCGCTCCGCCAGGATCCGGTTCGCCAGCTGCGGATCGGCCCGGCCGCCGCTGCGCTTCATCAGCTGCCCCACGAAGAAGCCCTGCAGCTTCGTCTTGCCGCCGCGGAAGGCCTCCACCTCCGCCGGATGGGCCGCCAGCAACTCCTCCACGATCGCCGTGATCGCCGCCGGATCGCTGATCATGCCCAGGCCGCGGGCCTCCACCAGCGCCGCTGGCGAGCCACCCCTCTCCAGCAGCTCCGGCAGGATCTCCTTGGCGATCTTGCCGCTGATCGTGCCGCCCTCGATCAGCTTCACCATCTCCGCCAGCTGGTCGGGGCGGAAGGGCAGATCGGCAAACGAGAGGCGCTGGCCATTCACATGGGCCGCCAGATCGCCGGTGATCCAGTTGGCCAGGCCCTTGGGATCGCCACCGGCAGCCACCGCCGCCTCGAAGTAATCGGCCATCGGCCGCTCGTCGGTGAGCACCCGGGCGTCGTAGGGGGAGAGCCCCAGGGTTTCGGCGTAGCGATGGCGGCGGGCAGCGGGCAGCTCGGGCAGCTCCGTGCGCCAGGCCTCGCGCTGGGCCTCGCTCACCTCGATCGGCCCCAGGTCGGGGTCGGGGAAATAGCGGTAGTCGCTCGCGCCCTCCTTGCTGCGCATGCTGCGGGTGACCTGCTTGCCCTCATCCCACAGCCGCGTTTCCTGCACCACCGGTTCGCCTGCCTCATAGGCGCGGATCTGGCGTTGCATCTCGAACTCACACGCCTTCTGAATGGCGGAGAAGGAGTTCATGTTCTTGATCTCCACCTTGGTGCCGAAGGGTGCATCCGGCCCACGGCGCACGGAGATGTTGACATCACAGCGCAGCGACCCCTCCTGCATGTTGCCGTCGGATACGCCCAGATAACGCATGATGCGGCGCACTTCGGCGGCATACTCCGCCGCCTCGCGACCGGTGCGCAGATCGGGGCAGCTGACGATCTCCGCCAGGGCGACGCCGGCCCGGTTGTAATCCACCAGCGAATGGGTGGATCCCGCCAGGCGATCGCTACCGGCGTGCACGAGCTTGCCGGCATCTTCCTCCATGTGCAGCCTCTCGATGCCCACCGTTTTCAGGTAAGTGTCCTTGCCCTTCTCCGCCACCTCCACCTCGATCGAGCCGTTCTCGGCGATGGGTTCGTCGTACTGGGAGATCTGATAGTTCTTGGGCAGGTCGGGATAGAAATATTGCTTCCGGTCAAACTTGCTGTGGGGCGCGATCTGCAGATTCAGGGCCAACGCCGCCTTCACCGCATACTCGAGCACCTTCTGATTGAGCACCGGCAACGTGCCCGGCAGGCCGCAGACCACCGGGTCGATGTGGGTGTTGGGCTCGTCGCCGAAGGTGGTGGAGGCGGCCGTGAAGATCTTGCTGTCGGTGCCGAGCTGCACGTGGATCTCCAGGCCGATCACCGCTTCCCACGCGCCCGCCGCCGGCTCGCCGCCCGGGGCCGAGGGCGCGGCTGAGGGGGCGGCTGCCGATGCGGGGGTCTCTGCCAGGTGCGGGGTCGCCGCCATCGAATGCCATGCCATATCTGGGGGGATCCTATGGAGCGGCGGCACCCGCCGCCCATGGGAAAGTCAAGGGTGTTTCCCAGCGGCGCGGACGATGGCGTGGCTCGATGCGCTCAACGCCTTCCTCTGGGGCCTCTCCGCCGACTGGATCACCCTGGTGGGCCTGTTCCTCACCCTGGGGCTGCAGTTCCTTCCCTTGCGCGGCCTGCCCTGGGCCTGCCGGCAGCTCTGGCGCTCCTTCCTCGATCAGCGGGCGGGGCCGGGGGAGATCAGCAGCTTCGCCGCGCTGATGACCGCCCTGGGGGGCACCCTGGGCGTCGGCCATCTCACCGGCATGGCCATCAGCCTCGGCGTGGGCGGCCCGGGGGTGGTGCCCTGGATGTGGCTGGTGGGCCTGGTGGGGATGGGCACCAAATTCAGCGAAACCTTCCTGGCGGTGCGCTTCCGCCAGCACGATCGCCGCGGCCAGGTCCACGGCGGACCGATGGAGGCGATCCGGCATGGCCTGGGCCCCGGCTGGTCCTGGCTGGCCCTGCTGTACGCCACCTTGGGCACGGTGGGGGTGTTCGGCCTGGGCAACGGCGTCCAGGCCCAGCAGCTGGCCCTCGGCCTGAATCAGTTGAGCGGGCTGCCACCGTTGCTGCTGGGCATGGCGGCGGCGGCACTCACCGGCCTTGTGCTCGCCGGTGGCCTGCGACGCATCAGTCGGGTCTCCACGGTTCTGGTGCCGCTGATGACCCTGGGGTACCTGGTCGTGGTGGCGGCGATGCTGCTGCGGCACGCCGCACTCATTCCCGAGGCGGTGGGGCAGATGCTGCAGGAGGCGTTCCGGCCGGAGGCCCTCAAGGGTGGCGCCCTGGGGCTCACCGTGCAGACGGCGGTGCGCGCCGCCGTGTTCGCCAACGAGGCGGGGCTGGGCACCTCCTCGATCGCCCACGCCCCAGCCAGCCCCGCCGACCCCGTGCGCCAGGGGGCAATCGCCATGCTCTCCAACGGGGTAAGCCTGCTGGTGTGCAGCGCCACCGGCCTGCTGCTGTTGATCAGCGGCGTGCTCGACACCGCCTTGGCCGATCACGACGGCCCGGGGCACGCCCAAGTCGCCTGGGAGCTGCTGGGGCGAAACGGCAGTGGGCTGCGGCTCCTGCACCAGGCCTTCGCCTGGGGCTCCGGCGGCAGCGCCTGGTTCCTCGACCTCTGCCTGGTGCTCTTCGCCTTCACCACCCTGGTGGCGTTCGGCTACTACGGCGAACGGTGCTTCACCTTTCTGGTGGGCAGCCGGGGTCGCCAGCCCTTCCGGCTGGTGTGGATCGCCGTGGTGGTGCTCGCCTCCAGCCAGAGCCTGCCGGGCCTGTGGGGCATCGCCGATACCCTCGACGCGCTGCTGGCCCTGCCCAACCTGCTCTGCCTGCTGTTGCTCTCCGGCCTGATCTTCCGCACGGTGCCCGGCCGGGTGGTGGGCGCTGAACCGGAGGGCGGCGCCCCCGAGGGGAGCGACCCGGGAGGGGATTCCTAGGCTGACCCGGCCGGCCGGCACCCGAGGAGCATGGCCCCAATCCCGCCCCTGCTGTCGCCCCCCATGGCCGCCCTGCTGTCACCCCTGCTCGCGGCCGCCCCGAATGCCCTCCACGCGGCCCCCCACGGCGCTCCCCACGGGGCCGGCGCCCTGCCCTTCCCGCTGCTGATCAGCCTCACCGCCCTGGCCTTCCTGGGCACCCTCGTCTTCAGCCGCCTTGCCATCCATCTGCGCCTCCCCGCCGTGCTCGGGGTGCTGCTGCTGGGTCTGCTGCTCCACCCCAGTCAGCGCCTGCTTTCCCTGGAGGAGGTGGAGAACATCCATGTGGTGAGCCTCTCGATGCTGCTGTTCTGCGCGGGGCTCAACGCCGAGCTGCACCACCTCAAGGGCTTCCTGCGCTACGGGGTGCTGCTGGCCGTGGGTGGGGTGCTGCTCACCTCCCTGCTGTTCACCCCCCTGCTCTGGGGCATCCACGCGGCCCTGGCCTCGCTCTGGCCCGGGCTGGGGGTCGTGGCCCTGCCGCTGCCCGTGGCCCTGATGGCCGCCGCCTGTGTGTCGTGCACCGATGCGATGGCCACCCTGGAGGTGCTGCGCCGGGCGGGCCTGCACCTGCCCCAGCGGCTGCAGTCGTTGGTGGAGATGGAGGCCTCCCTCAACGACCCCCTGGCGATCGTGTTCCTGTTGCTGGTGGTCACCCTGGCCAGCGCCGGTTGGCTGGAGCCCCAGGGCGGCAGCAACCCCGCCGATCTGCTGCAGGCCATCCAGAGCTTCCTCAAGAGCATCGGCAGCGGCGTGATGGTGGGGCTGATCCTCAGCTTTGTGGCCCAGTTCATCCTGCGGCGCTTCGTCACCAGCTCCAGCCAGATCCTGCTGCTCGGTATCGCCGTGGCCCTCTCCTCCTACGGGCTGGCCCAGCTGCTGCAGGGATCGGGCTTCATCTCCGCCTACGTCACCGGCCTGTTCCTGGCGAACGACATCTACGCCAACCGCTGGATCACACCGGAACGGCTGGAGAACAGCTTGGAGCCGTTCAACACGCTCACCGAATTCAGCGTGTTTCTGCTCTTCGGCACCCTGATCGAACCCAGCAGCATCCGCACCGCCCTGGTTCCCGGCCTGCTCAGCGCCCTGGCCCTGATCCTCATCGCCCGGCCCCTGAGCGTGCTGGCCCTGCAGCCCTTCTCCCCCTTCGGCCGGCGGGAGGGGATGCTGCTGGCGTGGTGCGGGCTGCGGGGGGCGGTGCCGCTGGCCCTGGCCTACACCGCCATCCATGCAATCCCGGCGCTGCCGGGCCTGGCGGAAGGGCAGGCGGAGGCGCTGGAGCACCAGATGCAGGGCCTGATCTTCCTGGTGGTGGTGGGCAATCTCGCTCTGCAGGGCCTGAGCCTGCCGCCGCTCTGCCGCCGGCTGGGGCTGGCGGAGTCCCGCTGAGGGAGGCAGGCCATGGAAGCACCGGTGCTCATCCTGGGGGGCGGCCTGATGGGGTTGGCCGTGGCCCACGCCCTGGCCCGCCGCGGCCGGGCGGTGCGGGTGCTGAGCCGCCGCCGCAGTGAGGCCGCCGGCTTCGTGGCCGCGGGCATGCTGGCGCCCCACGCCGAAGGGCTGCAGGGCAGCTTGCTGCAGCTCGGCCAGGCCGGCCTGGCGCGCATCCCGGCCTGGGTGGCGGCGATCGAGGCCGACAGCGGCCTGCCCTGCGGGCTGCGACCCTGCGGCATCGTGGGGCCCTTCGCCGACGCCGCCGAACGGGATGCCTTCCCCACCGCACGGTGGGGGGAAGCCCTGGAGCGCACCGCCCTGGACCTGGCGGTGCCGGGGCTGGCCCCCCGCTGGCGCTCCGGCCTGCTGTTCCGTGCCGACGGCCAGATCGACAACCGCCGTCGCCTGATGCGCGCCCTGGAGCGGGCCTGCGTGCAGCGCGGGGTGGCCTTCGAGGAGGGCGCGGAGGTGCGGGCGCTGCGCCAGCGGAGTGGGCGACTGGAGGGGGTACAGCTGCGGGGGGCCGATGGCGAGGAGCGGGAGCAGCCGGCAGACCAGGCGGTGCTCTGCGGCGGAGCCTGGAGCGCCCACCTGCTGCCCGCTCTTCCGGTGTTTCCGGTGAAGGGGCAGATGGTGTCCCTGCAGGCGCCCCGCCAGGCGCTGGGCCGCGTGCTGTTCGGGCCGGGCACCTACCTGGTGCCCCGGGAGGACGGCCTGGTGGTGGTGGGGGCGACGAGCGAACCGGAGGCGGGCTTCGCGGAAGGGCTGACACCGGCGGGGCAGCGCCAGCTGCAGGCCGGCCTGGCGGCCCTGCTGCC
>JBKDOZ010000082.1:0-3621 GCA_046342735.1 Synechococcaceae cyanobacterium
GACCGGGTTTGCTGACCTCAAGGTCGATCAGGCTGGCCACATCCACCGGAGCGGTTGCAGGGGTGGGGGGCACGGCAGCTCCAGACACTGCCTTGATGGTATGCACGCTCGGGCGCCGCGCCATAGGACAATCGCGCCCAGTTCCCCCGAGCCCGCCCCGCGGGCCGCATGCGTGTCATGGTTCAGGTCAACGGCAATTACCTCAAGCTCAAGGCCGGCTACCTGTTCCCCGAGATCGCCCGGCGCGTGAAGGCTTTCAGCGAGGCCCATCCCGAGGCTGCCATCATCCGCCTGGGCATCGGGGATGTCACGGAGCCGTTGCCAGAGGCCTGCCGCGCTGCCATGAAGGCCGCCATTGATGAGATGGGTACCCGGGAAGGATTCCATGGCTACGGCCCCGAGCAGGGTTATGCCTGGCTGCGGGAAGCGATCGCCACCCACGATTTCCAGGCCCGCGGCTGTCAGGTGAGCGCGGAGGAGATCTTCGTCTCCGATGGCTCCAAGTGCGACAGCGCCAACATCCTCGACATCCTGGGGGAGGGCAACAGGATCGCCGTTACCGATCCGGTGTATCCGGTGTACGTGGACAGCAACGTGATGGCCGGCCGCACCGGTGACGCCGACGACGCCGGCCAGTACGGCGGCCTCACCTACCTGCCGATCAACGCCGAGAACGGCTTCACCGCCCCGCTGCCCACGGGCAAGGTGGATCTGATCTACCTCTGCTTCCCCAACAACCCCACCGGCGCCGTCGCCAGCCGCGAGCAACTGCAGGCCTGGGTTGACTACGCCCGCGCCAACGACGCCCTGATCCTGTTTGACGCCGCCTACGAAGCCTACATCCAGGATCCCTCGCTGCCCCACACGATCTATGAGATCGAAGGCGCCCGCGACTGCGCCATCGAATTCCGCTCCTTCTCCAAAAACGCCGGCTTCACCGGCACCCGCTGCGCCCTCACGGTGGTGCCGCGGGGCCTGATGGGCACGGCCGCCAACGGCGAGAAGGTGGAGCTCTGGGCCCTGTGGAATCGCCGCCAGTGCACCAAGTTCAACGGCGTGAGCTACATCGTGCAGCGCGGTGCCGAGGCGGTGTACTCGCCGGAGGGCCAGGAGCAGGTGAAGGACCTGATCCGTTTCTACATGGAGAATGCGGCGATCATCCGCCGGGAGCTCAGCGCCGCCGGTCTGGCGGTCTACGGCGGCGAGCAGGCCCCCTACGTGTGGGTGAAAACGCCGGCAGGGGTGGATTCCTGGGGCTTCTTCGATCAGCTGCTCAGCCAGGCCCACGTGGTGGGCACCCCCGGCAGCGGCTTTGGCGCCGCCGGCGAGGGCTACTTCCGCCTCTCGGCCTTCAACAGCCGCGACAACGTGCTGGAGGCGATGCGCCGGATCCAGACGGCGCTCCCCCTGCCTACGATTCACTGATGCAGTGCCAGGATTCCGCACCAGCGCCAGCCGCCCAGCCATGGTTGAGATGACGCGACTGTCAGCCATCCGAGCCAGCCAGGAGCCCGGCGCCAAGCCCGGCGGCGCCGCGGTGATGGAGAAGGCGCCCGAGCGGGTGCGCAAGCCATCGCCCCGCTACAAGGTGCTGCTGCACAACGATCCGGTCAACACCATGGAATACGTGGTGACGACCCTGCGCCAGGTGGTGCCCTCCCTGAGCGAACAGGATGCGATCGCGGTGATGCTCGAAGCCCACAACACCGGCGTGGGCCTTGTGATCGTCTGCGATCTCGAGCCGGCGGAGTTCTACTGCGAAACCCTCAAGGCCAAGGGGCTCACCAGCACGCTCGAACCGGAGAGCTGAATGGCGCCGCCGCCGGCGTCCGCCGCCGCCGCCCGCCGGCCCCGCTGGCCAGGCACTCTTTTGTACGTGCCGCTGCTCTACGGGGTGGGCTGGCTGGTGGTGCGGCCGATCGGGGTTTTGGCCCCCTCCCTGCGGGTCGACCAGCTGGATCTGCTCGGGGTGGTGGTGGCCTTCGCCCTGCTGCTGCTCAGCCTGCCGGCGCGGTTGCGGCGGGCGTGGGGGGAAGGGCGGCCGTGGCGGCGGCTGGGGCTGGTGGGATCACCGGCGGCGGCCCTGCGGGCGTGGCTGGGGGGGCTGGGCCAAGCCCTGCTGCTGCTGACAGGGGCCGCGCTGCTGCTGCTCCTGCTGGGCCAGGCCCGCTGGAGCGGCCGGCTCGATCCGGGGGAGGTGCTCAATGCCCTGGCGCTGCTGGCGGGGGTGGGCTTCGCCGAGGAGCTGCTGTTCCGCGGCTGGCTCTCGGGCGAGCTGGAGCTGGAGCTGGGGCAGCGGCGGGCGCTCCTGGCTCAGGCGGCGATCTTCGCCCTGCTCCATCCCTGGCACCAGGCTCCGGGAATGGCGGCGGTCGGCCTGCTCGGCGGCCTGGTGCTGCTGGGGTTGGCCCTGGCCCTGCGGCGCCGCGTCGACGGCGGCCTGCTCTGGGGTGCCATGGGCCTGCACGGGGGGCTGGTGGGGGGCTGGTTCGCCCTGCAGGCCGGCCTGCTGGAGATCGCCCCGGGCACGCCGGAATGGCTGGGGGGCAGTGGGGGCACCCTGCCGGTGAACCCGATCGGCGGGCTGCCGGGCTGGCTGGGGTTGGGGCTATCGCTGCTGTTGGCGCGGCGTTTCTGGTGAGGCGGGCCGGCGGAGCACCAACAGGGCTTCGGCCTGGTGGGAGCCCCGCCAGAGCCACTCACCCTGCCAGCCCGACTGCTCGGCCATGGCCGCAAAGCGATCGTGCTCGGCGGGGAAATCGCTGCCGCTGACGTGGGCCACCACGTGGTCCTGAAAGGACGGCCCCAGGCTTGTCCAGCTCTCGCGGATGCGGCGCCCGTAGCGCTGCCGGTAGTGGTCGAGGGGTTCGCCGGGCTCACGGAACGCATCGGCAATCAGCAGCAGGCCGCCGGGCTCCAGCCGATCGGCGACCACCTCCAGGAAGAGCTGCTTATCGGCGTCGGCCAGGTGGTGGAGGCCAAACAGGCAGCTGATCAGGCCGTGGCGCTCCCCAGGCCCCTCAGCCCAGCGCAGCATGTCGTCCTCCAGCCAGCGGCAGGGCACCGGCCAGCCGGCCAGGCGCTCCTGGGCCAGGGGAATCACCGAGGCGCAGGCATCCACCCCCGTGAAACCCGCCAGGGGCAAATCGCGCAGCAGCGGCGCCAGGGTGGTGAGATCGCCGCAGGCCAGGTCGGCCATGGTGAGCGGAGCCGACCCCCATTCCTCCAGGAACGCCTGCAATCGGGGGCGCAGGGCGGCAAACAGGGCGCCGTGCTCCATCAGGTCGTCCGCCACGATCTGGTGGTACACCTGCCAGGTGCGCTCGAAAAACAGCAGGCTCTCGGGGGAGAGGTTGCGGTTGGAGGGGGAAGGGGCAGGGGAAGCTGTCATCGCCGGATCAGCGCACGGCTGTGGCCAGGGCACGGCGGCCCTCCACCGGCGCATGCAACGCCTGCTCGAGGGGCGCCAATCCGTACTCGCGCTCGAGGATCGCCATCACGGTGCGGCCGAAATCAGAGGGGTTGCGGTCAAACGCCTCCAGACAAACACGGCCGAAGGTGCGCCCCATCGGCTCCGGATTCCAGAGCAGCTTGCGGGCTGTCCAGGGCAACATGCTCATC
>JBKDOZ010000083.1:0-14704 GCA_046342735.1 Synechococcaceae cyanobacterium
TCCCGCCCAACCGCTGCTCAGCGTGGTCCTGGCCACGGCCGAGGCGTCGGGGGTAGTGCAGCTGGCCGACCCATTGGCGCTGGCAGACGGCACGCCCGGGCGGGTGGTGGATGCGGCCCAGCTGCAGGCGGCGATGGCCACTGCCCAGCCGGCCGGCGACTACATGCCGCTGGACCTGAGCACCCTGCCGGCTCTGCCCTGAGCGCCGCAGCAGATGACCCTCCAACCAGGCGACCTGCTGGCGATCACCCGTCCCGCTGGGCCCCAGGCCGGCACCTACCAGCTGCCGGCAGCGGCGCTGGCAGAGCTGGCTGGCCCGATACCGGTGCTGGGCATCAGCGGCGTGCTCTGGTCGACCGTGCGCTCGGCGGCGGACAACAGCTGGCAGGCGATCTGCTGGTCGCCGGAGTTGCAGCTCTACGTCTGCGTGGCCAACAGCGGTAGCGGCAATCGGGTGATGACCTCCAGCGATGGCATTCGCTGGAGCCCCCAACCGGCGGCCGCTGATCAGAACTGGGTGGCGCTCTGCTGGGCCGCTGCGCTGGGGCTGTTTGTCGCCGTCAGCGACAGCGGCACGGGCCAGCGGGTGATGACCTCTCAGGATGGCCGCAGCTGGAACCTGCGCCAGACGCCGGCCGACAACAACTGGACCTCGATCTGCTGGGCGCCCGAGCTAGGCCTGCTGGTGGCCGTGGCCAGCAGCGGCACGGGCAACCGCGTGATGATCAGCTCCAATGGCCTCACCTGGACGGCCGGCCCTGCTGCCGCGGATCAGGAATGGCGCTCCATCTGCTGGGCGCCTCAACTGGGGTTGTTGGTGGCGGTGAGCAGCACCGGCAGCAACCAGCGGGTGATGACCTCAAGCGATGGCCGCAACTGGACGCTGCGGACGGCCGCTGCAACCAACAACTGGATAGGACTCTGTTGGGCGGCGGAGCTCGGTTTACTGGTGGCGCTGAGCAGCAGCGGCCGGGGCAACCGAGTGATGACTTCCCCGGATGGGATCAGCTGGAGCAGCCGCAGCTCGGTGGCCGACAACGCCTGGTCCTCCCTCTGCTGGGCTCCGGAGCGGGAGCTGCTGGTGGCGGCGGCCAGCAGCGGCACCGGCAACAGGATCATGACCAGCGGCGATGGCCTCAGTTGGACGGTGCGGAGCTCCCCGGCAGATCTGGGCTGGCGCTCGCTTTGTTGGTCGCCCCAGCGGCGCCAGTTCGTGGCTGTGAGCAACAGCGGTGCTGGCAACCGGGTGATGGTGAGCCCCTGACCCATGCCTGACACCACGACACCCCTGCCAGCGACTGGCTCGCGCTGCTGGCGCGACCTGATCAGCCCAGAGACCGGCGCCACAGTGCTCAACCTGGCGGCAGACAGCAGTGACGCCGATCCGATGGTGGAGCTGACCTACGACGAGGGCGGCAGCGGCTGGTGGCCACTCTCCACGCTGGTGTTTGAACAGAGCTGAGTGAAGGGGCCTCAGCCCCCACCTGCCAGCTGCTGGCGCAGGGCGGCGAGGGCCTTTTTCTGGGCCCGCTGAACGGCCATCGGGCTGATCTGCAGCTGCGCCGCGGCGGCCCGCAAGGACAGCCCCTCGAGGACGGTGAGCCGCAGGGCTGTGGCCTGGGCTGCGGGCAGCTGCTCGACCAGCTGCTCCAGCCCCAGGCCATTCATGGCCTCGCTGGATGCCGGCTCGGGCTCAGGGGAGGCCAGCTGATCGAGCAGGCAGTGCTCGCTATCGGCTGTGGCATCGAGGCTGAGGTGCCCCAGTGGGCACTGGCCCTGCTCATGCAGCCGGCGTGGCACGCGCACCAGCCGCACCCGATCGCACAGGTGGTGCTGCAGCGCCCCTTGGATGCAGCGGCGCAGATAGGGCGCTGGCGGCTCGCCCGCTCTGCAGCGGGGAGCGGAGCGAACCAGGGCCTCACGGGCCACCTGGATCAGATCCTCCCGCTCCACCAGCGGGAAGAGGCGGCGGGCGGCGGCGGAAGCGAGGGCATCAGCCAGGGGCAGGTGCTCCAGCACCAGGGCATTGCGGGCACGCAGGGCAGAACGGCTGAGAGGCGTGGACTGCTGCTGGCGACGGGAGGAGGAAGCGGGGGAAGCCACCTGAGGGACGGCGGAGAACCCCACCCCCACCGGCCGGCCGCAGCGCCGCGGCAAGGACGCCCGACACTGGAGGGCGCCTGGCCCGATCCTTGACGCGGCGTGAGGACTGCCCGAGGGATGCGGTGGGTGTGCGCCGACCTGGGGCCAACCCCTCCCCCCCACTGCCGGTCCTGCAGGGTGCCCAGCCCAGGGACCGCCCAGTCGAACCGTCAGGCCATGGCTCCAGGAAGCCCAAGCCCACGGGCGATGCGGCGACAGCCGAAAGCCGGAGGCGGAGGGCCTCCGGCCGCGGGCGCTCAGAGCACCTGGACCCTGGCCTGAGGGCCGAGCACCCGCTGTTCATTGGAGGCCAGGATCAGCGCCTCATCGCGGGGCACGTAGTGCGGCTCAGCCGAGATGTGCCCCTCGCGATCGAGGAACAGAACTCTGAGAAGCCGGCCAGCGGCATCAAGCAGATGCACCGAGACGATGCGGATCGGGCAGGTGCGGCTGAGAGGGGTGGCGGCCATGGCTGTGCTGGCGAACGACACCGCCGTCAAGCCCCAGCGCCGCCAGCGCCGCGCAAGGGGCGCGGAGCGCAGCGCAGCGACTCGCGTCAGCCCTTGCGCGGCGCGCAAGCCGGGGCAGGCCGGGTGGCGTGATCGCCAGACCTCAGGGGCGCCTCCCCGTTCGCTTCCCGGGGGATCAGCTCTACAAAAGGGACTGGCTGGTGGAGGTTGTACCTATCGGCAGCGGCCGCCAGGTGCACCGGGCCTCGCCCAGGCTGCACCAAGGCGGATTCGGTATGGGCTGGCGTTGTTGCTGTGAGGGTCTGTGAACCTCCGTTGGCCGTCGTAGCTCCTTGCGTCAGCGCCAAAACCCCCAGTGCTGCAAGGCATCGCCGCAGGCGTATGCAATTTCTGCATTGTTCTCTGAGCCGATGTGGTCTGGGGCAGGGTGCGGCACGAGGCAGGATTGTCTCTGAATGGCCAGCCGCATGGTTTTTCTACCCCCCACAACCGATTTTCCGCCTGATCCCGAGCCCCTGAGTCGGGAAGATCTCAACAGCGTCTACCTCGAGCTGCGCAACTGCTACAAGAGCTCCATGCGCAGTCGCGGCCAGCATCGCAGCCTGGCCACCAAGGCCCGGGAAGAAACGGCACAGCTCAAGCAGCGACTGCTCGATCTTGCGGCACGGGAGGCTTCTGTGCGCACTGACATTTATCAGATGCTGGAAATCGTCACCGCGATTGCAGGTGATCTGGAAGATGCTGGCGATGACATTGTCAACGAGTTTGGGCGCTACAAACTCGGCCGCAAGACCTATCAGGGTGGCTCCTTTCTTGGTGGATTGGTGCAGGCGGTGATCCGTTTCATCAACCGCTGGACCCACACCAAAGAGCGTGTGGTGCAGCTGGATCAGAAGCGTCAGGAGTTCATCGAAAAGACGAAGGATCTGCCGCCGCTCAACCTGGGAGGCAATGGCCATGGCGGCCCCGTGAACCAGCCAGAACTGTCTGTGCCCGCCAAGGTGGAGATCGTGGACAGCCCAGCGGCCCAGCAGGCCCAGGAGGTTAAGGCCGATGGGACAACTCACTGACACCCTGCGGGCCACGTTGCGGGACCTGGCCCAGTCCGATGCCCGCCTCTACCGCGGACTGCAGGAGGAGCTTGGTGACCCCAGGCCAGCCAGCGACCAGCCCGCCGTGCTGCTGGCTGGTGACGCCCCGGCCAGCCGCGAGGAGCTGGAGCGCTTGTCCGTCGCTGTCCTCTGGAGCCTCTGCAAGGCACGCGGCATCAAGGGCCTCAGCAAGGGCCCGGCGGCGAAACAGGTGGATGCCCTGCTCAGCCACCCGGATGGCCCACCGCTGCGCAGCGCCCTGCCCAGCAAGGCCACCAAGGGCAGCAAGAGCCCTATCGGTGCTGGCAAGACCGCGTCCAAGGCAGGCACTGCTGAGCTCCAGGCCCTTGAACAGCGTCTCGAGCGGCTGGAGCAGCTGGTGCTGCTGATCGCTCAGCAGGTGGGTGTACCTGCGGTAGCAATCGAGCGGTTGCTGCCGCCGGCTGCTCCGCCAAGCTGAAGCCGCGCAGAGACAGACAGGCTGGACGCTCTATATTCGCTATTCGCGAATGCCGAATGACCTGGTGCGACCGTGGCCCGCTCACCCTCCAATCCCCAGCTCGTCCTGCGCCCGCAGGATCTGGTGGTGCTCTTGCGTCTGGCCCTGGAGTCAGGCCCGGCACCCACCTATGCGGCCCTCGGCGCCGAGCTGGGCCTGACGGCCTCAGAGGCCCATGCGGCGGTGGAGCGTGCCGTGGCCGCCAGGCTGGCGATCAAGGATGAGGCTGGCAAGCCCTCCGTGGTTCGCGCTGCCCTGAAATCCTTCGTGCAGCACGGGGCCCGCTACTGCTTCCCGGCCACCCAGGGCGGGCTCAGCCGCGGTGTTCCCACCGGCTACGCCGCCTCCCCCCTTAGCGAGCAGGTCCGCCCGGGCCATGACCCACCGCCGGTATGGCCGTGGAAGAAGGGAACGGCCCGCGGCATTTCCTTCCATCCGCTGTATCCCAGCGTCCCTGAGGCGGCAGAGCGCAACCCGGCCCTGGGGGAACTGCTGGCCCTGTTCGATGCGGTGCGCGGCGGCAGCGCCCGGGAACAGGCCCTGGCGCTGGCCCTGCTGGAGGAGCGGCTGCAGCCATGAACCCCAACGACCCCAACGTCTCCCTGCTGGAGCGGGCGGCTGAGCAGTTGGGCGAGGCGCTGCTTGAGCAACTGGTGTTTGTCGGCGGCGCCGTGGCCGGAGTGTTGATCACGGATCCGGCGATGCCAGAGATCCGGCCCACCCAGGATGTGGATGTGATCTGCAGCGTGATCGCCAGGTCTGACTACCACCAGCTGGGGAGGCAGTTGCGGCAGCGGGGCTTCCAGGAAGACAGCCGACAAGGGGCACCCCTGTGCCGCTGGTGCACAGACGATCTCATTCTCGATCTGATGCCTACCCAGGGCGAGATCCTGGGCTTCTCCAACCGTTGGTATCCCCTCGCCCTGGAGACCGCCCAGCTTCAAGAGCTGCCAAGTGGCTGCGCGATTCGGATCGTGACCGCACCTGTGTTCCTGGCCACCAAGCTGGAGGCCTTTCGCGGTCGCGGTCAGGGCAATTTTCTCTTCAGTCACGACCTGGAGGACCTCATGGCCGTCGTCGACGGACGTGCCTCGCTGCTGGAGGAATGCAGGCTCAGCCCGCTTGAGTTGAGGAATGATCTGGCGGCTCAGTTCCTTGAGCTGTTGAAAACCTCTGCCTTCCTGGAGGCACTGCCTGCGTTCCTGCCGCCGGATCAAGCCAGCCAGCAGCGACTACCGGATTTGCTGGGGACCCTGCGGGCGATCACCGCTCTGGCTGAGCCTTGATCTGCAGCTCGGCGTAGCCGGTGTCCAGATCCAGCTTCCGGCTGAACTGCCACTCCGGCAGAAGACCGATCACCAGCTCCGCGGTGGTGCGCACCAGCGAGCCCACACAGAGGTGGCCGCCGATCACAGCGCCGCTGCTGCCTGAGATGGCGATGTGCAGGTGGACGCCATCGGGCGACAGGGTGCCGGAGAGGCTGAGGATCTCCAGATCGCCGTGGATTGTCATTTCCTCAGTCGCCCCCGCGAAGCGCAGCTGGGCCACCGACAGGCTGCCGACGGCGCTGATCACACAGCCGGCCTGCTCCTGCTGCTCGGCCATCCAGGCCTCCAGCGCCCGACGCAGGTCGGCGCCAGGGGGCAGCCGCAGCGGCACCACCTTCATGGCTTCGGCCCCTCCACCAGGCCCTGGACCATCACTAGGGCATCGACGTAACCCAGCCGCCTGTGGCGGAATGCCCCCCGGCAGGGTGCCGACCACCTGAAAGCCGTTGCGCTGCCAGCAGCGGATGCCGGCGGTGTTGGTGCTCACGACCAGGTTGAACTGCATCGCCCGGAACCCCAGCCGCCTGGCCGCCTGCAGGGAGTGCTGGCAGAGGCGGCTGCCGATCCCCAGCCGCCGCGTCTGCTCGGCAACCACATAGCCGGCATTGACCACATGGGCGCCGAGCGCGAGGGAGTTGGGCCTCAGGTAGTAGGTGCCCACCACGGCCCCGGCCGCATCCACACCCACCATCACCGCCTGGCTCTGCTCCACCCAGGCCAGCTGGGCCTCGGCCTCGCTGATGGCCGGGTCGTGGGGGAAGGTTTCACCAGCTCGGAACACCGGCTCCAGCAGCGCCCACAGCAACGGCCAGTCTGTTGCCTCAAAGGGGCGGATCTGCAGGTGCGATCGGGGGGAGGTTAGAGGAGCGCTGGTGTGGTCTGGTGATTGTCTCGCCAACAGGAAGGCGCCCCGTGGGGGGCGCCTTAGCACCGGTTGCGGCGGTCACCTCCTCACACCAAGGACTGCCGGTCGGGTGTCTGTGGTTCACGCATGACCTGTCTTGGGCCTGGCAGGGAAGGGAAGGAGATCACGTCTGGGAGAAGAGATGCTCAAGGCTTGACCTTCTCGGTTGTGATCTCGACCCGGGTACTGCTGCCCGGGGTGTCAACACGCGGGAATCAGAATTGGCGTATCGCTCTCTGCGGCTACGGGATGACGCTCGCGCTGCGTCATCGAGTTCACCTGTTGTGTGTCGCATCGTTGGCGCACCTCCGCTGTGCGCACCGGCTCGGGTGCTCCCTGGCCGGACTCTGTTGGAGGGTGGGACCTTGGTTGGCTTCCGGGCCTCCCCTCAAGTTCAAAGTACGCCCCTTTTCAGCTGGCGGTGGCCTGCTGGAGTGCCTGTTCCCGTACCTGCAGAAACCCAGTGAGCGCAATGATTCACAGGCTTCCTCATTGCCGTTGCCATCGAGATCGGTGTGCCCCTGGCGCAGCAGTTCCTGGGCGCGGGCATAGGAGCCGATCTCCCTACAGCGGTAGCGGTGACCACCCCTGTGGTGCCATCGGGGATCACGGCGCCTCTGCGGCCCCGGCGGTAGTCCCAGGGGCGGGTGATCCCACCCGGCACCTGCCAGACCCTGTAGCGCAGCCGGCTGGCCCGAAATTCAGCGTCCAGAGACTCCTTGGTCTCGCAGCCGCTCAGATACTGCCGCTAGCTAAGCCGCAGCGGCCTCGATGATCGCCGTTGTGGAGGCCTCCACCGCTCGTGCCAGCTCCTTCAGGGAGGGATCGGCCGAGAGGCCAGCAAGCATCGCCTCGGGGCGGATCATCCCGAGGCGGGTCTGGCCGGCTTCGGTGTAGACGGAGATCCGGCAGGGCAGAGCCATGTTGAGCGCCATCGTGGTGCTGAGCACCGCGGCGGCCTGCTGGGGGTTGCACACCTCGAAGATGCGGCACTGCTCCGGGAACGGCAGGCCCTTGCTGCGCAGAGTGTTGCCCAGATCATGGACGGCCAGCACGCCGAAGCCCTGGTTCACCACCGCCTCCTGGAGGGCGGCACTGGCCTCCTCGAAGGATTTCGGAGTGTCGAGGATGAAGAACGGATCCATGGCTGGCATCAGGACGTTCCGTACCAGCTGCGATACCACTGCGCCATCTGTTCGATCTCCTGGCTCTGCACCCGAACCATGGTCTGCTGCAGCTCCCGCAGCTGCGGATGCTGGCTGTTGGATTGGGCCATCGAGGCCATCATCACGCCCATGCGGTGGTGCGGAATCATCTGCTCGATGAAGGCACGATCGAAGTCGGCGGCATTCTTCAGGGCGGCCAGGCTTGTGCCCATCCCCATGCCCATGCCGCCCATCCCCATGCCCATGCCGCCCATCTTCATGCCACCACCCATGCCCATCCCCATGCCGCCCATACCCATGGCTCCTCCGGTCGTCCAGCTGGGAACATCGCCGCCAAACCACTGCCGGTACCAGGTCCGCATCTGGGCGTTCTCCTGGCTCTGGCTGGCCTTGATGCTGCGGGCCAGCTCCTTGATCTCGGGCCTGCGCGCGCGGGAGAGGGCAAGATCTGCCATGGCGATCGCCCCGTCATGGTGAGGAATCATCATCACGATGAAGTGCTGATCCATCGACTGGGCCGCCATCCGCCCCGGACCGCTTAGTCCCCTTCCCATCCCGCTTCCGGCTTGGGCCACCACCTGGGGCGGCACCGAGCGCGCTGGAGCCTCCAGCGACAGAACGAGCGCTCCCAGCCCTGCAGCGGCCGCGAGCCTGAGCGCCGCCGAACGTTTCTGGTCCAACGCGGCATGGTGATGGCCCATCAGTTCTCTCCCTTGCTTGTGCCTTTCTTCAGCATGGGCACTTAGCAGGGAGTCGGACACGGATTCGGGTCATGGCTTCATCGAATCGGTGTGCCCATTCGCTGCGTATGGGCCGAACGTCACGATCAGCCTTCAGACGTGAAGATTGGGGCAGATCACCGCGTCATCCTTGGCTGGATCGCTCTGCCAGCCCTCCAGCAGGCCCTGCAGTTCCTTGCGGAGCTGCCGCAGCTCCTTGATCTGGCCATCGATCCGCTCGATCTGGCGCCCCAGCTGGACCTGGATGTCGCCGCAGGGCAGCTCACCGGCATCGTGCACCGCCAGGCAGTCCTGGATCTCCTCCAGGCTGAGCCCGAGGGTCTTGAGCCGGCGGATGAACTCCAGGCGTTGCAGGCTCTCCTCGGCGAAGAGGCGGTACCCGCCTTCGCTGCGGCCGATCGCCGGCAGCAGACCCAAGTCTTCGTAGTAGCGCAGGGTCTTGACCGGCAGGCCACTGCGGATGGCCAGCGCCCCGATCTTCATGCCGGTCTTGATGCCAACAGCTGCCATGGGCTTGACTCTCCTGCTATGGGGAGACTCTAAGCTGGTATTCAGCACTTCTTCCCGGAATTCCGTGAAACCCATCGCTCTGGCTGTCCTCTTCTCGGCAGGCGTTGCCCTGGCACCCGGCGCCGCCCGCGCTCAGGCCAACGACATGTTCCCGAGCAAGGCCGCTGCGGAAAAGCGAGCCAAGGAACTCAAGTGCAGCGGCGCCTTTGCAATGGGCAAGGACTGGATGCCCTGCCAGAACTTCGATGTCTATGAGAAAGCCGTCTCCAAGGAGAAGTGACACCAGCAGTCCCTTTTCTGTCACTGACCATCCCCTCGCAATCTCAATGACCCAGCACTCCACCGGCCCCTTCCAGCAGACCAACCGTTGGGCTCTGCTGGCGGCCCTCGTAGCGGCGACCTTCGCTCCGCTGCTCGTCAGCGCACCCGCTGCGGCGCACATGAAGGGCATGTTCAAGACCAAGCAGGAGGCGGAGAAACGCGCCGCCGAACTCAAGTGCAAGGGGGCTTTTGCGATGGGCTCCCTCTGGATGCCCTGCGCCAACATGCAGGATCTGCACAAGGCAATGGATAAGGAGTGAGGCACCATCACCTGATGCGCCGGGTGCACCGCAGCCTCGTGCCCCTGGCAGCCCTGCCACTGCTGCTCACGGCGCTCTCCGGCTCCCTGTACGGCGCCCTATCGGCCCAGGGAATCGAGGCCTTCTGGCTGATGAAGCTGCACACGGGCAACTTCGGCCTCCTCAATCTGCAGCCCTGGTACTCCTCGGTCCTGGCGCTGCTCACCCTGTTCGTGATCGGCTCCGGCATGGGACTGCTGCTGGGCCGCCGCAGGGGGATGAAGCAACCGCCGCCAGCGGCCTGATCAGGCCGCTCAGGAGGAGGGTATTAATGAGGATTCTGAGCCTGACACGCAACGACAACAAAAAGCTCAACCTCCACAACCACTTCGAAATGCATGGACTCGGTTTGAACTCATCTCCGCCAGGAATGCGGCGGATGATCTTCTGGTAATCAGGCCACAGGGTCGATGGAAATGAAGTGATGCCAACAGCTTTCGTAGACACTGAACGACTGATGGGGAGCACGCATCATCTATGCCATCAAAGGCAATGCCACATTGAGTATCAAAAGAAGAAGCAGGAGCCGCGAATGATGCCACGGGTTAGTGAAAGTTTTGCCCCGAATATCCCAACATGTGCCGGCGAGCCATGTAGAGGATGATGACAGGCAAGACGATCCATTGAATGACGGCAAGTGCACTCATGCCTAGTAGGGGCACTGCCAGCATCGGCACTCCGTAGGCCTTGGAAACATTAACTCGATAGGTTTCGATCGCAAGCGTGATCAGAAGGCCGATACCGGTAAACAGGAGCGTCAGCTTCCAGGTTGGGGTCAGCACCCAGTACCGCGAACGCATCAACGCGCTCACAGTCCAACTGCTGAAGAGAATGATGACCCCATCGCCAAAGGCGCAGTGGGTCAAGTCAATAACTTTGTCGCCCAGGGATGGACTTGCGTAGAACTCGTAAAATGGAGACTGCCAAACCTCGTAAACGAAGTTGAGCAGAAAGGCAAAGAGAAACAGATTTGTTTCTGGTGCAGCGAGAATTCGTGCACTTTTCTTGACCACAAGCCTTTGCTTCACCAGGCTATTCATTTAACCATTAAAATGTATACGAGACAACGATATGCCATTCCATGCAGCATTGATCGTCGAGGCACGCATCAATGCTTCTTCTATGGCAGGTGTCACTTGGCCACCGAATGCTTGTGTCTTTGCGGCTGGTCATCTGGATCTCCGTGGCAGCCGGGGGCAGGCCGAAATGAATCCTTCTCTGTGAAGTTCCTTTACCGATGCCGCCAGGGAAGAAAGCCCGGCACAGCCGAAAGATAGTCCCGATAGCGATCTCCAAACTCGCGCACAGCCTCCCGCTCCTCTTGCTTTGCAAGGCGCAGGTACATCACCACAAGCACTGGATACATCGCCAGGGTGAGCAACGTGGGCCATTGCAGAAGGAATCCTGTCATCACCAGAATGAGGCCCAGGTACTGGGGGTGACGCAGACGCGCGTAGATGCCGGTGGTCGCCAGTTCATGCTTTTGCTGGGCGGCATAAAGCATGTCCCAGCCCCTGGCGATGAGCATGAAGCCGCCAGCGATCAGCACGAAACTGGCGATATGGAAGGGGCCGAAATGCGGATTCACCCGCCAGCCAAACAGCGTTTCCAATAGGTGTCCCGCATCATGGGAGAGCCAGTTCACGGATGGATAGCGACTCCCAAGCCAGCCGGAGAGGAGGTAAATCGTCAGTGGAAATCCATACATCTCGGCAAACAAGGCCACCAGGAAGGCGCTGAATGCCCCAAAGCTGCGCCAGTCACGCGGCGTCTTTGGCTTGAAGAAACTGAAGGCAAAGAAGATGAAAACAGCGGCATTCACCACCGCCAGTCCCCAGAGGCCATAGGCCGGGGCGTCACTTTGGTTCATCACGACTTGGGGGTAGGGGTCGATCGCGAGTCCGTTCCCTCCGGGGCGCTGTGATGGCCATGACCATGGCCGCCATGCATGAAGAGGTGCATCAGCGGGCAGGCCAGGAACACCAGGAAGGGAAGGAAGGGAATGGTGTGCGCTGTGTGCTCCAGCAGCAGGTAGAAGGCCGCCACCAGGAGAAAGCCATAGAGCACCCACCGGGATCGGCGGCGTGGTGACCAGCTGGACAGGAAGTTGGGATCAGCCATCGAATCTCGCTAAAGGGGACGGACTCGGACGAAAGCACTGGTGATCAAGCGGCCCGGTAGCGACGCAACAGCGACGAGTTGACGATCACCGAGAGCGAACTCAGGGCCATGGCCGCCCCGGCGATCATCGGGTTCAGCCAGCCGAGGGCAGCAATCGGGATGCCGATCCCGTTGTAGATGAAGGCCCAGAAGAGGTTCTGGCGGATCTTGCGCATGGTGGCCCGCGACAGGCCGATGGCGGTCACGACCAGCCGCACGTCGTTGCCCATCAAGATGATGTCACCGGCTTCCTTGGCCACATCCGATCCCGAGCCGATGGCGATGCCGATGTTGGCCGTGGCCAGGGCCGGGGCGTCATTGACGCCATCACCCACCATGGCCACGTTCTGCCCATCCAACTGCAGGGACTTGATCGTTCCGGCCTTGTCGGCAGGCCGGACCTCGGCGATCACCTCGGTGATCCCCACCTGGGCGGCAATCGCCTCTGCGGTGGTGCGGTTGTCGCCGCTGAGCATGATCACCCGCACCCCACGGCGCCGCAGCAGGGCCACGGCCTGCTCGGCCTCGGGCCTGACCGTGTCAGCGACGGCGATCACCCCCAGGATCTGATCGGCGCGCCCCAGCAACATGGCCGTTTTCCCCTGGGCCTCGAGCCCAGCGAGCTGGCCTTCCACAGGCTCGGGAAGCCGAGGCAGGAAGCGGCTTGCCAGGGAACGGTTGCCGAACCAGACGACGTCCCCGCCCTCTTTGGCGGTGATGCCCTCGCCCACCTGGGCCTCAAACTGCTTCAGCGGCAGCAGCTCCAGATGGCGCGCTGCAACGGCCTCGGCAATTGCCGCTGCCAGGGGATGTTCGGAGCCGTGCTCCAGGGACCCTGCGAGCTGAAGCACCTCCTGCTCCGACTGGCTTGCCAGGGGCTCCAGATCGGTGAGCACCGGCTTGCCCAAGGTGAGCGTGCCTGTCTTGTCGAAGACCACGGTGGTGAGCTTCTCAGCCCGCTCCAGCACCTCGCCGCTGCGGATCAGGATGCCCTGCTCCGCGCCCTTGCCCACCCCCACCATCAGGGCCGCTGGGGTGGCGATGCCCAGGGCACAGGGGCAGGAAATCACCAGCACGGCGATGAAGGCCAGCAGACCACTGCTGAACTGGCCCGCCAGGGTCCAGAGGGCAAACGCCGCGAAGGCGATCAGCACCGCGGCTGGAACAAACCAGCCCGTGACCTGATCGGCCAGGCGCTGCACGCTGGCCGTGCTGGCCTGGGCCTCCTCCACGATGCGAACGATCTGGGCCAGGGCGGTGTCGGATCCCACCCGGCTGGCCTGAAAACGGAGCAGGCCATTGCCATTCACGGTGCCGCCGATGAGTTCGGCACCGGCCTGTTTGGCCACTGGCAGGGATTCACCGGTGAGCAAGGATTCGTCCACCGAGGAGCTGCCCTCCAGCACCACCCCATCGGCGGGGATCTTCTCGCCCGGGCGCACCAGCACCGTCTCGCCGGTGTCGATGGCATCGGCGGGCACGGTCATCTCCATGCCGTCGCGGATCACCGTGGCCGTGGCGGGCTGAAGATCGAGCAACTTGCGCACGGCGGCAGAGGAGCGTTTCTTGATGATCTCCTCCATGTATTTGCCCATCAGCACGAAGGCGATCACCACCGCCGAGACTTCGAAATAGACGTCCCGTTCATTGACGCCAACCGGAAGCCAGGTGGGCGCGAAGACCACCACCACGCTGTAGAAGTAGGCGACGGAGGTGCCCAGGGCGATCAGCACATCCATGTTGAGGGCGCGGCGCTTGAGGGCCGCCCAGGCGCCGGTGTAGAACGACCAGCCACCGATGAACTGCACCGGAGTGGCAAGCACGAACAGCCACTTCCCCCAGCTCATCCAGGGCAGTGCCGGCAGCGGCACCCAGGACACCAGGCTGATGCCGGCCGCCAGGGCGATGAAGGCTCCGGCCCGGAACAGCGCCAGCGCCAGCACCCCGCCGATCACGAAGCCCACCCGGCGGCGCATGACGCGCAATTCGCGGTCGGGATTCTGGAAGGTCTGCAGGCAGGTCTGGCTGCAGAAGTAGTAGTCGCGGCCGCCGCGCTGGGCGCTGAGGGCTGTGGCCTTGGGAACCACCATGCCGCAGATCGGATCCTTGGCCATTCCCTTGCCGCCGCCGGTGGGCGGCGGGCCGTGGCTTCCGGGCTTCCCGTGGGAATGGCCAGGGGTCTGGGTGATTGTCGCCGCGTTCATCATGGCTGCTCCTGATCGGTGGGGCTAGTTAGGAAAGATCTACCCAGGTTTTCGCTCAAAGACGAAAAAGAGCGTCGTATTTGCTGTACTCCGGCTTGCGCAAGCCCTCCACCGCCAGCATCCTGCGCAGTTCGATGATCTCGGCGCGCTGGGCCACGATCACCCCTCGCGCGAAGCGTCGGATCGTGGGGTTGGTGCTCTTGGCCAGGGCGTCGTGGGCCATCATCAGCGCCCCGCCGTGGTGCTCGAGCATGCCCTCCAAGAACCACACCACCCGGTTGTCCTTGGTGGGGAGTTCGCCCATCATCCGCATGCCATCGATCTGGGCCTGGCTCATGCGGGTGAGGCCGCTGAGGCTGTTGGGATCGCCTCCGGAGGCCAGGGACACGGGGTAAACGGGTGCCTGGGGGTACCAGGCCTTGCGCCAGAGGCCCATGGCCCGGATCTCGTTGGCCTGGTCGCGCCAGATCGTTTTGCCGAGCGCTCCCACGCCGGGCTGGCCGATGTTGAAGACGAATTCGCTCATCCGAAGGGCGCCGGTGTGGTGCTGCACCATGCCGTCGATGAAGCGCAGGTCGTAGGTGGCACCGGCCGGGCCCACGTCGTGGGCGTGGGCGGCATGGGCCGGGGCGGATCCGGCCGGAGCAGACATCCCAGGCATGTTCATCATCCCTGGCATGCCCTGGTGCCCTTCGTGATTCATGCCACCGGGCATCTGGGCCAGGGCAGGAGCCGCAACGGTGAGGGCAGAGGCCAGACCGATCAGGGTGGCGGTGAAGCGGAATGGGTACATGGCGGCAAGGTGAGACCTCCTAACGGTATGGTCTCCCCTTGACAGGAGAGTCAAGGGCCAAGGGCGCAGCAAATCTG
>JBKDOZ010000084.1:0-2741 GCA_046342735.1 Synechococcaceae cyanobacterium
GGGCATCCACCCGCGGCTCGCCCAGCGTCGCCACGACGCCACCTTGCTGCAGCTCCAGGAGGCGGCCCGCGCCTGGCAGCCACGGGGAGAGGCCAGCCCCTGAACAGCCCGCCCAGACGCGATGGCTCAGACCAGGCCGAAAACCCACGCCAGTGCCATCGCCAGCAGCGCCGCAATCAGGGTCTGGGCCGCGTTCACCAGCTCGTTGCTCAGCCACGGCCAGCGACCCTGCAGGGTGGCGCCGATCAGGCTCTCCACCAGCGTGGCCAGCAGCGCCACCCCGCTCACCAGCCCCCAGGCGCGCCCATCCGCCAGCAGCCCCAGGGCCCGGCAGAGGCCCGCCATCACCATCCCCCCCACCAGGCTGGCGGCGGTGCCCTCCAGGCTCACCGCCCCCTCGGTGCCGCGGGGCACCGGCTGCAGGGTGGTGATCAGCAGCGTGGTGCGGCCCCAGCGCTTGCCGATCTCGCTGCCGAAGGTGTCCGCCAACTTGGCGGCGAAGCTGGCGGCGAAGCCCACCAGCAGCAGGGGCGTCCACCGCGCCGGCAGGAGGGGCACCAGCAGCGCGATGGCGGCGCCGGTGGCCGCCGATCCCCACACGTTCTCCGGCCCGCGGCGGCCGCCCCGGGATTCCGCCAGCCCCTGCGCCTGTTTGGCGCGGAAGCCGAGGCGAGTGACCAGCGAACCCAGCACCAGGTACAGCACCACCGCCAGCCAGCCCCGGGGCCCGAGGGTGCCCCACAGCACCGAGCCGAGGATGGCGGCATGGCACCAGCCGGCGGGCGTGAGCAGGGGCAACCGCTGGGCCAGGCCGATCAGCACGGCGTTGAGGGCGAGGGCCGCCAACCAGTGGGCGGCGTCCTGGGGGGCAGGGACCATGGGGGGCCCGCGGCGGCGGGGCTTGTGTTGCACTGATCTAAGCGAAGGCGGCCCCGGCGCCCGGGGCGGCGGATAATCGCTGCACTCAAGAGCCCGCGGCGCCATGGTCTTCAAGCGCAAGTTCTTCCTCGACCTCAGCGACGGAGAGGCGGCGGCCAGCCCCGTGGTGGTGGCCCCCGTGCGCCAGGCGCCGCCCGCTGCCGCCGCCGCGAAACCGGCTGCCAGCGCCGCACCAGCCGCACCAGCACCAACAACCTCCGCTCCCTCCGCGCCGGCGGCTGCCGCGGCGCCTGCGGCTGCCACCGCGCCTGCGGCCGCCTCCGCCCCTGGGGCCGCCGCGGAGGCCACCGCCCCCTCCGGGCCCAACCTCACCACCGCCGAAGCGATCGCCGCCGAGCTGGCCGCCGCCCAGGCCAACCGGCCCGCGCCGAGCCTCGCCACCTTCGCCCCCGACTGCGTCACCGCCGGTGGGGCGCTGCAGCAGCGGCGGCGCCGCGCCGGCGCCAACCTGGCCGGCTTCAAGGCGATGGCGCAGGGAATGATGAAGAGCTGAGGCTGCGCCAGGAGGCCAGGGCCGCCATCCCCGCCACCGCGGCGGTGGCGCTGCGCAGGATCGTCTCCCCCAGGCTCACCGGCAGCCAGCCCGCCGCCTCCGCCGCCGCCTCCTCCGCCTCACTCCAGCCGCCCTCCGGCCCGATCGCCAGGCAGACCCGCCGCAACGGGGAGTCCCCGGCCAGACGGGTGCCCTCCCCAGATAGCGCCGCCGCCACACCGGGCAGCTCCCCCCGGCGGGTGGTGGCCAGCAGGCCCACCGCAGGCGAGCCAACCGCAGCAGAGCCCACCGTGGCCGAGCCCGCCAGGGCCTGGACCAGCCAGGGGGCCGCCGGCAACGCGGGCTCCAGGGCCGGCAGCCACAGCCGCTCGCACTGCTCGCTGGCTTCCCGCACCACCGCACGCCAGCGCTCCAGCGGCGGCGTCCCCAGCCGCACACATCGCTCGGCCACCAGGGGCTGCAGGTGGTCGGCCCCCAACTCCGTGGCCATGCGCCACACCAGTTCCACCTCCCGTTTCGGCACGGCCAACGCCAGCAGCAGCTCGGGGTGGGGCGCGCCGCAGCGCTCGAGCGGGGCGGCCACAGGCTGCTCCAGCTGCAGCCACCCCCCTGCGGCCAGCCGGGCAGTCCAGAGGCCACCGGCCCCATCCACCACCGCCAGCCGCGCCCCCACCCGATACCGCAACACCCGCTCCAGGTAGTGGCGCTCCTCAGCTCGCAGCGCCACCAGCGCCGCTCCCGCGTCGCCGACAGCCCCCGCGTCGCCGACAGCCGCCGCCGCCAGCCGGGCAGGCTCGATCAACAGGCGCCGCAGCTCACGGGTCATGCGCCCGGAAACGCGCTCTCCACCTCCTCCACCGGCCAATCTTCGTTGACGCCGCCGATCACCAGCTCCTCGATCTCAATCACATCGCGGTCGATCTGGCGCAGGGCGTTGATCAGCACATCGAGGGCGATGGCGTCGCTGGTGCCGAGATCGATCCAGCAGCGCCCCCACTCCTGCTGGTACTCAAAGGCCGCCATGTCGTGCATCAGCGACGGCAGGGAGCGCTCCGCCTCCTCCCCATCCCAGGCCATCCAGCTCAGATCGGCGCCCTCCTCGTGGACCTGCAGGCACTCGGCGTTGAAGCCCCCCAGCTTGCCGAGAACAAACCAGCTGTCGAACACACCCTCCACGTAATCGCGCTCGCCCTGGCCGGGCGGATGGGAGAAGCGAAGCCAGATCCAGCAGCTGAACGGATCAACCTCGCGAAAGCGGACCTCCATGGGGTGGCAGAACGGCAACGGATGGGGATGGCTCCACCCTGGC
>JBKDOZ010000085.1:0-10016 GCA_046342735.1 Synechococcaceae cyanobacterium
GCGCACGCGCCTGATGCGACGTGCCCTCAAGCCCATCTATCGGGCGGTGTTCAGCGCCCGCCGCGCCACGGTGGTGTTTCAGAACGCCGCTGATCAGGAAAAACTCATCAACCTCGGCATCACCGTTGGTGCCCGTACCCAGCTGATTCGCGGCTCCGGTGTTGATATTACCCACTTCGATCCCGCGGCGCTTCTCCCTGGCCTGGCGGAAGGTCATGTTTCTCCCCCTGGTGAGTATCACAACCCACTTCGGGTGCTCTTTCCCTCCCGGTTGATCAACGAGAAGGGCGTTCGTGAGCTGCTCCAGGCCTGCCGTGCCCTCTGGGCCCGTGGCGTTGCCCTGGAGTTACTGGTGGCTGGGGCCCTCGATGATGGCAACCGCAGCTCCCTCACCCCCGGTGAGCTAGCGGTGTTGCGCGCCGAGCCACGCCTCCGTTGCTTCGGCCACGTATCCGACATGCGGGCCCTCTATGCCAGCAGTGATCTTGTTGTCCTCCCCTCCTGGCGCGAAGGCCTCTCCCGCGCCCTGATCGAAGCCGCCGCCATGGAGCGGCCGATCATCACCACCGATGTGCCAGGCTGCCGCGACGTGGTCGACCACGGCCACTCCGGCCTGCTCGTGCCCCTCAAAAATGCCGATGCCCTGCGGCTTGCCATTGCCCTGCTGATCGAGCAACCCGACCTTGCCCGCCAGTTCGGTCTCGCGGCTCGCCGCAAGGTGGTGCAGGAATTCGCCGTTTCGCTCGTCAACGAACGCACCCTGGCCACCTACAAGCGGCTGGTGCCGCTGGCGGTGTGAATGTGCGGTCTCGCAGGTCTTTGGCGCCCATCCGCCACATCCGCCGCTGAACTGGAAGGCCAGGCCCGCGCCATGGCGGCCGCCATCGTCCACCGCGGCCCCGATGACGCCGGCCTCTGGTGCGATCCTTCAGCGGGTCTGGCCCTGGCCCACCAGCGGCTGGCGATCCTGGATCTCTCCCCCGCCGGCCACCAGCCGATGGCCAGCCCCAGTGGTCGCTATCGGATCGCCTTCAACGGTGAGATCTACAACCACCTGGCCCTGCGCCGTGAGCTGGAAACGTCTGGGGCCTTGTTGCAGCCCTGGCGCGGCCATTCCGATACCGAAACCCTCCTGGTCGCCATCGAGGCCTGGGGGCTTCAGGCCACCCTCTCGCGGTGCGTGGGCATGTTTGCCCTGGCCCTTTGGGACCAGCGGGAGCACCGGCTGCAGTTGGCCCGGGATCGCTTTGGCGAGAAGCCGCTTTACTGGGGGTGGCTGAAAGCCGGCGGCCAGAGGTTCCTGGCCTTCGCCTCCGAGCTGGCAGCCCTGCGCGCCCTGCCCGGTGCCGAACATCCCTCGGTTGATCCCGCCGCCCTTGCGGCCTTCTTTCGCCTGGGCTGCATTCCAGCGCCCCTCTGCATTCAGGCCGGTCTCCAGCAACTGCCGCCCGGCCACTGGCTCACGATTCCTGCCAGCTCCGAGGGTGCCGCGCCGCTGCACCTTCCGGAGGCCATCCCCTGGTGGGATCTGCAGGCGGAGGCGTCTGCCGCATCCGCTCTGCGTTTCGCCAGTGAATCCGAGGCCCTCGCGGCCCTCGAGGATGCCCTGCGTCAGTCTGTGGCCGGCCAATCCTTGGCCGATGTGCCGCTCGGCGCCTTTCTCTCCGGTGGCATCGACTCGTCGCTGATCACCGCCCTGCTCCAGGCCCAGAGCAGCCGGCCGGTGCGCAGCTTCACCATCGCCTTTCCCGATGCCGGCGGCGGCGAGAGCGGCTTCAACGAAGCCCCCTATGCCCGTGCCGTCGCCGATCACCTCGGCACCGACCACTCCGAAGTGGCCCTCACCGCCGCCGATGCCCGCGGCCTGATTCCCCAGCTGCCCCGCCTCTACTCCGAGCCCTTCGCCGATTCCTCCCAGCTGCCCACCCATCTGGTGTGCCGCGAAGCCCGTCGCAGTGGCCTCACCGTGGCCCTCAGCGGCGACGGTGGCGATGAACTCTTCGGCGGCTACAACCGCCATCGCCTCGCCCCAGCCCTTCACCAACGCTTTGGCCGCCTGCCGCCCCTGGTGCGTCGTGCCCTGGCCCGCAGCCTCGAGCATCTGCCCGTTTCCTCCGGCGGCCTCGCCCGCGACAAGCGTCGCAAGCTCGCCGCCGCCCTCCGCGCCAGTGGCTCCCTCGAAACCCTGCACGCGGCGCTCACCAGCCTCTGGGCCGATCCCGCCGGCCTTCTGCAGCCCCACTGGTTGGCGGCTTCTTCCAGCCATTCCCTCACCGCCGCTGATCTGACGGCCGCCCTGCCCTCGGCTCCCTCCAGCGCCGAGCAGCTGATGCTCGCCGATGTCCGCACCTATCTGCCGGCCGACATCCTTGTGAAGGTGGACCGGGCGGCGATGGCCGCCAGCCTGGAAACCCGCGCCCCCTTCCTCGACCACCGTGTGGCCGCCGTGGCCTGGCGTTTGCCCCTCGCCATGAAGATCCGCCCCGGCGGTGGCCCTGCGGCAAGCAAGTGGGCCCTGCGTCAGCTGCTCTATCGCCATGTGCCGCCGGCGTTGATCGAGCGGCCCAAGGCCGGCTTCGCCATGCCGATCGGGGCCTGGTTGCGCGGACCCCTGCGGTCCTGGGCGGCGGATCTCCTCGATCCGCAACTGCTTGCCCGCCAGGGCTACCTCCGCAGTGAGCCCATCGGGCGTCTCTGGCGCGCCCACCAGAGCGGCGCCGACCACACCACCCAGCTGTGGGCCGTGCTGATGTGGCAGGCCTGGTTGGCGGAATGGGGGTTCTCGTTGAAGTGAGGCGCGATTCGGCGCGGTAGGTGGGGCAAGATTCGGCCGCGAAGGTGGGGCAAGATTTGGGCCCGTGGGTGTGACACAGACCCGTTGGGGCGACACAGAAAAGCAGGGTGTTGCACTGGGACGCACTTTTTTAGTGTCTTTTGCATGTCGTAATCGTTATGGTGTTGTGATTCTTGCGCGGCTCGTCGATATCGTCTTGCTTTGGTCGCTGTGGGGCTGTGGTGTTTCTGCTGAGCAAGATCCTGCCCCTGCTGGTGCTGCCCGTTGGGCTGATCCTGCTGCTCCTGCTCTGGGCGGCCCTCAGCGGGCGGCGGGGGCCGGTGATCGCCGCCTTCACCCTGCTCTGGATCTTCGCCACGCCCCTCACCGCCGAGGGGCTCTGGCGTTGGTTGGAGCGCCCCTACCAGCGGCGCACGGCGGCGGCCACCCTCGATCAAGCGCCCCCGGGAGCCGCCCCCCAGGCCGTGGTGGTGCTCGGCACCGGCCGCCAGGCGGCCCCCGGTTCCGCCCGCATCAGCGAATGGACCGACGCCGATCGCTTCTTCGGAGGCCTGGAGGTGTTCCGCCTGTTGCGCTCCCGCGATCTCTCCCCCCGCCTGATCTTCACCGGCGGCTGGTGGCCCACCCAGCCGCTCATGCCGCCGGAAGGGGAAACCCTGCGGCAGCAGGCCCTCGCCCTCGGGCTCCCCGCCGACTCCCTCGCCACCACCTCCCGCGTGCGCAACACCGCCGAGGAGGCCCAGGTGGTGGCCCGCTCCCTGCCGGCCGGGGCCTCGATCGTGCTCGTCACCTCCGCCTTTCACATGCCCCGCGCCGCCCGCCTGTTTCAGCGCCAGGGGCTCGCGGTGATTCCCTACCCCGTTGATTTCCAGGCCAGCGGTGCCTGGGCCGGCAATCTTCTGGCGGATCCGCTCAATTTCCTCCCCTCGGCCACCGGTCTTTGGCGCAGCAGCCGGGCTCTCAATGAAGCGATCGGCCGCACGATCTATCGCGCTTGGTAAGCGGCCTGGGGCTGCAACTGCCGCAGCCATTCCTCCAGCGGTTCGCAGCGGATGCCATCGATCGCCAGTGGTTCCGGCGCCAGTGAGAGCAGCCAGCGCTGCGCCTGTGGGTAGTCGGCCCCGAAGGCCTGCAGGGCCGCCAGATCGCGCCGCTCAAGGCGGGCGCGGCGCTTCACCTCGATGGCCCAGAACACATCCGGCCCATACACCACAAAATCCACCTCCAGACCCGAGCGGGTGCGCCAGAAGTGCAGCGTTTCCCCTCGCCCTCGCAGTTGGCAGAAGGCGCGCAGGTGTTGCGCCACCAGGCTCTCCAGGGCCACCCCTTCGATCTCTTCGGGCGCATCCAGGGGGCCGCGGGGCCTCAGGCTCCGGTAGACGCCCACGTCAAAGAAGAAAAACTTTGCGTGCTGCACCAGCTGCCGCTGCGCCCGTTTCTGGAACACCGGCACCTCAAAGGCCAGCAGCAGATCCTTGAGGATGCCCAGATAGCTTTCGGCCCGTTTGCGTGGGATCTCGGCCTCGCGCGAGAGGGACGCCAGATTGAGCTGGCTGGCCTGCGAGAAGCTGATCACCTCCAGAAAGCGGCTGAAATCGCCGATTTGGCGCACCATGGCCTCCGCCTGCACCTCCTCCTGCAGATAAAGCGAGGCGTAGGCCGCGAGCGTGGCCGCCGGATCGCTCGCCTGCCAGATCAGCGGCACCAGGCCGATCTGCAGGGCGCGGGGCAGGTCGAAGGCATCGCCGAGCTCTGCGGCCAGAAAGGGCGGCATGGCGGCCTCCACCAGGCGACCCGCCAGGAGATTGGCCGCTCCGTGCCGCAGTTTGCGGGCGCTGGAGCCGGTCAGCACGAACCGGGGAGCGGCCTGGCCCTTCCAGACAGTGTGGTTCTCCAGGACAGTGTGGTCCTCCAGAAGGGAGTGCACCACATCGAGGAGCTGGGGCGCTCTCTGCACCTCGTCGATCACCAGCGTGTCGGCCTCCGGGGAGGCAGCGAGACGCTCCTTCAACCGCTCAGGCCTGGCCTGATAGGCCCGCAGCACGGCTGGATCCAGCAGATCCAGACGCACGGCGTTCGGGAACTGCTGGGCCAGCCAGGTGGATTTGCCGGTGCCGCGGGGGCCGAACAGGAAGAAGCCACCGGCCGGAGGCTGCAGAAATCGCCGGACTGCCGCCATTTCTGCTGCGGAAATGGAGTTTTCAACGCCACTTTAAGACCTGCCTGTGGGGCCCTACACCCGCAGCACCGCCGCGTTGCGCTCCGCCTCCTGCCGCTCCCGCTCCGCTTCGCTGACTGCATCGCCATCGCCATCGCCAGCGGGCAGCTGCGCCGCCATCGCCGCCAGCCAGCCCATCAGCTCCTCCACCTGCCGCTCGATCGGCAGCACCCCCAGACCCCGGGCCAACACCTTCGCCGTGCTGCCCCCGCCCGCCTGGTACACGAAGCGCCCGTGCAGGTGCTGGGGCAATCCTTGGCGCAATCGCCGGAAGGCCGGCTCCTCCATCGGTGTCTCCAAGGCGATGTTGGGTTTTTCCGGTTTGATGCGCGAGAAGCCGCAGCGGCGCGCGATCAGCTTCAGCTCCATCAGTTGCAGCAGGCTTTGCACCGGTGACGGGATCGCGCCGTAGCGGTCGGTCCAGGCTGCCGCCAACTCCACCAGATCGCCCTTGCCGGAGCAGGCGGCGGCGGCGCGGTAGGCGGCCATCTTCTCCTCGTTTTCCACGATCCAATCGGCCGGGATGAAGGCGGTGATCGGCAGATCGATCTGCGTGTCGTCCACCGCTGGGATGTCCTGCCCCTGGATCTCCGCCAGGCATTCCTGCAGCATCTCCATATAGAGATCAAAGCCGATCGCCTCCATCTGGCCGCTTTGCTCCATGCCCAGCAGGTTGCCCACCCCGCGAATCTCCATGTCGCGCATCGCCAGCTGATAGCCGCTTCCCAGCTGGGCAAATTCCTGAATCGCCCGCAACCGCTGCCGCGCCGCCTCACTCAATGACGCATCGCCCGGATAGAACAACCAGGCATGGGCCTGGATGCCGCTGCGGCCCACCCGGCCCCGCAGCTGATACAACTGCGCCAGCCCGAAACGGTGCGCATCCTCCACCAGAATCGTGTTCACCCGCGGGATATCCAGCCCGCTTTCGATGATCGTGGTGCAGAGCATCACATCGGCCTCTCCGGCGTTGAACGCCACCATCGCGCTCTCCAGCTCCCCCTCCGGCATCTGGCCGTGGGCCACCAGCAAGCGCAGCCCCGGCAGCATCTCCCGCAGCCAGCCCGCCACCTCCTCGATCCCCTCCACCCGCGGCACCACGTAGAACACCTGGCCGCCGCGATCCAGCTCCTGGCGGATGGCGCTGCGCACCGCCTCCTCATCCCGGGCGCACAGGTGGGTGGTGATCGGCCGGCGCTGGGGCGGCGGCGTGGTGATCAGGCTCATCTCCCGCACCCCCGAGAGGCTCATGTAGAGCGTGCGCGGTTTCGGCGTGGCGCTGAGGGTCAGCACATCCACGTCCTTGCGCATCGCCTTGATCTTTTCTTTCTGCTGCACGCCGAAGCGCTGCTCCTCATCCACCACCAGCAGCCCCAGTTGCTGGAAGCGGGTGCCCTTGCCCAGCAGCTGGTGCGTGCCCACCACCACATCCACCGTGCCGTCGGCCAGGCCGTCCTGGATCGCCTTGCGCTCGGCCGCGGTGCGGAAGCGGTTCAGCAGGCTCACCTTCAGCGGGTAGGGGGCGAAGCGCTCGCTCAACGTGCGCCAGTGCTGCTGCGCCAACACCGTGGTGGGGGCGAGCATCGCCACCTGCCGGCCGGCGGTGACCGCCTTGAACACCGCCCGGATCGCCACCTCCGTCTTGCCGAAGCCCACATCGCCGCACACCAGCCGGTCCATCGGCGACGGCTGCTCCATGTCGCGTTTCACCTCCGCGATCGCCCGCACCTGGTCGGGGGTGGGCTCATACGGGAACGAATCCTCCAGTTCGTTCTGCCAGGGGCCATCGGCGGGGAAGGCGAAGCCCGCCGCCTTGTGGCGCTCGGCGTAGAGCTTCACCAGATCCATCGCCACCTTGCGGATCGCCTTGGCGGCCCGCTCCTTGGCGCGCGTCCAGGCGGTGCCGCCCATGCGGTTCAGCTCCGGCGGCGTCTCGCCGGTGGCCCGATAGCGGCCGAGGCTGCCCACCTGGTCGGCCGCCACCCGCAGCAGGCCATCGGCGTACTGCACCACCAGGTAGTCGCGCGATTCGCCGCTGATCGCCAGCTTCTCGAGCTTGAGGAAGCGGCCGATGCCGTGGGTGCGGTGCACCTCGAAGTCGCCCGGCACCATCCGGTTCGGATCCACCGTGCGGCTGGCCGCCCGCCGCCTTCGCCGCACCCAGCCGGTGGCGGCCAGGCTGTGCTGGCCAAAGATCTCCCGGTCGGTGAGCAGCACCAGCTTCCAGGCGGGCAGCTGCAGCCCCTCCAGCTCGGCGCTGCCCCGGCTTTTGAGCGCCACCGGCGTGCCCTGCTCCACCAGCCGCTCGATCGCCGGTTGGTCGGCCGCGTTCGGCACGAAGCGGCAGACGCAGTCGTGCTCCTCCAGCAGCGCGACGGCGCGCGAGGGTTGGGCGGAGACGATCCACACCCGCTCCCGCTCGCGTTGGTGGGTCTTGATCTGGCTGGCGAGGCGGCCGAACTGGTTCGGGTGGGCCGGCACGGCGCGGCTGGCCAGATCGAGGCCGTTCGGGTGCCCATCGCTCTCGTGCAGCTCCGCCAGGTCGAAGCCGGCAAAGCGCGATTCGGCCTCCGCCAGCGCCTCCGCCGCCGGACGGTGCAGGGCCGCTGGCAGCAGGGCCGCCAGCGTCTGCGCGTCGCCCCGCCCCTGGGCCTCCAATTCCTCAAGCACCTCCTGGCGGTGGCGGCCGGCGTGCTCCCACCAGGCCTGGCCGTGGGCGAGGCCGTGGCGACGCTCATCGATCGCCAACCAGCAATCAGCCGGCAGGTAGTCGAGCAGGGAGGCCGGGCGACCCCAGGCCAGCCCCATCAGCCGCCGCAGTCCCTCCGGCGTGCCCCCCTCGATCAGCTGCTCCAGGGCCGCGGGCTCCAGCAGGGCCTCCAACCCCTCCGGCAGCTGCTCGCGCAGGGCGTCGGCCACCAGGGGCGCCAGGCTGGTGGGGGTGATGCGCACCACCTCGATCCCATCGAGGGAGCGCTGGCTGGCGGGGTCGAACTCCCGCAGCTTCTCGATCTCCTCCCCGAAGAACTCCAGCCGCACCGGCAGCTCGGCGCTCACCGGAAACACATCGACGATGTCGCCGCGGCGACTCCAGGTGCCCTCCTGCTCGATCGTGGCCACCCGGGCATAGCCCAGCTGGGTGAGCCGCTGGCCGAGCGCCTCCACCGCCACGCTCTCCCCCGGCCGCAGGGACAGGCAGTGCTCCGCCAACACCGCCGGTGGCGGCAGGTGGGGTTGCAGGGCCCTCTCGGTGGCGACGATCACGCCCCGCCAGGGCTTGGCCTCGCCGGCCCCTCCACCAGCCTCGCCACCGGCCCCGTTGCGGGCGCCCTCCACCAGTTCCGCCAGCACCTGCAGCTGGCCCCAGCTGATCTCGCTGGTGGGATCGAACGGTTCGTAGGGCGATCCCTCCGAGGTGGGGTACAGCTGGCAGGAGGGCCAACCCATCAGCTCCAGCAGGGCGCTCCAGCGGCCCGCCTCCTCCAGGGTGGGCACCACCACCAGCAGCGGACTCCCCTCCAATCCCGCCAGCGCCGTGGCCACCAGCGCCCGCGCCGCCCGGCCCGCGCCGCTCAGCCGCAGCCGCTCCGCTCGGGTGCAGCGCTGGCGCACCTCGCCGGTGAGGGGCACCTGCTGCAGCTGGCGCACCAGGGCGGAGAGGGGCATGGGGGGATCCGGGCAGAGGGGTGATCTTCGCAAGGGGGGAGGCGGGCGCGAGACTGGAGAGCCCGAGCTCCGCCGACCGATTTCCCGCCGCCCCAGCCATCCGCCCCCGGGCTACGTTCGCCGGCCCCCCAGCGGGTATGTGTGCCGGCGCTGTTCCGAGCGGCCGGCCATGGCGCTGCGCACGGGGGTGGCCGGCCAGGTGGTCTGCGGCCACTGCGGCAGCCTGATGGTGCGCCGCTCGCTGTTGCCGCTGATCGGCACCGTGCTGATGGGCGGTGGTTTCGTGGCGATCTGCGGCCTGGCGATGCCCGATGCCATGCAGGGGCTGGCGATCCTCGCCTCCGGCACCCCGGGGCTTTCCCAGGTGGTGGCCTACCTCGATCCGCCGCCGGAGCCCGCGCGGCGGCCGCTGGCACTTCTGAACGGCGATCTCATGGACCGGCTGGCCGAGGCGGATCAGACCTGGATCCCCACCGCCGAACCGGTGCCCGGCCAGGGCATCCGCTACCACTACCGCCGCCGGCTGGGGGAACCGCCGCTCAGCATTGCCCAGATCCAGGCCTTGATGGCCCATCCCCCCTCCTTCGAGCAGGAGCGACAGGCGCTGCAATCCCTGCTGCAGGAGTTGCAGCGGGTGGGCGTGGCGCTGGAGGTGGCGCCCACCCGTAAGAAGGGGGCCGCCGGCGAATGGGACCATGCCGCCCGCACGATCCGCATGCAGCCGCTGGTGGCCCAGAAGGGGTCAGAGGAGTTCCTGCGGGTGCTGAACCACGAGGCGATCCACGTGGCCCAGAGCTGTGCGGGCGGTGGCCTGCGGGCCCGGCCGGTGCCCCTCGGGCTCGACACCGCCATGCCGGCGGAACTGGCCCAGCAGCTCAGCGCCACGATCTACGCCGCCAGTCCGCCGCTGGAGAAGCAGCTGGAGCGGGAGGCCTACGCCAACCAGCACCGCTCCGAGCTGGGGGCGGAGCTGGTGCGCCAGCACTGCCCGCCCCACCCGGCGCTGAGCTAACGGCTTCAGCCGACGCTGGCCATGTGGCGGATCAACTCCAGGCATTTGCCGGAGTACCCCCACTCGTTGTCGTACCAGGCCACCAGCTTCATGAAGGTGTCGGTGAGGGCAATGCCGGCGTCGGCGTCGAACACCGAGGTGCAGCTCTCGCCCACGAAGTCGTTCGAGACCACGGCGTCTTCGGTGTAGCCGAGCACGCCGCGCATCGCCCCTTCCGATGCCGCCTTCATCGCCTGCTTCACCTGCTCGTAGCTGGCGGGGCGCTCCAGGTTCACCGTCAGGTCCACCACCGACACATCCGGGGTGGGCACCCGGAAGGCCATGCC
>JBKDOZ010000086.1:0-2719 GCA_046342735.1 Synechococcaceae cyanobacterium
GTGGCGATGTCGTTCTTCCAGAACTGCCACGGCAATCCGTAGTGGGCATACACCGCATCAAACATCAGATCGATCGGGTTCTCCGCCACCGGATGGCCGAGCATGCCCGTCATCTGCTTCTGGGGTGGGATCACAACGCGCAGGCGAGTTATCCCAGCCTGGCAACGGTGGGCTGGGGCCGCTACGAGCCGGACGACCTGTTTCGCCATCGGCCGCCGCTGGATCGGCTGATGGGCCTGGAGGACATGGAGCAGGCCATCGCTTCCGGAGTGGCGAGTCCCGAGCGTTGAAGCCGCAGGGCCCAGGCAACGCCGCGGAGGAGGATCGGAGCCTCCGCCGCTGAACGACCGTGCGCCGTCTCGCCGATGGCCTCACCGTGGCCCGGGCCCTGCTGGGCCTGCCCCTGCTGCTCGCCCTGGCGGCCGGGAATCAGGGCCTGGCCTGGGTTCTGCTGGCCCTCGGGGGGCTCAGTGATGCCGCCGATGGCGCGTTGGCCCGTCGCGCCGGCGGGGGCTCGGTGTGGGGGGCGCGGCTCGCTCCCCTCACCGACAAGATCCACATCTGTGCGCCCCTGCTCTGGCTCGCCGCCCAGGGCACGTTGCCCCTCTGGGCGGTGTGGCTGCTGCTGGCGCGGGAGCTGTTGATCTCCGGCTGGCGCGCCGGCCAGGGCAGCGGCGGCCCGGCCTCCTGGGGCGGCAAGGCCAAGACGATCCTGCAATTCGCCAGCCTGCTGCTGCTGCTCTGGCCCGATGGCTGGGACACGGCCGTGAGCGTGCCGGGGGTGTTCGGGCTGGTGGTGCTGCTGCGGGGGCTGGGCTATCTGCTGTTTTGGCCGTCGCTGGTGCTGGCGCTCACCTCGGCGTTGGGGTACCTGCGCAAGGGCTGAGGGCAGGCATTGGTGCCGCATTTGAGCCATGGATTGCGCATCAGACGCATCTGAGGCAAGCTGAGGCCACGCGGCAGCAGCGCCATGGCGGTTCAGGCCCATCCCAGACACGCCCCCCCTGGGGTGAACGAGCAGCAGCTGCTTCGCAAGGCGCTGCAACGGGCCGGTGAGGAGCTAGGCCTTTCAGCCCAGGAAACGGCGCAGGCGATCGGCAAGAGCCGCACCTTCTTTGAGCAGGGCCGCTCCCATACCCGCATCGATCCCCACACCCAGCGGATGATCGCCCTGGTGCTGCGCATACACCGAAGCCTCTCCGCCCTGGTGGGCGACGACATCGAGGGAATGCGCCACTGGATGCGCACCGCCAACCGCCACACGCACGGCATCCCGCGCCAACAGCTGCAGGATCCCGAGCAGCTGGTGGAACTGGTTCAGTACCTCGACGCGATGCGCAGCCGCCCGTGACAGCGCCGGCCAGCGTTGATGTACACGCCACCGAATCCCTTGATGGCGTTGTGCTGCGGCTGGTGGAGCAGCAGGGATCCCAGGCCACGCGCCGCATCACCGACAGCCTCACGGAGCAGGCCTGGCTGGAGGGGTTTCTCGAGCAAAGCAAACCGGACCTTCCCGATCCCCAGGAGTGCCCACTGCGCCACCCGCTGCTGCTCACCCCCTTTCGCTATCGCAAACGGCACGGCTCACGCTTCGCCGCGCGCTGGGAGCGGGGATTGTTCTACGGCTCGCGAAACCGCTTCGGTTGTCTATTGGAGGGGGCCTATTACGAACTGCTGTTTCAGAGCGGCCCGGAACGGCCCTTCCCCCCTGCCGCTGCGATGCGCAAAACGCTCTTTCATGTCCAGATCGATACCCCCGCCGGACTCAACCTGACCAAGCAGCGCTCCAAGGCCCTACAGGAACGCTTGCGTGATCCTGTCAATCCGCAGTTCTGCCAGGAGGTGGGGCGACAGATGCGGGAGGCGGGCATCGAGGCCTTCGAATACCACTCCGCCCGTTGCCGCGAGGCTGTCGTGCATGTGGGGGTGATCAGCTGCTGTGTGTTCCGCAGCACCCCCTTGGATCAGGTGGAGGTGCAAATGGAGGCCACAGCCGATGCCGTTACCTTTCGCTGCCTCGATGACAACAGCATCAGCCACTTCAGCCGGCAGCAATTTGAGGTGGCCGGGGTGCTGCCCCAGCCGGCGGACTGAGGTAAGTCGTCCGTAGGGCGACAGTCGCAGGAGTTGCAGGTGGCTATTGATGCTGGGAACTGAATTCTGCCAAACCTGGCATGGAATCGATCATGGTGAACGCTTCAGGGCGAAGCCCACGGCACCGCCAAGCACAAGTTGCAGAATGCCGGTGCTCCAGTCGATCCTCTTCTCCGGAACGGGACGGAACAAGCTGAACATGATCAACAGCGCCGCGAAAGCAGAAGTGGCCGCAATCATCCATACAGCCATGCGCTCGATTCGATGCCTTTGCGCTCGGTCGGCAGGGTGCTCTGGGGTTCTGATTTCAATCCCGCTGATCGCCGTTTGCAGTTCGCGGTCGTAGGCAGCGGTGATGTCGTCCATCAGATGTTAACCAGGGTTTCTACCTGATCCCCGTGGGCAAACTGCAGCCTGGCTCCGGCCTCCTCCTGCTTCTTGGCGAGCATGTAAAGAGCCAGGGCGCGGCGGAAAACCCACCTCACTCACCAAGCAAACCACCAGCACCAGCAAAACGCCCGAGCAGATCGATGCCGCCATCCGCCAGCTGGTCAGCAAAGCCATCACCACCGATGGGCAGATGATCGATGTGTTTACCGCCGCTGGCTTACCCAGGCCGGATATT
>JBKDOZ010000087.1:0-6048 GCA_046342735.1 Synechococcaceae cyanobacterium
GGGATGTGTACGCCGAGGGCGTGTACCAAGGCGCCAGCGGTTTCTACGAAGGCGACATCCACTACAACTCCCTGAGCACCTGGGGCGGCAAGCTGGGCTTCCGCTATCGCTTCGCTCAGAAGCCTGTTGTGGTGGTGGCACCGGCCCCCGAGCCCGCTCCCGAGCCCGCTCCCATGCCGATGCCCGAGCCCGAGCCCGCTCCTGCGCCGATCCGCGGCCTCTGGTGATCGCTACGGGGAGCCCCTGGGCTCCCCGCCATTTCCCGGGAGCGGCCTACGGGCCGCTCTTTTTTTGTGCCTGTTTTCTGCTGGCTCAAGGGGCTGGGCAGGCGTCAGAAGGCCTGGATCCAGGGATGGATTTCGTAGGTCGTCCAGATGCCTTCGCGCCAGTACACATCGCCCTGGATCAGCGCCTCCACCTCCTCGCGATTGGCGGCTTCGTAGATGCCAAACACGTGGGTGCTGCCCTCGGTGGGGCCGAGGGTGACCAGCTGGCCGGCCTCCTTCTGGCGCTGCAGGCCGGCGAGGTGTTCCTCGCGGAAGGGGGTGCGCTTCTCGAGCGCCTGCTCGCAGTAGCGGCCCCAGAGCACGAATTTCATGGGGCTTCCCCTGCCAGTAGCGAGGAGCGGCGCAGGTACACCCGGATCAGCTTCTCGTCCATCAGCCCGGTGCGGGCATAGGGGGTTTCGTTGCAGCGCTGCAGAAGCGCCACCAGCGTTTGGGGGCGGAAGGCCTGGCCGGAGGCGGCGGCCAGCTCACTCACCTCCGCGACGGTCTGCATCCAGTTGATCTGCTCCCGCAGCTCCGGTTCTGCCTGGATACGCCCCAGGAAGGTGAACAGCCGCTCCAGTTCCTCGTGGTCGGCGGGGGAAGGGTTCCCGGTCTCTGCGCTCATCGGGGGGTCACTCCAGGGGGCTGCGCGCCCGGGTGGGGGGCGTGTCTGGCTCTCTCATAGCGAAGGGGCCGGCTGGATGGGAATCCCCCCGATGGGATCCAAGAAGACCCAGGAAGGCCAACGAAGGTCAACGCAGGGGGTGTTGCGTCGCCCCTCAGACCGCATTGAGGGCCGCGCGCAGCTCGGCGCAGAAGCGGCCCGCCTCGGCGGCCACGTCGCCAGCCTGGGCATGGGTTTCGGCCATCCGCTTCACCAGGGCGCTGCCCACGATCGCCCCATCGGCGCCCCAGTCGCGCACCTGGCGGGCCTGCTCGGGGCCGGAGATGCCGAAGCCCACGGCCACGGGGCTGGGGCCCAGCCCGCGCAGCTGTTCCACCAGCGGGCCCACCCGTGATTCGAGGCTGCTGCGCACCCCTGTCACCCCGGTGACGCTCACCAGGTAGGTGAAGCCGCGGCTGGCGGCATGGATGCGGCCCATCCGCTGCGTTGGGGTGGTGGGGGCCACCAGCAGCACCAGATCCAGGCCGTGGGCGCTGGCGATCGGGGAGAGTTTTTCGGCCTCCTCCAGGGGCAGGTCGGGCACCACCAGGCCCGCGGCGCCGGCGGCGGCGGCCTCCTGGCAGAAGCGCTCCATGCCGCGGTTGAGCAGCGGATTGCTGTAGGTGAACAACACCACCGGCAGGCTCAGCTGGCCGCGCAGCTCCGCCAGCAGCGCCAGGACAGACCCGGGCGTGGTGCCGGCAGCGAGGGCCCGGCCGGCGGCGGCCTGGATCACCGGGCCATCGGCGAGGGGGTCGCTGTAGGGGATGCCCAGCTCGATCAGGTCGGCACCAGCGGCCTGCAGGGCCAGGAGCGTGGCGCCGGTGGTGGCCAGATCGGGGTCGCCGGCCATCAGGAAGGGCATCAAAGCGCAGCGCCCTTCCTGCCGCAGGGCCGTGAAGCGGCGCTGGATCGGCGTGGGCTGGGGCGGTGCGGCGATCATCGGACCGAGGGGGTCGGGCGAAGAGCCGAGCCTAGGCCTCGGGTCTGGGGGGAGCGATCTCCTGCAGCAGCCGTTGCTGCTCCTCGGGGCTGAGCGCATCGAAGCGGCGTTGCAGCTCCTCGTCCGTGAGGGCGTCGTAGGCGGCGCGGTACTGCCGACGCTGCTCCATGTAGGTCATGCGGCCGGTGACGACCCGCAGCAGGTAGGAACTGGTCCAGCCGACCACCACCACCATCAACAGGGCGGAGGCGGCGATCCCCGGGCTGAAGCCCTCAAGACCCGAGGCGCGAAAGGCGGCCCAGCCACCGGCCCCCAGGCCCAGGACCAGCAGGCCCAGAACGATGGCGCGGCCGCGGGTCACGGGGTGTCCGGTCCCTGGCCGGCCATGCGCAGATTCACGAAGGGGGCGAAGAGGATCAGACCCGGGAAGAACAGGAACACCAGCCCGTAGACGGCGGTGCGTTCGATCTTGCCCATGGTGGTCCAACGCTTGGCCATCCAGGTGAGCAGGGCCAGCGGGGCCACCAGGAGGTAGAAGCCCCCCAGGCCGGCATAGGCCGCAAGCACCAGAAGAGTGTCGCCCGACAGGCCCGGCAGCGCTGCATCGAGGCCGGCCGGCAGGCCGGCGAAGGGGAGGGGGAGGAACCCAGGCAGCGTCACGGCGGCAGGCTCGGTTCGGCGGAATCTAGGACCCTCCCGCAGTTGCTGGCGAGCCAGGCCCTTCCTAAGCTGATCCGATGCCCTGGGGGCATGGCGAAACGGTAGACGCAGCGCACTTAAAATGCGCAGGCCGCAAGGCTGTGGGGGTTCAAGTCCCCCTGCCCCCATCCCTTGATTCAGGCCCTCACTCCAGGCAATAAACCAAGCACCGTCGATGCGCGTTCTGCTGGCCGCCCTGGCCTCCGTATTTCTGACCACCCCCTGGGCGGGGCCGGCCCTGGCCCAGCGGCCCCTCAACGAGATCCGGGCACTCAATTTTGCCCGCAATACCGGTGTTTCGATCAACGGTGGTCTGACGATCTACCGGCCCCAGGCCTGCATGTTCACCACCTCCGCGGACACCAATCCCTGTCTGATCCGCAGCGATGACCAAGGGTTTGTGTATCGCTTCCTCGGAGGTCCGCCCGGCTGGCAGGCGCAGGGTGGAGCCCCCACGGTGGAAACCGAGATCCTGGTGGCACCCGATGGCAACAGCCTGGTGAAGGTGCTCTACAACGGCCCGCCGCGCCCCCGCCCGCGTGCCCGCCGCTGAGGCCCCGCTGGCCGCCATCCTGCGCCGCCACGGGCACCGGGCGGACGCCCTGATCGAGGTGCTCCATCAGCTGCAGGAACGGCATGGCTACCTGCCGAAAGAGATGCTGCGGGAGGTGGCCCGCGGGCTGCGGCTCCCCCTCAGCCGGGTCTACGGCGTGGCGAGCTTCTACCACCTGTTTCGCCTGGAGCCCCCCAGCGCCCATCGCTGCGCGGTCTGCCTCGGCACCGCCTGCTTCGTGCGTGGGGGTGGGGAGCTGGCGGCCGCCCTGGCTCGGCGTCTGGCCACCTCTCTCGATGGGCCGCCGGCTTGTGGGGGCTGGAGCCTGCAGTCGGTGAGCTGCCTGGGGGCCTGCGGCCAGGCGCCTGTGCTGCTGGTGGATGGGGTGCTGGTTCCCCATCCGCCGCTCGATGACCCCCCGGCCCTGGATGCCCTGCTCACGGCGGCGGGGCTGCCGGGGCCCGCGGCCCGCCCTTCACTTCCCCCGGGGGCTGGCCGCGGCTAGGAAGAGGACAGTTGCATCGGTCGCCAGCGCCATGGATCGACCGAGCCCCGCGAGCCACCAGAGCGTCAGCCGGGGGGCGGTCACGCTTCGCTGCTGCAGCGCCAGTGGTTGCCGCTCCGCCGGTGGGGAGGCGCTGTGGGCGGCCCTGCAGCAGGCCTGCGCGGATGCCCTGGAGGCCCGCGATCCGTTGGCCCGCGATCCGTTGGTCCGCCATCCGGTGGCGCTGAAGGCGGTGGGCTGCCTGCGCCTCTGCGGTCGTGGTCCGTTGGTGGCTCTCGATGCTGCCGATGGCGAACACCTCTACGGCGAGCTCAGCCCTGAGCAGGCCCCCGCCCTGGTGGAGGGCGCCCTCATGGCGCCGGAGCCCGACCCCCTGGCGCCGTGGCGCCTGGACCTGGACCATCCCTTCTTTTCCTTGCAGCGGCCGGTGGTGCTGGAGGGCTGCGGCCGGTTGGACCCCGAGTCGATCGACGATGCCCTGGCGCAGGGGGCCTACGACCAGTTGCGCCGCTGCCGCGAGAGCCTCTCCCCCGACCAGGTGCGCGCCGAGATTCGTACCAGCGGCCTTCGCGGACGCGGCGGCGCCGGCTACCCCACCGGCCTGAAGTGGGACACGGTGGCCCTGCAGCCCCCCGGCCGGCGCTTCGTGGTGTGCAACGCCGATGAGGGCGACCCCGGCGCCTTCATGGACCGCAGTGTGCTGGAGGGGGACCCCCATCGGCTGATCGAAGGGATGGCGATCGCCGCCTTTGCGGTGGGGGCCCAGGAGGGCTACATCTACGTGCGCGCGGAATATCCGCTGGCGATCGAGCGTCTGCGGCACGCCCTGGCCCAGGCGCACGCCCGGGGCCTTCTGGGCCGCGGCCTGCCCGGCGGCTACGACCTGGCGATCGAGGTGCGCGTGGGGGCCGGCGCCTATGTGTGCGGGGAGGAGACGGCGCTGCTGGCCTCGATCCAGGGCCAGCGGGGCACACCGCGGGTGCGACCGCCCTATCCGGCCCAGGCGGGCCTGTGGGGCGCCCCCACCCTGATCAACAACGTGGAAACCTTTGCCGCGGTGCCGGGGATCCTGCGGGAGGGCGGGGCCTGGTATGCGGCGATCGGCAGCGAGGGCAGCCGCGGCACCAAGGTGTTCACCCTCTCCGGTGCCGTGCGCCACACCGGCCTGGTGGAGGTGCCGATGGGCATCCCCCTGCGCACCGTCGTTGAGACGATGGGGGGTGGTGTGCCCGGGGGGGCCGTGAAGGCCGTTCAGACCGGCGGGCCCTCCGGAGGCTGCATCCCCGCCGCCCTCCTCGACACGGCGGTGGACTACGAAAGCCTGCGGGCCCTGGGATCGATGATGGGCTCCGGCGGCATGGTGGTGATCGGCGACAGCACCGCGATGCCGGAGGTGGCCCGCCATTTCATGCGCTTCAACGTGGCTGAGAGCTGCGGGCAGTGCCTCCCCTGCCGGGCGGGCACGGTGCAGCTGGCGGGCCTGCTGGATCGTTTCTGCGAACGCCGCGCTGCCCCGGCCGACCTGGCGCAGTTGGAGCAGCTCTGCACCATGGTGGGGGCCACCAGCCTCTGCGGCCTGGGCCAGGCGGCGCCGAACCCCGTGCTGAGCACCCTGCGCTGGTTCCGCCACGAATACGAGGCGGCGATGGTGGCCGAGCCGGAGCCGGAGCCGGAGCCGGAGCTGCAGGCGGAGCTGGAGCTGCCGGTCGAGCCGCTGGGGTCGGGGGAGGGCTCGCCATGGGTGTAGTGACCCTGCGGATTGACACCGCCGATGTGGCAGTCCCGGCCGGGGCCAGCCTGCTGGCGGCCTGCCGCGCGGCCGGGCTGGAGCTGCCCACCCTCTGCCACCTCGATGGGCTGACGCCGGTGGGGGCCTGTCGGCTCTGCCTGGTGGAGGTAGAGGGGGCGGGCCGGCCGCTGCCCGCCTGCACCAGTGAGGCCCTCGAAGGCCAGGTGGTGCGCACCGACACCCCGACCCTGCGGGAGTACCGCCGCATGGCGGTGGAGTTGTTCTTCGCTGAGGGCAACCATGTGTGTGCGGTGTGCGTGGCCAACGGCGCCTGCGAGCTGCAGGACGTGGCGGTGGCGGTGGGGATGGACCACAGCCGCTTCCCGTACCAGGTGCCGCTCCGCCATGTGGATGCCTCCCACCCCCGCTTCGCCCTCGATCACCACCGCTGCATCCTCTGCACCCGCTGCGTGCGGGTGTGCGGCGAGATTGAGGGGGCCCACGTGTGGGATGTGGGGGGTCGCGGCCACGGCTGCCAGATCATCGCCGGGCTCGATCAGCCCTGGGGGGAGGTGGAGGCCTGCACCTCCTGCGGCAAGTGCGTGGATGTGTGCCCCACCGGCGCCCTGTTCCACAAGGAGGACACCACCGCCGAGAAGCATCCCGAAGCGGGCCGGGCCGATCAG
>JBKDOZ010000088.1:0-5037 GCA_046342735.1 Synechococcaceae cyanobacterium
AGGTTGTGCCGCCCATCATCAAATTGGTAATCACCGAAAAAATGGTGGAGTAAAAGAGGAAGCTCACGATGGCATGGGCCCTGCCAGATAAATCAGAGCCAGGAACAGCCAAAGGATGCATGGCCGCGGCTCAAGCCTCCGCCATCAGAGAAGACCTGGATCCAGGCGAGAGCAGAAACATCAGCAGACCATAGCGTCAATACCAAAAAAACGCCAAGCTAGATTAGATTGAAGCGAAAACCAGTTGTGACGATAGGATGGAGAAGAAGGAAAATGCCAATGACTTTAATCTAAGCGCTGAAACGCTGCAGGACAAGAATGGCAGACAACGGCCCCATCCCGACCTGATAGAGGAGACGAGGCGGAATGCGAATGCCGAACGTCCGAGAGCAAGCATTGCCAGCAACACACCGTTTCAACAGCGCTAACCACCAGCAAGCGCGATGCAAGACGCCCCGTGGTGCACAGGAACCATGGACACCATCTGCCTTGGAAACAGGTGAATGAGGCACCCGTCCCGAAGGGGACAAGACCATCCAGAACAAACAGCCAGTCGTGTTGAAGAGCATGGCCTGAAACCCAGCTCTTAAACCGAGAATTTGGTGGTCTCGCCAGGGGCTTTCCGAGTTGGCATTTTGGCTTCGTGATCGATGGATACTCGTCCACCACCGAGCAGCAGCTGGACTTGCAGCCTAGCTCCAGCTAAACTACGGGGGCTTTCATTCAGGCCCTGTCGATGAGCACTGAACAGTCAGGCGAAGGGATCTCCCTTATCGACTTTACGAAAGAGTTTGTGGCACTCCTGGTTAACGCCTTAGAGGCAAATCCAGACCTGCGCCCAAGCATTGACAAACTTTGCGACCTAGAGCTTTACAGCAAGTTGGTCAACCTCACCCATGTAGAATATGCGGTTATGGCCACTGATCTCACCCTCCCCGATCCACTTCAGGGCCAATTTCAGGAGTTGCTGCGAAGGGCGGATCATAATGAGAGTTACCTACGCATGAGAGACTGGAATCGCTTCCGCAGTGGCTCGATTGCCGTCGCTCTCCGGGAGGCGCTTGGCTATGATCCGGATGCCGATATGGGTGACGAGGGCGCCAGGGAAACTTGCAATATGTACATGGAACATCCCTGATTCCCTTTCGCCCCCACGGGCTGCTCAGCCTCACCCCCGAGGGCCTCTACTGCCGGGCGGCGCAGGCGTGGATCGACCCGTGGCGGCCGGTGCCGCGGGCCCTGATCACCCACGCCCACGCCGACCATGCCCGGCCGGGCTGCGGCGAATACTGGGCCACGGCCGCCAGCGAGGGCATCCTGCGGCGACGCCTGGGGTCGGCGATTTCGCTGCTGCCGGTGGCCTATGGCGAGCGACACCGCATCGGCGAGGCGCGGGTGTCGTTCCACAGCGCCGGCCACGTGCTCGGCAGCGCCCAGATCCGGCTGGAGGCGGGGGGCGAGAGCTGGCTGGTGAGCGGCGATTACAAGCGCTGCGCCGACCCGAGCTGCGCGCCGTTCGAGCCGGTGCGGGCCGATGTGTTCATCACCGAGGCCACGTTTGGGTTGCCGATCTACCGGTGGCGGCCGGGGGCGGAGGTGGCCACGGAGATCCTTCAATGGTGGCGAGCGGCGCCGGAGCGGCCGTCGCTGCTGTTTGCCTATGCCTTCGGCAAGGCGCAGCGGCTGCTGGCGGAACTGGCGGCGTTGGGGGTGGCCGACGAAATCCTGCTGCACGGCGCTGTGGAGGCCCTGATGGATCCCTACCGGGAGGCTGGTGTGCCGCTGCCACCCACCCGGCCGCTGAGCGAAGTACCACGGGGCGAATCGCTGGCAGGACGGCTGGTGATCGCACCGCCCTCGGCGCATCGCTCGCCCTGGATGAAGCGGCTGAAGCTGCCGCAAACGGCATTCGTGAGCGGTTGGATGGCGGTGCGCGGCGCCCGGCGGCGGCGGGGCTATGAGCGCGGCTTCGTGCTGAGCGACCACGCCGATTGGCCGGGATTGCTGCGGACAGTGCGTGAGAGCGGCGCGCAGCAGGTGTACGTGACCCACGGCAACAGCGACGGGCTGGCCCGCTACCTGCGGGAGGTGGAGGGCATCAGCGCCGATCCCCTGGCAGGGGCCTTCGCGGCCGAGCGGGGTGATGGGGGCGATGGCCGCGAGGGAGCCGGCGACTCTGCATAGGCTTCGCGGATGCGACGCTTTGCCGCCCTCTACCAGGACCTCGATGGCCGCAGCGGCACCGGCGCGCGGGTGGAGGCGATGGTGGCGTATTTCCGCGCAGCGGAACCTGCGGACGCAGCCTGGGCACTGCATGTGCTGCTGGGCCGCCAGGGGCGCCGCCTGATCACCGGTCGCCGCCTGCGCCAGATCTGCCTGGCGGGCTCGCCCCTGCCCGAGTGGCTGTTCGACGACTGCTACGCCCAGGTGGGTGATTCGGCGGAAACGATCGCCTTGCTGTGGCAACAATTTGCGCCGGAGCCGGAACCGCAGAAGGAGCCGGGACCCGAGGGGGAACGTGCCGCGGCGGCGCCCCTGCACCGCTGGATGGAGGAGCTGCTGCCCGCCGCCGCGGCGCTGGAGGGGGAGGAGCAGGAGCGGGCGGTGCGGCGGCTCTGGAGTGGGCTGGGCGCGGAGGAGTTGCTGGTGGCGAACAAATTGCTCACCGGCGGCCTGCGGGTGGGGGTGGGTCAGGGATTGGTGCTGCGGGCTTTGGCACGGCTGAGCGGGCTGGAGGAGGCGCGGCTGCAACACCGGCTGATGGGGGGCTTCACGCCGAGCGCCGAAGCGTTTCAGGCGCTGCTGGCGGAGGCGGAGGCCGAGGAAGCGGTGCCGAGCCGCCCTTATCCCTTTTTCCTGGCCTCGCCGCTGGAGTCAGCCACCACAAACGACACCACCTCCCCATCCCCCCTGCCGGGCCCGGTGAGCGACTGGTTGGTGGAGTGGAAGTACGACGGCATCCGCGGCCAGCTGATCCGCCGCGCCGGATCGTCGTTTCTATGGAGCCGGGGGGAGGAGCTGATCCACGGCGCGTTTCCGGAGCTGGTGGAGGCGGCCGCCGCGTTGCCCGAAGGCACGGTGCTCGATGGCGAAGTGCTGGTGTGGCCGGCGGCGGCGGATCGGCCGGCGCCCTTTGCGCAGCTGCAGCGCCGGCTGGGCCGCAAGGCGCCGGGAAAGGCGCTGCGGGCGGAGTGTCCCGCCGCCTTCGTGGCGTACGACCTGCTGGAGCACCAGGGCACAGACATCCGCGCCCAACCGCTGCGGGAGCGTCGATCCTCCCTGGAGGACCTGATGGCGCCGGTGCTTGCCATCACCCCCCTGCGCCTCTCGCCCCTGCTGCCGCTGGCGAGCTGGGAGGCACTGGAGCCCCTACGGGCCGCCGCCGCCGGAGCCGGCGCCGAGGGATTGATGCTCAAAGCCGCCGATTCTCCCTATCAAGCGGGCCGTCGCCGGGGCAGCTGGTGGAAACACAAACGGGAGCCGTTACGGCTGGATGCGGTGCTGCTCTACGCCCAGGCCGGCAGCGGCCGCCGCGCCAATCTATTCACGGATTACACGTTTGGCCTCTGGAATGGCGAGGGAGAACTGGTGAGCTTCGCCAAGGCATACTCCGGCCTCAACGACGAGGAAATCAGCGAACTCGACCGCTGGATCCGCCGCCACACGATCGAGCGCTTCGGGCCGGTGCGGGCGGTGGAGCCGCTGCAGGTGTTCGAGCTTGCGTTTGAGGGATTGCAGCCCTCCAGCCGACACAAAAGTGGTATTGCGGTGCGCTTCCCGCGGATTGCGCGCTGGCGGCGGGACAAGATAGCGAAAGGGGCAGATTGCCTTGAAACAGCGCTGGGATTGGTGGAGGGCGCTGGAGCATCACCATGAGGATGGGCACATCGGGCATCCCATGCAGATCCCCAGCCTCGGCAAAGGAGGAGTGCGTCCAGCACAGCCAAGAGTGCCTCCAGCACAGCCCATTGCTGTTACGCACGCATGTCATCGTGGCGATGAGTTGGCGTTCCCTCTCGCTTTTCCTCGGAGCAGCTACTTCATCCACCACCCGCTGCTGTCCGGAAATCTGCGCGAGTTCGCCGTTGCCCAGGTTGATCCGAGGGAGGTCTCCTGAGCCGGGGGCAGGAACTCATCGTTTGCGGGCCACCAGAATCATGCACTTCCAGAGAAACGGCAGGCGACCAACACCTGTGAAGGCAACAACTTGGAAGCCATTCTGTTCGAGGAGGGTGGTAAGGGAACGGCGACTCCAGAACTTGATGTGGCCCCCATGCCAGAGGGCGGTGTGGTGCGAATCCCAGGCCCCAAACAAGGAAAGGGCGAGATTCTTGAGATAGCCATGATAGGGGGTCGAGATAATGAGATGGCCATCAGTGGGCAAAACAGCCGCTGCAAAACGGGGCAGCAGATGGGGGGAATACAGGTGCTCGATCACCTCGGTGGAGACCACCGCATCAAACGGCTTTTCGTGAGGCAAAAGCTCCTGGGGGTCATCCTGAACACCAAACCGATAAAAGGGGATGGAGGGATAGGTTTTCTTGGCCAGCTCTACGCCTCCTGCATCGTATTCAACACCAACAACCTCATAGCCAGAGGCCGAAAGAGTGGCGCATAATGCCCCGTTGCCACAGCCCAGATCCATCACCCGTCGTACGGTCAGATTCTTCAGGATCCTCAGGATCTCTGGGGCCAGAAAGTCACAGGTATGCGGGCCTTGCGTGGAACTCCATCCATATTCCTGGACAACATTCTCTGGCATGGATGGGGATACGATTCCAGAGGAGCATAGCTGAACTCCCACGGCCAAAGCCAAAGCCACACGCACCACCAATACCAGCAAAACATCCCCTGGCCAAAGTGTCGATCGCTACGCGCCGCACGAAGCCGAGCCGCAGAGGGGACCAGGAAACCCGGTGACGCCAAGGTCTCTACAGCACGCAGGAAAACGGTAAGCGTGCCCTGGAGAGAGCGCGCTGGGCCGATGGCTTCTACTGCTCTTGCTGGATCACCATTCTGGAGGCTTATGGGTAAGCC
>JBKDOZ010000089.1:0-7021 GCA_046342735.1 Synechococcaceae cyanobacterium
CATGGCCGCCATGGGCGCGGTGATGCTCGCCGGCGGCTAAGCGGCCCTCAGGCTCGGGCCCGGCCGCTGGTGAGCAGCAGGGCCAGTCCGGAAGCGATCACCACCAGGGTGAGGCCGCCGAGCAGCACTGAGTAGTAAGGCTGCAGGTTGATGGGGCCGAACGTGCCGGTGTGGAGCTTGAGCAGCCAGAAGGCATCGATGCCGCGCTCCAGCAGCAGGCTGTAGAGGGAGCCACTGGCCGCCGTCAGCAGCAGCGGCGCGGCGGCCAGGGGAACCACGACGCGATGGGCGCGGCGGAACCGGGCGCTAAGGGTTCGTGGCATCGGCCTCACTCTTGCCACAGTGCCTTGTGCAGCATCGCCTCACCGCCGCAGGGCATCCACAGCCCATTGTTCTGATGCGTGCCCTTGCAGCCCAGCTCCTTGGCACGCTGCTCTGCCTCGGCCTGGGTCTTGTAGAGACCCTTGGCGTGAGCGAGGACCTGGTTGGGCAGCTGCAGCGCACAGAGCAGCGCCACCGCAGCCACCCCCAGGCGTTGATCAGAACGAGAACAGGGCATCGAACTGGTGGTACTCGGGTTTGTTGAGTCCGTCATGCCTGAGCATGCGGCGCAGCTCGATGATTTCGCGCCGCTGGGCCACGATGATCTCGCGGGCAAGACGTCGGATGGTCGGGTTGTTGCTCTTGCGGAGTGCGTCGTGGGCCATCAGCAGCGCACCGCCGTGGTGGGCGAGCATCCCTTCGAGAAACCAGGTGACGCGGTTCTCCCGTGTGGGTGTGGAGCCCATCATCTGCATCGCCTGGATGTGCGCGGCGCTCATCCGCTCCAGGCCTTCCATGCTGTCGGGATCGCCACCGGTCTTCAGGGCAACGGGATAGACGGGCGCCTCGGGATACCAGGCCTTGCGCCACTGGCCCATCGCCTTGATCTCCTGGGCCTGGTCGCGCCAGATCGTATTAGCCAGGGCACCCACGCCCGGCTGGCCGATGTCGAACACGAACGCACTCATCCGCAGGGCGCCGGTGTGGTGCTGGACCATTGCGTCGAGCCAGCGCAGGTCGTAGGTGCGCCCCGCCGGACCGACCTCGTGGTTGTGGGCGCTGTGATCGACGGGTGCGGCGGCCGGCGATGACGCGGGGGCTGGAGCCCCCATCTGGTGGAGCGGATGGTGGCCGTGGTGGGGATCCAGCTGGGCCAGTGCCGGGACAGTGGCCGCCAACAGGCCGAACAGCGCCAGAACGGCGGGAGCAGGGCGCATCGAGGCAACGCAGCCAACGGATCATCCCTACCATGCACTCTCCCCTTGGTGGAGAGTCAAGTGGTGATTGCCCCGCCCCTAAGCCCACCCCTGAAGATCGGCGAGGTGGCCAACCGCTCCGGTCTCACCGTCAAGACGATCCGCTTCTACTGCGATGAAGGGCTGATCCAGCCGATCAGCCGCAGCGACGGTGGCTACCGGCTCTTCGATGACGGGGTGTTTTCGGAACTGGCCCTGATCCGCACCCTGCGGGCCATGGAGATCCCGCTCCTGGATGTGGGGAAGATCCTCGAGGCACGGCGCTCGGGCGTCTGCACCTGCAGCGACCTGAAGGCGCGGATCCGCAGCAAGGCCGGTGAGATCGGCGAGAAGATCACAGCGATGCAAAACCTGCAATCTGAGCTGTTTGCCATGCTCAACAGCTGGGAAGCCTGTGGGGGCCGTACGCCGGCTGCTCCCACTGCCGGGCTGGTCGCCGCCGACCGCTGAGCTGGGCGTTCGCCACCTGACCGGGGCGGACTGGGACAACCCCTGGCGCTTTCAGCGGTTCGCCGTGCCGAACCACTGCTGATACCAGCGGGCCATCTGCTCGATCTCCTCGCTCTGCACACGCACCATCGCCGCCTCCAGCTCCCGGAGCTCGGGATGGACGGTGCCCCACTGGGCATGGGAAGCCATCATCACGCCCATGCGGTGGTGGGCAATCATTTGCACGAGAAAGGCCCGATCGAAGTCGGGAGCCGTGCGGAGGGAATCGAGGCTGGTGGAGAAGCCGGGCATTCCCATGCCCATACCGCCCATTCCCATGCCGCCCCTCATGCCCATCCCCTGACCTGGCCAGGTGGGCACGTCGCTACCGTACCACTGGCGATACCAGCGGCGCATCTGGGCATTCTCCTGGCTCTGACTGGTGCGGATCCTCTCTGCAAGGCCCCGGATCTCCGGTCGCCTGGAGCGCTGCAGGGCCAGCTCCGCCATGGCGATGGCCCCCTCGTGGTGGGGAATCATCATCACAATGAAGTGGGCATCGGCGGAATGCTGGCCCATCGGCATGCCACTCCGGCCACTACCAGGAGGCATCGCGGTGGTCGGAGCCGCGGTGCCGGCCTCCGCGCCAGGGGCGCTTGGGCCCGCCTGAACGGAGCTTGCCAGAACCAGCAAGGCCGCTGCCGCTGGAGCGATGCCTTTCAACGAACGCCCCCTCCCTGCGCCGCAACGATTCAGAAACCGTGCCATCGGCACCTGCGTTGAGCTGCTGATTCCATCCTGGCCGGATTGGGCGGCAGGAAGGTTCGATGCAGCACAAGGGACACAAGGCCGCTGGCGAGACCGAGCTTCCACCGAGGCTGGCGGTGGTGCTGGGTGGGGGCCGCAGAGCTCCATTCGGGTTAAAAAGGCTGCCCCGGATCAGGGCAAACACCTGACAGCAGAAAGCCGCAGGGAAAACGTCGCGCCGTGTCCCGGTGTCGACTCCACGCAGATCACCCCGCCATGGCGTCGGGCGATCGCCTGGGCGATGGCCAGCCCCAGACCCGTGCCCCCCTGCTGACGGCTACGGGCGGGATCGAGGCGATGGAACCGCTCAAAGATCCGCCGCTGCTGCTCCGCTGGGATGCCAGGACCGCTGTCCTGCACGAACAACTGGATCTCCCGGCCGCGTCGCTGCAGACCCACTAGGACCATGCCGCCAGCCGGGCTGTGCTGCAGGGCATTGCTGAGCAGATTGATCAGCAGGCGGCTCAGTTCCGATTCGATCCCCATGACAACGACGTCGCTGAGCTTGATCGCCGATTCCAGGGTCACCTCCGCCGCGGCGGCCGCTTCGCTGAAGTCCTCCAGGAGATCCGCGCAGATCTCCGCGAGGTTGCACCTCTGCAGATGGGCCCTCGTCGGAGGCCGCTCGAGGCTGGCGAGGAGCAGCAGATCGGCGATCAGCTGTTGCAGCCGCCGGCCCTGGCTCAGCATCCGATTCAGACCGGTCGCCGAGGGGGCTTCTGCCTCGGGAGGCGCTGGGGGGAGCACCCCCGCTTGGAACGGAGTGATCGAGCGGCTCAGGCCGCTGCGTTCGGCTTCCAGCAGGGCCAGCAGGTTGGCCAGGGGCGTGCGCAGTTCATGGGCGACATCGGCGCTGAACTGCTCCTGGCGGCGGTAAGCCTCCAGCAGGGGCGCCATCGCCAGCCCCGCCAGCCACCAGCTGGCCAGGGCCATTCCTGCCATCGCCAGAGCGAACACGCCGTGGCCCAGCCACCAAAGCCGGCTGGCCTCAGCATCAAGGGGTGCCAGGCTGCGACTGATCTGCAGGGTGCCCCAGTCCTGCTGACCGCTGCCATGGGCCCGGTGCAGATGGATTGCGTAGCTCAACAACCGCTCACCCCCAGGCAAACGCTGCTCTTGCCACACCGGCTCCGGCCGGGCAGGCCCCTGGGCGCCAGGCGAGGCGGCCAGCAGCTGGCCGCGGGCATTGAAAATCCGCAGCTGGAAGCGGGCCGGGTCGGCGGCGCTGATGGCATGGCGCTTGATCAGGGCATCAGCGGCCGGACAGGCCTGACCCACCAGACACAGGCCCGGCAGCACCGCCGCCAATGCCGCAGACGGCACGGCCACTGGCGGCAGGCTGGGTTTGAGGCTGTCGTGCAGGGTGCCGGCGAGGGTCTGCAGTTCGCGGCGCAGGGAGGTTTCACGCTCCTGCAGCAGCAGGCGCGCCATAGCGAAACCGGCGCCGTACAGAATCGCGCCCATCACCAGCAGCGAGAGGGCAGCCAGGCGTAGCCGAGCTCGCCACAGCAGGGCCGGAGCCGGTGGGCGGTTGGCGCTCATGGCTCCCCAGGCAGCCGGGCATGGAAGCGATAGCCGCGGCTCGGCACCGTTTCGATCGGGGAAGGCAGGCCGTGGGCCGCCAGTTTCCGCCGCAGCAGCCGGATCTGGGCCGCCACCACATTGCTCACCGGATCCTGATGCAGATCCCAGAGCTGGTGGCGCAGCTGGGAACCGGGAATGATCCGCTCAGGATTTTCAAGGAAATAGATCATCAACTGCTGCTCCTTGCCCGCCAGCGGGATCGCCACAAGACCACCGGCTGTGCTGACCTCCAGCAGGCCGGTTTGGGGATCGAAGCGATAGGGACCCACCGCCAGCACGGGCTCGCGGTAGCTGGGCTGGCGGCGCTGCAGCGCCCGTACCCGGGCCAGCAGCTCCTCCATCGCGAAGGGCTTGCTCAGGTAGTCATCGGCACCGGCATCGAGCCCCTCCACCCGATCGGCTGTCTCGGCGCGGGCGGTGAGCAGCAGCAGCGGCAGCTCAAGGCCGGATGTGCGGGCCCGGCGGCAGAGCTCAGGGCCGCTCAGGCCCGGCAGCATCCAATCCACGATCGCCAGCTCATAGCGGGCCAGCTCACTGCACAGCAGCGTCCAGCCCTCCAGCCCATCCGGGCAATGGTCGACCACATGGCCCTGGCGCTGCAGCACGGTCTGCACGGCGCCGGCCAGTTCCTGCTCGTCTTCCACCAGCAGGATCCGCAGCGGCATCAGGTGGAAGCTGAGAACGGCGGATCCTAGGCAGCACAGGCAATTTCACCTGTTTTTCATCGCGACTCCGCCATCCTTCGCGGGTCTTGTCCTGCCCTTGCGGCAGCAGCAGCATGCGCGCTCTTCTTCTGGCCGGCGGCCTCAGCCTCGGAACCCTGGCCCTCGGTGGGTTCAGCCCGGCCAGGGCCCACGTGGGTCATGGCGATGAGTTTCAGCAGCAGGGGAACGTGCGCCAGGTGAAGGCCAGCGCCGAGATTGATTCCATGCTGGGGATCACCACCGCTCCTGCCACGGAAGCCGGCGGCGTGGTCTCCATTCCGGTCGCTGCGGTGGTGGATGCGGATGGCAAGCCCCTGGCCTTCGTGAAAAGCGGCACCACCTACGACCCTGTGTTCCTCCAGACCGGCGCCAGCCAAGGCGATCAGATCGCCATCACCGACGGCAGCATCGCGCCTGGAGACAACGTGGTGACCCAGGGGGCCCTCTCGCTCTACGCCGAATCGAAGAAGAGCCAGAGCGCCGTTGCAGCCAGTGCGGCTGCCCCCGCCGCTGCCGCCCCCCCCGCTGCCGCTGAAGCCGCTGCGTCTCAAGCCACGCCAACGGCCGCCGCAGGCCTCAACCCCCTGGTGATCGGGGCCGGTGCTGTGGTGGTCGTGGTTGGCGCTGGGGTTGTGGTCTCCCGGCTGGGCAAGAAGAACTGACCTCCGAACCTTTCGCGCTCTCCCGCCTCCCAACCCATTCCCATGCTGGAACGCTTGCTCAACCAGACCCTGCGCACGTCCATCGCCAGGCGCTGGCTGGTGGTTGTGGCCGCCGTGCTGATCACCCTCTGGGGCCTGTCGATCCTCAGCCGGATGCCCCTGGATGTGTTCCCCCAGTTCGCCCCTCCCCAGGTGGATGTGCAGACCACAGCCGATGGTCTGGCACCGGAAGAGGTGGAACAGCGCATCACCGTGCCGATCGAATCAGCCGTCCATGGCCTGCCGGGAGTGGAAACGGTGCGCTCCTCCTCGAAGGTGGGGCTCTCGATGGTCCAGGTGGTTTTCGATCAGAACGCCGACATCAACCGGGCTCGCCAATCGGTGGCAGAACGCCTGCAACAGATCGAGGCGGAGCTGCCCGCCAATGCCAGCTCCCCGGCCATCTCCCCCCTCGTGTCTCCCCTGGGCACGATCCTGCAGTACGCCTTCACCCTGAAGGGCGGCGGCCCCACGACGCCGATGCAGTTGCGCCGGATCGTCGCCACCACGTTCAACAACCAGATCCTGGAGGTTCCCGGTGTCTCCCAGGTGACCCTCTACGGCGGTGAGGAGGCCCAGCAGCAGATCCAGATCGATCCTCAGCGACTCCAGGCCCGCCAGGTGTCGTTGCAGGCCGTGGCTGAGGCGGCGGCGGCCGCCAGTGCCAATGCACCGGGCGGTTTTCTGATCGCCGGCGGGCAGGAGAAGCTGATCCGCGCCAGCGGCCAGGCGCTCAGCAGTGAGGATCTTGCTGATTCCGTGGTGACCAACAGCCAAGGCCAGGCGCTGCGCCTCGGTGAAGTCGCCGAGGTGCGGTTGGCCAGTGCCCTGAAGCGCGGCGATGGCAGCTTCAACGGCAAGCCGGCGGTGGTGCTGATGATCAACAAACAGCCCGACATCGACACGCCACGGGTGACCCGCGAGGTGGAGGCGCGGATCACCGCTCTCAGCAAGACCCTGCCGGGTGACATTGAGGTGACGCGCACCTTCCGGCAGGCCAATTTCATTGACACGGCGATCAAGAACGTCAGTGCTTCCCTGATCGAAGGGATCCTGATCGTGTCCCTGGTGATGGTGCTGTTTCTGATGAACTGGCGCACCGCCGTGATCACCCTCAGCGCCATCCCCCTGTCGCTCGTGATCGGCCTGATGCTGATGCGCGCCTTCGGGCTGGAGATCAACACCATGACCCTCGGTGGTCTGGTGGTGGCGATCGGCTCGGTGGTCGACGACGCCATCGTCGACATGGAGAACTGCTACTCCGGGCTGCGCCGCAACCAGGTGGCCGCCGAGCCCAGGAATCCCCTGCAGGTGGTGTTCGAAACCTCCGTGGAGGTACGCCAGCCGGTGCTCCTGTCCTCCGTGATCATCGTGGTGGTGTTCGCCCCGATCTTCAGCCTCACGGGGGTGGAAGGGCGGATCTTTGCGCCCATGGGCCTGGCCTACCTGTTCTCGATCGCGGCCTCCAGTCTGGTGGCACTGACGCTGACGCCAGCGC
>JBKDOZ010000090.1:0-11167 GCA_046342735.1 Synechococcaceae cyanobacterium
TGATCGACGCTGTCTTGGCGATGTAGGTATCCGAGACCGGCACATAGGCCTCGGGCTGATAGTAGTCGTAATAAGAGATAAAATATTCGACGGCGTTGTTGGGGAAGAACTCGCGCAGTTCGTTGCAGAGCTGGGCCGCCAATGTTTTGTTGTGGGCCAGCACCAGGGCTGGGCGGCCGGTGCGGGCGATCACATTGGCGATCGAAAAGGTCTTGCCGGTGCCGGTGGCCCCCAGCAGGGTCTGGTAGCGCTCGCCCCCCTCGACCCCGCGCACCAGGGACTCAATGGCGGTGGGCTGGTCACCGCTGGGGACGTATGGGGCCTGGAGCTGAAAAGACATCCGCCCATTGTGAAGCCTCCCCGCGGGAATCCGCGGGGAGGAAAGCCCGGCAACGCTGGGGTTCGATCAGGCGACGCCGCCGGTGACCAGGGCCATGGCCCGGGTGAGGGGCACATCGAGGCCGAGGAGCTGCAGCACAATCGTGCTGAGCACGCTGTAGACCAGGGAGCCAAGCACGGCGCTCATCAGGCCATTGCGAAGGCGGAAGCCCTGGATCAGCCAGGCCGCGAGGCCGAACAGGACGATCGTGATCAGCCAGTTGAACAGGAAGGACACCGGGCTGATCAGGCCGCCGAGGGAGGTGATCGCCCAGATCGGGGCCAGCACAAACTTCAGCGGCCAGATCAGCAGGGTGCCGAGCAGACCAATAACGGCAGCGGAGATCAGGGCGATCGGAAAGCTCGCCATCTCCACCCCCAGAGGCAGGCGGGAGATCAGCAGCAGGATCAGCGCCCGGATCGGCCACTGCAGCAGCCAGACCAGACTGTTGACCATTGGAGGGAGTTTCAAGACCGCCCCAGGCTAGGCAGACCCCATGGGGCGGACAACCGCCTTCCTCGCCTCAGCCGGCCCGGGAAGGCTCCACAGGGGCGCCGGCTTCCACCGAGGAGGCCTGAAGGGCCAGGCGCAACCCACGCACCACCGCCACCATGGCGAGTTCGTCGTGGAGGCGATTCACGGCCGAGCCGACCCCAACGCCGTGGGCGCCGGCGGCGATTGCCATCGGCACGGTGACAGCGGAGAGGCCAGAGGCGCAGAGCACTGGCAGGCCCACGGCGCGACTGATCGCGTGGGCGGCCGCCAGGGTGGGGGCGGCCTTCTCGATCAGGCCGAGGGTGCCGGCGCTCACCGGCCGCGCGGAGGTCCCCCCCTCGGTCTGGATGAGGTCGGCGCCGGCAGCCTCAAGATCAGCGGCCAGCTGCTCCTGGGCATCGAGCGGCAGCACGTGCGGCACCGTGACCGAGAGGGGAACCGTGGGCAGCAGGGCGCGGGTGCGGCGGGTGAGCGCCAGCACCTCCTCGGCCCCGAACACCCGCCCCAGGGGATAGAAGGCGTCGAAGTTGCCAATTTCCACGACGCTGGCGCCGGCGGCCACCGCAGCGGGGAAAAGCGCCGGATCCACCGCCGACACACAGATCGGCAGGCCGGGAGCCGCCGCCGCCACATGGGCCACCAGCTCCGGATCGCAGGCGATGTCGATCAGGTCGGCGCCGCCAGCGGCCGCGGCCCGGGCGATGCGCTCCACCGAGGCGATGTCGAAGTTGGTGAGGCCCGCGATCACCTTGAGCAGGCGACGCTCCGCGATCCTGCGCTGCAGGCCGGAAGGCAGGCTGGAGATACGCGACATGACGACGGCCGGAGAAGCAGACGTGATTCTCCCATCCGGGGCTGCGGCCTGGAGCCCCGACCACCTGCGCCTGCACCGCTGGCTGCGGCGTCGCCCCACCCTGCTGCCGGCGGGGGCTTCCCTGCTGCTGGCGGTGTCCGGCGGTCAGGATTCGATGGCCCTGACGGGGCTGCTGCTCGGGCTGCGGCGCTTGTACCACTGGCGGCTGCATCTCTGGCATGGCGACCATCGCTGGCGCCCGGAGTCGGCTGAGCAGGCCGCGGCGCTTGCCGCCTGGGCCACGGCTCAGGGGTTGGAGATCCGCGTTGAGCGGGCCGATCCCCCCTGCACCAGCGAAGCCCCGGCACGGGCCTGGCGCTACGCCTGCCTGGAGCGGCAGGCGCGCCGGCTCGGGTGCGGCCCCGTGCTCACGGGCCACCCCGCTAGCGACAGGGCTGAAACGATGCTCCTCAACCTTGCCCGCGGCAGCGACCGCCGCGGCCTGACGCCCCCCCGGGCCAGCCGCCCCCTGGGGGCCGAGCCGGGGGCGCCGCAGTTGGTGCGGCCCCTGCTGCCGTTCCACCGGGATGACACCGCCCGCATCTGCCGCTCCCTCGCTCTCCCGGTGTGGCTCGACCCCAGCAACGGGGACCCCCGCTTCGCCCGCAACCGGATCCGGGCGGAGGTGCTACCGGTGCTGGAGACGCTGCACCCTGGAGCCGCCCGCCGCATCAGCGCCCTAGCGGAGCGCTGGGCAGAGGAGCTGGATGGGGAGGCAGAACTGCTGGCACTGGCGCTGGAAGCTCTCTCCCTGCCAGTGGCGGAGGAGGAGGGGGTAGCGGCGCTGTCACGCCCTCGCCTCACAGTCCTGGCCCCAGCGAGCCAGGGGCGCCTGCTACAGGCCTGGCTGATGCGCCTGCGGGGTCGCCCCCTGGCCAGCGAAGCGCTGGCAGAGCTGCTGGCGAGGCTGGCGCCATCCCGGGGTCCAGGTCAGATGAACCTGGAGAATGGATGGCAACTGCGCTGGGAACGCATCACACTGGTGCTCCTTCCCCCGGACCTCCATGGCTGAGTTCTCCGACACGGGCACGACCATCGAGCGGTATGCGGCCATCGAAAAGGCCTACCGCGAGGATCGCTGGGCCCTAGTGATCGACAGAGGAGGAAGGCTGCTCAGCCAGCTCCAGCAGGGAGATAGCGGGCTGCGGGAACGGCTGCAGCTGCTGATGGCGCACAGCTATCTCTACGGCTTTGGCGAACGGGATGCGGCGGAGGATCTGTATCGCGCCGTTCTCGAAAGCAAGGCGGAGGCCTCCCTGCGGCAGATCGCAGCCCAGGGCCTTGAGCAATGCGAACGGCCACCCCAGCCCTTGGCCAGCCCAGCGGTCGCGGCAACGACCATGGCAGCCGAGCCGGTTGGCGTCCCCCACCCCGCCCTGCGGCCGGAGGACCTACCCCAGCCGGTCGGGGCCCCTTCCCTTGAGGAAGACAGCGGAGCCAGCCTGCATGACTTGGTGCAGGCCATGATTCCTGCCGATCCGGAGACGGCCGCGCCATCCCAGCCGAAGACGCCTGTGATGCCGTGGTTGGCCGGCAACAGCCCCCCTCCGGAGGTCGCTCAGGGGACACCGCCTCCTCTTGCGGCCAACCTTCCCTGGGCCATGGCCGAGGGGAGGGCCATGGCCGAGGGGAAAGGAGAGCCAACCCCGAGCGAGCCCCCCCAGGAGCCGCTGGTGGCCGAAGTGATTGACGAACCCGAGATGATCGAGGTACACCAAGCCGACCCCAGGCTCGCCGAGGAAATCGAAATCCAGGAGACGGACGCGATGGAAAGGCCCGCCCAGCACCCCCCCCCGCAACCCCAGGTCCCGACCCCGCCGGAGGAGCGGCAACCGTCGCCTCCCCTGGTTGAGGCCCAGAGCAGCACAGCGGAGGAGCAGGCCCCCCCGGGGGAGGAGTTCTTCGCAGAGGAGGCGGATCTCCTGCAGGGACTGCTGCGGGTAGAGATTCTCTAAAAACCCGCCGCGGCGGCAGCGTCTCCGCCTGGGGCGGAGACGCCATGGCCATCAGCCACTCAGCTGGCGGCGGAGCGGCGGCGGCGGGTGCGGCCAGCCGGCTCGAGTTCCTGCACCGGCTCCCGGTCCGTGGCCACCCGGGCTGCCACCGGAACCGGGGCGGGCGGGCGGCCGGTGGCCGGCTCCCGGCCAACATCGCGCCCGGCATCCCGACCCCCATCCCGGCGTACGCGGGGCGCCGGACGGGTATCGGCCTCCGTCTGAGCCCGACCCTGGTAGGCGGGGGTGCCAGCGGGCATGGGCTGCACCAGGCAGATGACCAAGGGGTCCACCTGGAGTTCGCGGCGGAGACGGCGCTGCAGACCCAGCTCCACCTCGCGCTGCACACCCACCCAGTCGATCTCGGGGGCCTTGCCGCCGGTGTTGCGGGCCAGCGGGTTCCAGCGGTTCTCGAGCACCCAGCCAATCTCGCGCTCGGACCAGATCGAGAGCTTGCGGGGATCGGCGGTGGTGACAACGCCGCGCAGGTGAACCCGCGGCGGTGAGGTCATCACCCCATCGCTGCTGATCGTGGCCAGCAGGGTGATCACGCCATCCTCTGCCAGTTGCTGACGCTCCTTCAGAACGCGGGCATCGATGATGCCGGTGCGCGAACCATCGAGCAACTCAATGCCCGCCTTCACCGGTTCGCCCTTGCGCAGGGAATCGGGGGTGAGTTCCACCACATCGCCGTTGTCGATGATCAGGGTGTGATCCACCGGGATGCCCATGGAGTGGCCGGTGCGGGAGTGGGCCACAAGCATGCGGTGCTCGCCATGCACCGGAACGAAGAACTTGGGCCGGGTGAGCGCGAGCATCAACTTTTGATCCTCCTGGCTGCCATGGCCGGAGACGTGGATGCCCTCGCCTTTGCCATAGACCACCTTGGCGCCCAGCATCATCAAGCGGTCGATGGTGTTGACGACCGAGATCGTGTTGCCCGGGATCGGGCTGGCCGAGAAGATGATCGTGTCGCTGGTCTTCACCTGCACCTGCGGATGCTCACCCCGGGAGATGCGACTGAGGGCCGCGAGCGGTTCGCCCTGGCTGCCGGTCATGAGCAGCAGGGTTTCCCGGTCGGGCAGGTCGCGGATCTGCTTGATCGGCACAAACAGATCATCGGGGCAATGCATGTAGCCAAGCTCACGCGCCTTGGCGATCACATTGAGCATCGAACGCCCGAGCAGGGCCACCTTGCGGCCGTGCTTCATCGCCAACTCCAAAATCATCGCCACCCGCTGGGTGGAGCTGGCGAAGGTGGTGAGAATCACCCGACCCTCGGCATTGGCGATGTGGCGGTCGAGGTTGGGGAACACGGAGCGCTCCGGCGGCGTGAAGCCCGGCAGCTCAGCGTTGGTGGAATCGGAGAACAGGCAAACCACGCCCTGCTCGCCGTAGTGGGCCAGGCGCTGAATATCAAACTTTTCGCCGTCGACGGGCGTGTGGTCGAACTTGAAATCCCCAGTGAACACCACCACGCCCACAGGCGTGGTGATCGCCAGGGTGAAGCTGTCAGAGATGGAGTGGGTATTGCGGATGAACTCCACGGAGAAATGCTGGCCCACCTTCACGACATCCCGGGGGCTCACCGTTTGGATGGTGGTGCGATCGGTAACGCCGGCCTCCTCCATCTTGCCCTGCAACATCGACATCGCCAGGCGCGGACCATAGATGACGGGGATGTTGAAGTGGCGCAGGTGGTAAGGAATACCACCGATGTGATCCTCATGCCCGTGGGTGACGATCATGGCGCGGATCCGCTTCTGGTTCTCGCGCAGGTAAGCGGTGTCAGGAAGCACCACGTTGACGCCGTGCATGCCATCGCTAGGGAAGGCGAGGCCGGCATCGACGAGCATCAGGTCGTCGCCATATTCAAAAACGCACGTGTTTTTGCCAATTTCATGGAGACCCCCCAAGGGGATCACCCGCAGACAGGGCTGCTGGGGTGTGCCGGAGGCGGCACCCGTTGTTTTCGCGCCGGACTTTGTGACTGACTTCGCGGAACCGTTCTGACCGTTTGGACTGTTCATTTAGAGGGGAAAAAGAATCGTGAGGGGATGGAATCTGGATGGACGCGAGCCTTGGCGTCAGGTGGGACGCAGGGCGGCGAGGATGGAGCTGAGGCGTTGGCGCACGTCGTGATCGGCGGGGAGGAGAGGAAGACGGGGGGCACCGACAGACCAGCCTTCGAGTTCCAGGGCGGCCTTCACCGGAATCGGACTGGTGGTGCAAAACAGCCCTTTGAACAGCGGCAGCAACCGCTCATGCAGCGCCAGGGCCGCGTTGATGTCGCCGCTCAGGAAGGCAGCCACCATCGCCTGAATCTGAGGACCCGCCAGGTGGCTGGCGACGCTGACCACCCCCACAGCTCCCACAGCCAGCATCGGCAGGGTGAGGGCGTCATCCCCGCTGTAGATGGCGAGGCGGTCGCCACAGAGGGCGCGCAGCTGACTGACCTCCTCCGTGGTGCCGCTCGCGGCCTTGTAGCTGATGACGTTGGGGAGATCCAGGAGGCGGGCGGTGGTCTCCGGCTGCAGGCTGCAACCTGTGCGCCCAGGAATGTTGTAGAGCATCAGCGGCAGCTCCGGAGCCGCCGCGGCGACGGCCCGGAAATGGGCCTCCAGGCCGTCCTGGGGGGGGCGGTTGTAGTACGGCACCACCACCAGCGCCCCATCGGCCCCAAGGGCAGCTGAGGCAGCGGTGGCCTCCACCGCCTCGGCCGTGCAATTGCTGCCGCTGCCCGCCAGCAGGAGGGCCCGCTCACCCACCGCCTCCCGCACGGCACGGAACAGCCGATGCTGCTCCTCCCAGCTCAGCGTGGGGGATTCGCCCGTGGTGCCGCTGAGCACCAGGCCATCGGAACCATGGTCCACCAGGTGCCCCGCCAGGCGTGCCGCCACGGCAAGGTCCACGGATCCATCGGCCGCGAAGGGGGTCACCATCGCGGTGACCACACGGCCGAAGGGAACTGGCAGGGAAACCCGGCTCAAGCGGCACCTCCTGTGGCGGAGGAAGAAGAAACGGCGGAGGACGCGGTGGGGGCAGCGGCGGAGGCGGTGGCCGGCTCGGGCGCCCCTTCCTGAAGCAGCTCTGCGATCTGGATGGCGTTGAGGGCCGCCCCCTTGCGGATCTGGTCGCCGCAGAGCCAGAGCTCCAGAGCGCAGGGCTCGCTCAGGTCTTGGCGGATGCGGCCCACCGCCACCGGATCCCGACCCGTGACATCGGTGGGCATCGGGAAGCGCTGGGCCTGCCAGTCGTCAATCAGCTCAACCCCGGGGGCCGCCGCCAGGATGCGGCGAGCCTCCTCCACCGGGAAGGGCTCCTCGAACTCCAGGTTCACCGCCTCCGAATGGGCGCGCAGCACAGGCACCCGCACGCAGGTGGCGGTGAGCCGCAGATCGGGCAGATCGAGGATCTTGCGCGTTTCGTGCAGCATCTTCAGCTCCTCCTCGCAGTAGCCGTTCGGCTGCAGAGGGGAGTTGTGCAGGAAAAGATTGAAGGCCAGGGAGTGGGGGAGCACCTCGCTCACCGGGGTGCCTCCCTCCAGAACGGTGCGGCTGAGCACGCGCAGCTCCTCCATCGCCCGGGCGCCGGCACCACTGGCGGATTGATAGGTGCTCACCACCACCCGCCGCAGCGGGCGCCTGGCCGCCAGCGGGGCCAGGGCCACGCTCAACAGAATCGTGGTGCAGTTGGGGTTGGCCAGGATGCCGCGGTGGGCGAAGGCCGCCTCGGGGTTCACCTCCGGCACCACCAGAGGCACATCGGCATCGAGGCGAAAGGCGCTGGAGTTGTCGATCACCAGCGCCCCTGCGGCCACTGCCACCGGCGCCCATTGGCGGGAGGTGGAACCGCCGGCCGAAGCCAGCACCAGGTCGACGCCCTCAAAGGATGCCGCCTCCACAGGGCGCACCTCCAAGGTCTGTCCCTGCCACAGCAGGTGCTGCCCAGCAGAGCGGGGAGACGCCAAGGGGATCAGCTCGGCGATCGGGAACTGGCGCTCAGCCAGAAGGGCCAACAGCTCCTGGCCCACGGCACCGGTGGCTCCCAGGATCGCCACCCGCAGCGGCCGGCGGGGCAGATGGGTGGGAGGGGCGGGCCGCTCAGCGGCGGCGGGGCTTTCGGAGGGGAAGGCAGCAGTCAAGGGAAGCAGAGGGGGCGGGAGCGGAGAACGGAAATGGGGTGCTGAGGAAGGTGGCAGCCAGCAGGTGTGGGGTGGCGGCTTGGGTAGGGATTGTTGGGGAAGGGGGCGGCGGCCGGTGGCTGTGGGGATTGGGGGGAGACGGGAATGGGGTTCAAAGTGCGCAGGTCCTGAGGAGCGATGTCCAGGGACCGGTAGATATGGCTGCGTTCTGCGTCGCCAGAACAATACGTGGCGGAACGGCGGTTCGGCCACTTTCTAGGATCGGGGGCTGCCCCGCTTCCCACTCCCGGCCCATGAGTCCTGCCGCCAGCTCCAGCTCCCCGGCCGCCGCCAAGGCCAACACCAAGGCCAGCCCGTCGGCGGCGAGCGCCGGCCCCGGCGCCGAGGCGCTGACGGTGAGTGCCTCGCCTCGCCCTGTCAGCCGCATGGCGTTGGAGGTGAATGTGCCGGGGGGCCGCAGCCGCGCCAGCTACGACTCCGCCCTGGAGAAACTGAGCCGCAGCGTGCGCCTGCCGGGCTTCCGCAAGGGCCGTGTTCCCCGCCCGGTGCTGCTGCAGCAGATCGGCCCCCTGCGCATCCGGGCCACCGCGCTGGAGGACCTGGTGGACGGCGCCTTCCGGGAGGCCCTGGGCCAGGTGGAGATCGCCGCCCTGGGGCGCCCCGAGCTCAGCGAGGGCTTTGAGGCCGTGCTGGATCGCTTCCAGCCCGGGGAAGCGCTCACCTTCACCCTCGAACTGGACGTGCAACCCACGCCCACGCTGCGGACCACCCGCGGCCTGAAAGCGGAGGTGGAATCGGTGATCCACGATCCCGCGCGGGTCGATGAACTGATCGAGCAGTCCCGCCGCCAGATGGCCACCCTGGTGCCGGTGGAGGGTCGGCCCGCCGCCAGCGGTGATGTGGCCCAGGTGAGCTTCTCCGGCACCTTCACCGACAGCAACGAAGCGATCAGCGGTGGCAGCAGCGACGGCATGGAGGTGGAGCTGGAGGAGGGGCGGATGATCCCTGGATTCGTGGAGGGAATCCTCGGCATGGCGGTGGGAGAGAGCCGCACCGTGGCCTGCACCTTCCCGGAGTCCTACCCGCAGCCCGAGGCGGCCGGCCGCAAGGCGGAGTTCGCCATCACCCTGCTGGAGCTCAAGGCGCGGGAACTGCCCCCCCTCGATGACGCCTTCGCCCGCCAGGCGAGCGACAAGGAGACGCTGGCCGAGCTGCGGGCCAACCTGGAGACCCGGCTGCGCGAAGACAGCGAGCAGCGCCAACGCAATGGCCGCCAGGAGGCGCTGCTGGAGGCCCTGGTGGCCGAGCTGGAGGTGGAGCTGCCGGAAACGCTCGTGCAGCAGGAAATCCGCAACCTGGTGGAGCAGACCGCCAGCCAGATCGCTCAGCAGGGGATGGATGTGCGCAAGCTGTTCACGCCGGATCTGGTGCGCTCGCTGATGGACACCTCCCGTCCGGAAGCGGAGGCGCGCCTGCGCCGCAGCCTGGCCCTGCAGGCCCTGGCCACCGCCGAGTCGATCGAATTGGCCGCGGAAGATCTGGAGGCGAAGCTGCGCGAGGTGCGGCGGGGCCTGAGCGATTCCTCCCGGATCGATCCGGAGCGGCTGCGCGGAGCCGTTGCCGATGATCTGCTGCGCGAGAAGCTGCTGGAGTGGCTCGAGGCCCACAGCACGGTGACCGAACGGGAACCGGAGGCCACCGCCGACGCCACCACCAAGGCAGCCAAGCCCGCCAAAGGCGAAAAAGCCTCCAAGCGCGAGGAGCCGGAGAAGGCTCCCAAGGGCGAGAAGGCGGAGAAGGCCTCCAAGGGCGAGAAGGGTTCCCGTACCGCCAAGCCGGCCAAACCGGAGGACGACGCCTAGGCGGCCAGCGGGTCCCTGCCCATAGATTGCCCTTGATTCCCAGGTCTCCCCCGCGACCGCGTGACCGACGCCTTCCCTCTCCCAGGCCTCCCCTCCCCGGGCGGCCTGCTCCCCCATCCGGTGCAGAACCGCTGGAGCGGTGCCCTGCCCTGGGCGGCCGCCGGCGCCGGGCCGATCGCAGCGCCCGGGGTGCTGCCCACCGTGGTTGAACAGTCCGGCCGGGGAGACCGGGCCTTCGACATCTACTCGCGCCTGTTGCGCGAGCGCATCATTTTCCTCGGCTCCGGCATCGACGACCAGGTGGCCGACTCGCTGGTGGCGCAGCTTCTCTTCCTCGAGGCGGAGGATCCGGAGAAGGACATCCAGATCTACATCAACTCGCCGGGGGGCTCGGTGACCGCCGGCCTGGCGATCTACGACACGATGCAGCAGGTGGCCCCGGACGTGGTGACCATCTGTTACGGGCTGGCGGCGAGCATGGGGGCGTTCCTGCTTTCGGGTGGCACCAAGGGCAAGCGCCTGGCCCTCCCCAACGCCCGCCTGATGATCCACCAGCCCCTCGGCGGCGCCCAAGGCCAGGCGGTGGACATCGAAATCCAGGCCAAGGAAATCCTGTTCCTCAAAGACACCCTCAACGGCCTGATGGCCGAGCACACGGGACAGCCACTCGAAAAAATTGCCGAAGATACTGACCGCGACTACTTCCTTTCGCCGGCAGAAGCGGTTGAATACGGCCTGATCGACCGCGTGGTCAGCGACGGCTGACCCCGGCCGCCGCTCCCCCGCCAACCGCGCCCGGATCCCACCGCCCCCGGTTTGATCCTTAAGGAAGGTGCAGGATCCGGCGAATCGGGTCAATCTTGGGGATGGCCCCAGCCACCCTCCCCCGTTCCGGTCGCCCCCAGCCACCCCGCTCCTGCCGATGGCCAAGTTCGATGCTCACCTGAAGTGCTCGTTCTGCGGCAAGTCGCAGGAACAGGTGCGCAAGCTGATCGCCGGGCCGGGGGTCTACATCTGCGACGAGTGCATCGATCTCTGCAACGAGATCCTGGATGAGGAGCTGGTGGACGGCCAGGGTGCGGCCCAGGGCCACCGCCAGAGCCCCGAGCACAGCCGTCGCCAGGCCCCCAAGAAGAGCAGCAAGCCCGCCCCCACCCTCGCCTCGATCCCCAAACCCCACCAGATCAAAACCTTCCTGGATCAGCAGGTGGTGGGCCAGGAGCAGGCCAAGAAGGTTCTGTCGGTTGCGGTCTACAACCATTACAAGCGCCTGGCCTGGCAGGGGGACGGCCAAGGGGAAACCGACCAGACCGCCACCCGCCTGCACAAGTCGAACATCCTGCTGATCGGCCCCACCGGCTGCGGCAAAACGCTCCTGGCCCAGTCGCTGGCGGAGATGCTCGATGTGCCCTTCGCCGTCGCCGACGCCACCACCCTCAC
>JBKDOZ010000091.1:0-9362 GCA_046342735.1 Synechococcaceae cyanobacterium
GGCGACGGCCTCGCCGATCTCATCGTGGGGGCTCCCTTCAGCGACCCAGCCGCAGGGACCAATGCGGGCCGCAGTTATGTGGTCTTCGGCAAAACCTCCGCCGCCGCCATCGATCTCTCCGCCATCGCCGCAGGCAACGGCGGCTTTGTGATCAATGGACAGGCCGCTAACGATTACAGCGGTTGGTCGGTCGCCAGTGCGGGCGATGTCAACGGCGACGGCCTCGCCGATCTCATCGTGGGGGCTCGCTATAGCGACCCAGCCGGAAGGAACAATGCGGGCCGCAGTTATGTGGTCTTCGGCAAAACCTCCACCGCCGCCATCGATCTCTCCGCCATCGCCGCAGGCAACGGCGGCTTTGTGATCAATGGACAGTGCGCTTCCGATCGAAGCGGTCGGTCGGTCGCGAGTGCGGGCGATGTCAATGGCGACGGCCTTGCTGATCTCATCGTGGGGGCTAGCAACAGCGATCCAGCCGCAGGGAACAATGCGGGCCGCTCCTACGTGATCTTCGGATCCACCACCGGCGCCTTCTCCCAGACCTTCGTGGATCAGCTCGGCACCACCGGCAACGACACCCTCACCGGCACCTCAGTCAGCGAAACCCTCGTGGGCAATGCCGGCAACGACACCATCACCGGCAATGGCGGCGCCGATGTGCTCTACGGCGGCAGCGGCAACGATCGCTTTGTGCTCAACGCCTCCAACCTCGCCGCCCTCGCCAACTCCTTCGGGGCCGGCGACAACCTCAGCCGCTATGCCCGCGTTGATGGCGGCACCGGCATCGATTCCTTCGCCTTCGAGGGCACGGGCCTCAGCCTCGACCTCAGCCAAGTCGCCAACCAGAGCGCCCTCAACACCAACGATTCCTCGCGGCTTGAATCCCTGGAGAGCTTCGATCTCACTGGATCCGGCGACAATTCCCTCGCCCTTTCCCTCTCCGATCTAGCCGATCTTTCGCCCTTCAACTGGTTCAACAGCACATCAGCCAGCGGCCTCGGCCATACCGGTGGCACCTATTCCCTCGCCGATCCCGAGCAGCGCCACCAGCTCGTGATCACAGGCAACGCCGGTGATAGCTTCACCGCAAACGATGGCACCTGGACCAACGCCGGCACCGCCATCTTCTCCGGCTCCTTCTCCGGTCTCTCCGGCACCTATAACGTCTGGAATCTCGGTTTCCACCAGTTGCTGGTGCACAGCAGCATCTCCGTCTCCGGGTTGCCCTGAAGACGGAGAGAAGCCTGGCGCTCAGCCTGCGGAAACCTAGGGCTGGGCGGCGAGGGAAGGCTGCAGGTTGCGCAGGCCGTCGAGGAACATCGGGATGAACTTCTCCACCAGCAGTTCCGGCTTCTCCTCCCACACCCGCCGGGCCGCCAGGAAGCGGGATTTTTGCAGATCCTGCGACAGCAAGGCCTGTGGCAGGCGCTCCAGCAGATAGCCAGGGCGCTCCCACACCGGCAGGGTGTTAGTGATCTCCACCAGATTGCCGAGGCGGCGCAGTTCGGCGCCGGCGCTGATGTCCATGCCGGCCTCAAAGGCGGCATGCTCGATCATCGCGTACTTGCGCTTGGCTTCGTTGACGCGGGCGCGATGTTCGGGGCTGCGGGCCGCGATGCGACCCAGCCCGCGGCTGCCCCAGCTCACATGGGCCGCCTCCTCAGGCAGGATCTTCTCCAGGGTTTCGCGGATGCGGCTGTTCTCCTCGCTGGCGGGCGCGTTGCGCAGGGCGGTGATATGGGCGGAGAACGCCTGGCAGCCACGCTTTTCGGTGGAATTGATCGACGCAAGCACGGCGATCAGGCCGTCCTCGTTCTTCACCTCATCGCCGCTCTTGTCGAACAGGCGGTTGAGCTCATCGATGTACGAACCGCTCTCCGGGTTGCCGATCTCCACATCCATCTCCACCAGCAGATCGGTGAGCCAAACGGCATGGCGCGCCTCATCACTGATGTGGTGCGACAGATCGCGCACCAGTTCGCGGGGCTTGCCATCGAGCGCCTCGATCAGGGCGGTGAGCTCCTGGCAGGAGCGCTGCTCGTTGAAGCGGTAGCTGTTGAGGAACAGCACCTGCAGCTTGCGCTCCTTCACCACCTCGGCCATCACCTCGCGGGGGCTGATGCGGTTGTTGATCTTGCGCGGGTAGGTGACGGCCATTGCGGGTCGGACAAGTGCGGATCTTGGGCAGAGGGTAACGAGAATGGGGGGAGGGCCGCAGGCAAGGGGTGGCCAGCCCCGGGCGGCAGGCCGCTCACAGCGGTTTCCGGCCGACCGTCAGCAGGGCCGGGATCGGCAGATGCAGGTGGTCACCACGCCGGAACGCCAGGGCTCCGGCGACGATCGCCTCCTCAATGCGCCGGCGGTCGTCGGCGCTCTGCAGCGCCAGCAGCCGCGACACCCGCGGGGAGGTGGCGGCCAGCTCCAGAACGGTGTGGGGGGAATCCAGCGAGAAGGCGAGCGGCAGTTCGCGCACCTCCGGCTGCTCGAAACCCGCGGCCTGCAGCAGCGCCAGGCAGAGCTCCGGCTCGCCGAAGCGCAGCCGTGGCGCATCGACGGGGGCGGGCACATCGACCCGGCCGTGGCTGCGGATGGCCTCCTGCACAAGCTCGTGAAACTTCGACGGCCCCGGCGGGCGCCAGATCGTGAACCCGTAGAGGCCGCCCGGCCGCAGCACACGCCAGGCCTCCGCCAGGGCTCGCTCCTGATCGGGCAGATGATTGAGGCCGAAGCAGCAGGCGGCGGCATCGAAGCGGCCGTCTTCGAAGGGAAGCGCCTCCGCGTCGCCCACGACGACGGTGGCCGCGGGGGCACGGGAGCGGGACCGCTCGACCATCGCCGGCGCCAGATCCACCCCCCAGACCGCCGCGCCCCGCTCCAGCGCCACCGCCAACGCCTGGCCGGTGCCGCAACAGATGTCGAGCAGCTGCTGGCCCGGACCGACCGCCAGGGCGTCCAGCAGCGGCGCAACCGCCTCGCCGGTGACGGTGCCGAACAGGCGGTCGTAGGCGGCGGCGCCGCGCTGCCAGGTGTCGAGCTCGAGGCTCTTGAAGGAGGACAAGGGAGCGGGGGCGTCAGCGATTCCCAGTGTCTGCGGTGGCGGCGCCCCACACCAGCGGCTCCGCCCGGCGCCAGTAGCGCGAGAAGCGGCGCAGGTCGGGCGCACCGGGCCCGTCGAAGGGCAGGGCCACAAACGGCTCGGGCTCCAGCACATGCAGCGGCAGGGCCACCGCCACCTGGGCGGCGATCGTGGCGAAGCGCGGATCCACCGCCCGGCTGGTCACGATCCCATCGGCCCCCAGGGCCGCCGCCGCCGCGAGCAGCTCGCTGGCCCCATCGCCCTCGCGCACGTCCACGGGCAGCTCGGCCAGGCACTCCCGCAGGAAGCGCAGCCGGCCTGGGGCCAGCGGCGCCGCCCCCGGGCCCGCCGCAGCGATGCCACCGGTGGTGGCCGTGCGGCCGGCGATCAGGTCGGCATCCAACACGAACAGCGCCGGCGCGTCGGGGTGGGCGCGCAAGGCGGGATTGGCGGGCCCCAGGGCTTCGCCGTGCACCCACACCAGCGGGCGGCGGGGGGCGGGGGCGGCCGCGAGGGGCGTCAGGGCGTGCAGCGATGGCGACGGAGGAGGCGAGGAGGGAGGGGCCACAGCGGGCTCGGGAGGGTCGCCGGCGGAGGCAGCGGGTGCCAGCGGCGCGCCAGGCCGAAACAGCCGCGCCTGCAGCGCCTCATAGCTGGCGTCAAACGGACACCCCCCCGCCCCACGACGCTCCGCCAGCGGGCAGACGGCGCAGAAGCGGCCGCTGCTGAAGCGCTCCAGATTGGTGCGATTGAACAGGTAGGGCTTGTGGCTGAAGCTGCTGGCCACCCACTGCCAGCTGAGATTGTTGCTGGCCGGATCGCCGTCGAGCAGATGGCGCAGGAACCAGCGCGCTCCCGCCTGCCAGCGCACCCGTCGCCAGTGCACCACGTAGGCGGCCAGCCACATCCTGGCGTGGTTGTGGAGCCAGCCCGTGCCCATCAGCTCTGCCGCAAAGGCATCGATGCAGGCCAGGCCGGTGCTGGCGGCCGCCAGGTCGGCGGGCAGCTCCGCGGCGTAGGCGTCGGCGGGATGGCCAGTCTTGAGCGGCTCGCGGTCGAGCCAGATGCCATCGCCCAGCTGGCGCCAGAGCCGCTGCCAGTAATCGCGCCAGCCCAGCTCAGCGATCAGCTTCTCGCCGGCCCGGCGCTGGGCGGCACTCCAGCCGCCCTCGGGATCGGCGCCCGGGCCCTCCCGCAACCGGGCAAACACCGCCTCGCGCACCTCCGCCAGCGTGAGCACCCCGTGGCGGATGTACGGCGACAGACGGGTGACGGCACCCTCGAGATGGTTGCGGCTGGCGCCGTAGCGGGCGGGGTCGATGGCCGTCAGGCGCGCTTCCGCCGAGCGGCGACCGCCGGGGAAGGCAGCCTGGCCAGGCCCAGCCTGGGCGCGCGAAAAGATGGGCACAGGCGAACACGCGCTTGGGGAAGGCAGCCATGAATCATGGCCCAGCCGGCACGACTAGCGGAGCCATGCCAACACACCAGAATCAGCCGAAGTGAGTAGCCTCCAATTACTCGCTATCACGGCGACATCGAGAGTGGGAATTCCAACACCCGTCCATAGCCCTCCAATGTAATGACAAGCACCGTTCCGACCCCGTATCGACTGATCGGGATCAGCCCCAAAAGCTACGAGCATCCCGCCGATCGCGCCGCCACGGCTGCACTGCGCCAAATCCCCTACATCGACCAGGTGGTGCGCAAGCTCTTCGAATTTGGCTTTGAGCGCGCCTACCGCCAGGGACTGATTGCCAATGGCATCCGCATCGGTCCGAAGCAACTACCAGCGCTGTGGAGCAACTACCAGGAATGCTTCCAAACGCTTGACATGGAGGCGAAAGAAGACCTGTATATCCCGCAAACACCGGAGGTCAATGCGATGGCATTTGGCGCAGATAAACCGCTCGTGATCCTCAATTCGGGCCTGGTGGGAATGCTGGACGACGACGAACTCAAGTCGGTGATCGCCCATGAGGGTGGCCACATTCACTCCGACCATGTGCTGTACACCACCGTTCTCAATCTTCTCTTGGCCATTGGCCTGGGCAGCAGCGGCCTGCCGCTGGCGGGCTTGCCGCTGCAGGTGATCCAGCTGGTGCTGCTGGAGTGGTCGCGGGCCGCCGAACTCACCTGCGACAGAGCCGCCGCCCTTGTCGTGCGGGATCCACGCATCACCTGCCGCACGTTAATGAAACTGGCCGGCGGCAGCATCAAAGACCTTAATGTTGACGCCTTCATTCAACAGGCAACCGAGTACGAGGACTGGGATGATTCACTGGATCGGGCCCTGCGTTTCCTGCCCGAACTTTCCACCACCCACCCCTTTGCCGTGCGGCGGGTGAGCGAGCTGCTGCGTTGGATCCGCTCCGGGGAGTACGAACGGATTCTTGGAGGGGTCTATGTGCGACGGGGCCAGGAACCCCCGCCAAACGCGGAGTTCGCCCGCGCGGTCGACCACTACGCCAGCAGCTTCAGCACCCTGATCCAGGAGGCAGGCGGGGGCGTGCAGCAGGTGGCGCGGAGCCTCAGCGATTGGCTGCGCAGCCTCTGAGGCGCCGCCGCAGCCGCCGACTCCAGCCAAGGGCGATCCCAGCCCCAGCCAGGGGCAGGGGCCCAGGAACCATGGTGATGGTTTCGCCCGGCAGGGCGGGCGTGAGCGCAGGCGACAGGCGCGGGGCATGGGCCTGCTCAAAGTCGTAGGCGTAGCCGATCAGCTTGTCTTCCTCGTAGGCCTTGGCCAGGAAGGAGAGGCCCAGGGGGTTTTTGTTGTTGAGGATTTGGTAGCCGGCCGGCACGATGATGGTGGGGTAGCCCGCCCGCGCGCCGATGCCAGCACCGCCTGTTCCACTGTAGAGAATGGCATCCAGGCTGTTGTCATCCATGAACTTATCGATGCCGAGCGTACGGGAATTGAGGATGTCCAGGGCTCGATCAGCAAGGTATTGGGTGGTATTGGCACTGCCGGGGGAAAGATCCATGGCAATGGAGGCATCAACCCGCACCTTGCCGTATTTGAAGGGGCCATCCGCCGCAGGATTGGCCGCCAGGTAATTGGCGATGAAGTCACCGACATCCTCGATGCTCTGGACCGGCGCCGAAGGGCCCAGGCTTTGCAGATAACTGTTCAGGTCTCGCTTGAATTCATAAGCGAGCACCGTGGAGCTATTGCTGGGCGGCGTGAAGGGTATCTCCAGAACCGCGGCGCCTTCCGCCCGCAGGGTATCGAGGGCGGCATTGAAGATCGCCAGTTGCTCTGCGCCGCTTGCGGTTGAAGCGCTGGGCTTGCTGTAGTAGCCCAACCGGGCTCCCTGCAAAGCATCGAGCTTGAGGTAGGGGGTGTAATCACTCTTCGCCTTACCGACGCTCTCGGAGGTCTGGGGATCCTTCGGGTCCACGCCGGTGAGGGCTCCCAACAGGATGGCGGCATCGGTAACCGTGCGGGTCATGGGACCGGCGGTGTCCTGGCTGGCGGCGATGGGGATGACGCCATCGCGGCTCCACAGACCCACGGTGGGCTTGATGCCCACCAGGGAGTTCTGGTTGGAGGGGCTGAGGATGGAGCCGGAGGTTTCCGTACCGATCGCCAGGGAGGCGAAGTTGGCGGCCATGGCCACACCGGAGCCGGCGCTGGAGCCGCCGGTGGAGAGCAGCGGCCGGCCGTCGTTGGCGGGCTGGGGAACAGGGTTGTAGGGGTTGAAGGTGTACCCGTTGAGGGAGCTATAGCCGGCGGGCATGCCGGAGGTGAGGTAATTGGCGAATTCGGTGAGGGAGGTTTTGCCCAGGATGATCGCACCGGCGTCGATCAACTTCTGGGTGATGGTGGCGTTATCGGGTGGAAGCGAATCCTTGAGCCCGAGGAAGCCTGCCGTGGTGGGCAGGAAGGAGGTGTCGATGTTGTCCTTCAAAAGCACCGGAATGCCATGCAGTACCGAGCGGGCCCCACTGGTGAGACGCTCCAGATCAAGGGCAGCGGCCTGGGCGAGCGCGTTGGGGTTGAGGGCGATGATGGCGTTGAGGTTCAGGCCGGGGGATCCGTCGTAGGCGGCGATGCGATCCAGATACATCTGCACCAGCTTTTTGGACGAGAGCAGGCCCTGGTTGATCGCCTTCTGAATGTCGGGAACCGTGGAGCCTTCCAGGGTGAACTCGGCCGCTACAGCAGGCCCCTGGGCCAGCGGAGCCGCCAGGGAAAGGGCCAGGCCAGCCAGGGCAAGGCGCCTGAGGATTGATGTCTGCACAGAAGGAGCGAAGGCCGAATAGTCCACGAAAATCCCACCGCCACCCCAGCGCAAAAGTGGCAGGCACTACGGAATCAGGCAATTATCTTCAATCCCGCTTCTGGGGCGGCCGCTGCTGAAGCGCTCCCCCTGCAGCGATCCGGCGACAGGCGGGCAATGGCGCCAGCGAGAATGGGCGGCAGACGCCTCCGCGTTGTCGCCATGGACCCCCACTGGCAGCAGCGCATCCGCCAGCGGGCGCTGCGGCTCGGCGGATCGCCCCCATCCCCGCCATGAGCGCCCCGACACCCGAGCAACTGCAGGATCTGTCCCTGGATCTCCAGGTGGAGCTGCAGAAGGTGGAGCTGCAGAAGCTGGAGCACCTGGAGGAGGGTCTGGCAAGCCTCTCCAACGGCATCGTGCGCTTCCTCGCGCAGATCAGCCGCGTGCTCCATGGCGGCACCCCGGAGGTCAGCGAATGGCGCCTGCGGCTGCTGGCCCTGCCCGCAGCCGCAGGCCTGCTCATGACCAACCCGGTCGCGGCCCAGCCGGCTCCGTTTCAGCAGCCCGTGCGGGTGCGTCTGCAGTGGGTGCCCGAACCCACCAACCCCACCATCAAGAAACTCGGCCTCTACGCAGCGATCAACGGGGGACAGCCCGTGCTGTTTGAGTTCGACACCGGTGGCGGAGGGTTCAACGCCACCTACGCCGCTCCACCGGCGCTAGCCAGTCCCTGGTGGGGGAGTGCGCCGGACTGCTCCAGCTTCAGCTGCACGCCCTTCCCCAAGCCGATCACCTACGACAGCGGCCTCACGTACAACGGCAGTGTGGTCACGGGTTCGGTGCAGCTGTTCGATGCGCCGGGCACGGTGAAGCTCAGTGTCAACAACGTCACGCTCGGGCAGACCACGAGCATCAGCTGCACAGGCACCAGCACCAACGCCAGTCCCACCTGCCTCAAGAAAGGGGACTCGGGCTGGGGCAACACCGATCCCGCCGCCAATTTCAATCCGCCGGTGGAGGGGCGCTTCTACGGCGATTTCGGTATGTCGATCAAGGCGGGCAGCAGCGGCATCAACAGCCTGGTGACTCAGGCGGAGTTCTGGAACCTTTTCCATACGAGCGTGGTCACGCCTGGATTCCGCGTGCATGCCTCCGACGACGATCCCTGGGTGCAGTTCGGACTGAGCCTGGAGGATCGAAGCCCGCGACACCGCTCCTTCGCGCTGAACACAGCCACCGGCGGCATCAACGACGGCAGCCTGCGGGTGGAGGACGGCAGACGGTCGTTCTCCGGCGTGGGCCTCACGAGCCTGATCTTCGACACCGGAGCCACCACCACGATCCACTCCGGAACGGTGACGCTCTCAGGCGCGCCATTCCCACCGGGCGCATTTCCCTGCGAGCTGACAGCTCTGGGGTGTCCGGCGGACGCGAACACCAATGCCTCGCCCGTGGTGAGCGGCGCCCGTGTGGTGGTTGGCGGGCTCAGCGTGATCCCGGGCGTGGGCGAGGTGGACATCCTCGACATCCTGGCCGGAAGCGACGACAGCACGGGCCGCTCCTTCAACCAGGTGGGCGTGCAGGGTCTGTCCACCGATCCCCTGGCCAATCTCGCCCCCGCCTGCGAAAGTCTGAATGCGCCCTGCTACTACCTGAACACCGGCATCCTGCCGTTCCTGGAGCACGACATCGTCGTCAACCTGGATCCGACTCTGAGCAACCCCCAGCTGACCCTGATCCGCCGGGCTGCCGCCGTCCCGGGAACGGCGCCGCTGTTGGGGGCCCTCAGCGCCTTCCGCTGGTCTCGGCGGCTGCGGCGCAGGTCACGGGGCGGCGCCCAACATCGGCCAGGGGCCGCCAGGGCAAGGTGATGCCCGCTGAATAGGCAGGCCACGGCAGCGGCTTGTCCCCCAAGCTCACGGCCCGACGCTGCGGGAGAATCCCCCGATTCCTCCCCCACCCGGTCCCCCAGCCGGTCGCCCCCATGCTCCTCGACCTGCGCGGCAAGAAGGCTCTCGTCACCGGCATCGCCAACAACAAGTCGATCGCCTGGGGCATCGCCC
>JBKDOZ010000092.1:0-4086 GCA_046342735.1 Synechococcaceae cyanobacterium
ATGCTGGGTACAGCCGTCCGGACCGATGCTCGCGCTGCAGTCGCTCCGCTACCACCCCGCCACCAGCGCCGATCCGGTGCTGCGGGACATCAACCTGACCCTGGCGGCCGGCGAGCCAGCCCTGGTGGCCGGCCGCAGCGGCAGCGGCAAAACCACCTTGCTGGAGCTGATCAGCGGCCTGGCCGAACCGGACGCCGGCCAGGTGCTCTGGAACGGGGACGCCCTCAGCGCTCGGCAGCGCCGCTGGCTCTGCGGGCTGGTGTTTCAGTTCCCCGAGCGCCACTTCCTCGGGCTGACCGTGGGGCAGGAACTGCGCCTGGGCCAGAAGCGGTGGCGCTCCGAACAGGCCGAGGCGGTGCTGCGGCGGGTGGGGCTGGAGGGGGTGCCCCTGCAGCGGGAACCGGAGCGCCTCAGCGGCGGCCAGCAACGGCGCCTGGCCCTGGCGGTGCAGCTGCTGCGCGATCCGCGGGTGCTGCTGCTCGATGAACCCACCGCCGGGCTCGACTGGCAGGTGCGCGAGGAGGTGCTGCAACTCCTGGCCGACCTGGGCCGCGACCGGGCCCTGCTGGTCGTGACCCACGAACCGGAGTTGTTCCGGCATGTGATCGATCGCGGCTGGCGGCTGGAGAACGGCCGCCTGGCCCCGCTGCCTACGATGCGGCCACTGCCGGCGGAGAGGTGATGGGCGATCAGCTGCTGCGGGCCACCGCGGCGGGCGGCGGCATCCGGTTGGTGGCGGCGACCACCACCACCACCAGCCGCTTCGCCCGGCGCCGCCACGGCCTCTCCTTTCTCACCACCGCCCTGCTGGGGCGGGCCATGACCGCCGGCCTGCTGCTGGCCAGTTCGATGAAGGTGGCCCATGGGCGGGTCAACCTGCGCATCCAGTCGGATGGGCCCCTGCGCGGCCTGATGGTGGACGCCGGACGGGACGGCAGCGTGCGGGGCTATGTGGGCAATCCCGCGCTGGAGCTGGATCCGGTGGTGGGCGCCGATGGCCAGCCGGGCTTCGATGTGCGCCGCGCCACGGGCACCGGCTACCTGCACATCGTGCGCGACATCGGCGAGGGCCAGCCCTTCAGCAGCACCGTCGAGCTGGTGAGCGGCGGTATCGGCGAGGACGTGGCCTCCTATCTCCTCCACTCCGAGCAGACCCCCTCGGCGGTGTTCGTAGGGGAGCAGATCGATAGCCACGGGGTGATCTGCAGCGGCGGCGTGCTCGTGCAGGTGTTGCCGAAGGCCTCGCGCGAACCGGCCCTGGTGGCGCTGCTGGAGGAACGCTGCCGGGAGATCCAGGGGTTCAGTGCCCGGCTCGCGGCCCATGCCCACCATCTGGAGGGCCTTCTGGAGGACATCTTCCCGGACCTCGACCCCGAGCCCCTGGATGCGGCGAGCGCCGCCACCCCGGTGCGTTTCCACTGCCCCTGCAGCCGCAGCCGCAGCGTGGCGGCCCTCAAACTGCTGGGCCAGGGGGAGCTGCGCGCCATCCTCGAGGAGGACGGCCAGGCCGAGCTCACCTGCCACTTCTGCAATGAGGTGTATCAGGTGGCGGCGCCGGAGCTCCAGGAGCTGATCGCCGAGCTGGCGGCTGCCTGAACCGGCTGCAACATCAGCCGACCGGCTGAACGGCAGCAACATCAGCCGACCGGCTGAACGGCGCTCAGGCGAGCAGGAGGGCCCCAGCCAGGAGCAACAGCAGGGCCGGCAAGCTCTCCAGCTGCAGCGGCGCCAGGGGCAGGCCATCGAGCTGGGAACCCAGCAGGGCCACCAGGGCCGCCCCCATCAGCAGGCCCACCACCAGCAGGGCCAAGGTGGTGATCACGGCCTGCAGGAAGCGGCCGTGGCGACGCTGCAGGTTCACCAGGGCGGCCAGGGAGCCGAGCGCCAACGGCAGGCCGGGGTCGGTGCCTGGGAGGAGGAGGAACACCAGCAGGCCTCCGATCGCCACGAGCGGAAACCAGCGCTCACGGCCCGTGGCCAGCTCCAGCCGGGGAAGGGCGAAGGAGGGGCGGGCCGCGTTGCGGACCAGGGGCAGGGGGGCCAGGCGGGGCAGGCTCGGCAGCGAAACCCTCTCGGCCGGCGGGGCCACCTGCTCGCGCTGGGAGGCGGAACGGGCCGCCGTGCTCACCCGGCCCTGCTGCCGCTCCTTGAGCCGGTCCATCAACACCGCGTCGTAGGCGGCCTCGATGCGGGAGCGGGCCAGGGGGTCGTCGTCGCCGATCTCGGCGATCCGGGCGTCCCGGGCGTCCTTCACCTGGTCGAAGGGGGCATCGGGGGTCACCCCCAGACGAACGTAAGGATCGACGGGCTCCGCGCCGGGATGGCCGGCGCCTGAGGGATCGGAAGGGGAGGATCCGGAATCGGGCACGTCGGCGGGGGGGATCAAGGGATGGGCGCGGGGCAGATCTCCTGAACCGGAGCCTACCGGGGGCGGGTCAGAACAGAGGTTCGCTGTGATGGAAGCCGGCCTCCTGCTGCAAATGGCGACGGCAGGCCTCGGCCTCCGCAGCACCGAGCCGCCGCCGGCGCTTGAGCAGGGGCATCTGGGGCGGCAGGTGGCTGCCCTCGCGGATCTCCACCAGGGGCGCCTCAGGGCCGGTGGGGGAGGGAACAAAGTTCACATAGTCGCTGCCCCCATCGCTGCGGGGCCGCACCAGCCAGCGGGCCTGGGACGGGGTGGCGGGGCAGGGGGTGGAGTGGGAGGAGGAGGTCGGCATCAGCGGGGCATCGGATGCAACGACGGATAACAAAGTATTGCGGAAATCACGGCGATCCGCGAGCCCTGCCCCTGTTCCCCCACCCTCGGCCAGCCGCCTCGCCTACACGTCGATCGGCTCGAGGCCGCTCACCACCGGAGCCACGGCGCTGAGCTCCAGCTCCGGATGGTCCTCCAGCAGCTGGTTGAGGTTCCACTCGTTGCGGAACAGGAGCACCGGCCGATCCCAGCTGTCGCGCACGGTGCGGCAGTTGAACAGGCGCCCGACGCTCTCCAACGCCGGCCAGCCGCCCCCCACCCAGCGGGCCACCGTGAACTCCATCGGCTCCAGCCGTGTCTGGACGCCGTATTCGTTTTCCAATCGGTACTGCACCACCTCCAGTTGCAGCTGACCCACCGCCGCCAGGATCGGATCGCGGCGGCTGGGGTCGGTGTCGTGCAACACCTGCACCGCCCCCTCCTCCCGCAGCTCCTGCACCCCCTTGCGGAAATTCTTGAAGGCGGAGGGGTTGGGGTTGCGCAGCCAGGAAAAAATCTCCGGACTGAAACAGGGGATGCCCTCGTACTCCACCTTCGGGCCCACATACAGGGTGTCGCCGATCGCGAACATGCCGGGGTTGTTGAGGCCGATCACATCGCCGGGGTAGGCGTCTTCCACCACCTCGCGCTCCTGGCCGAAGAGCTTCTGCGGCCGCGACAGGCGGATCGTGCGGCCGCTGCGGGCATGGCGCACATTCATGTCCTTCTCAAAGCGGCCGGAGCACACCCGCACGAAGGCCACCCGGTCGCGGTGCCGCGGGTCCATGTTGGCCTGCAGCTTGAACACGAAGCCGCTGAACTCGGGCCGCAGCGGATCCACCAGGCCGCCGCGGGCGGTGCGCGCCGTGGGGCGCTGGGCCAGGTCGAGAAAGGCGTCGAGGAAGGGGCGCACACCGAAGTTGGTCATCGCCGAGCCGAAGAACACCGGGCTCAGCTCCCCGGCATGGACCGCCTCCAGGTCGAGCTCGGCGCCGGCGCCATCGAGCAGCTCCAGCTCCTCCAGCGCCTGCTCCAGCAGCTCGGGCTCCACCAACTCCGCCAGCTCGGGGGCGTCGAGGGCCAGGCGGCGCTCACCGGCCTGGCGGCCCCGCTCGGCCCGTTCGAACAGGATCACCTCGTGGCTGCGGCGGTCGATCACGCCGCGAAAGCGGTCGCCGCTGCCGATCGGCCAATTCACCGGCCAGCAGGCGAGCCCGAGTTCCTTCTCGATCTCATCGATCAGCTCGAGGGGCTCCCGGCCGGGCCGGTCCATCTTGTTGATGAAGGTGAAGATCGGGATCCGCCGCATCCGGCAGACCTCGAACAATTTGCGGGTCTGGGGTTCCAGGCCC
>JBKDOZ010000093.1:0-2853 GCA_046342735.1 Synechococcaceae cyanobacterium
TGGCTGGGGCGGCCGGTGCGGGTGCGGCGATGGGCATCGTGGAGAAAAGCGGGGCCATCAAGGCTGACCCCCACATGGATGTTGTTGCGCTCGAAGCAATCACACCACGCCTCGTTGATCACGATCGCGTTGGTCTGCAGCGAGGCAAGGATCGTGTCGGGCGGCAGGCCGTGGCGGGCCAGCAGGGCGCGGATGCGGTCGCTGGCCTCGTCGTAGTAGGCCACCGGCAGGGAGAGGGGCTCGCCGGCGTGCCAGAGCAGGGTGAAGGGCCCGTCAAACCAGGGGCTCTCCAGCACCCGCTCCACCGCCTGCTCCAGCAGCTCGAACGACAGGCGGCTGCGGTCCGCGCGGTCGGGGAGATAGCAGTAATCGCAATCGAGGTTGCAGAAGGGGGTGGGCTGGATCACCAGCAATTGCACCGGCCCGAAGGGGGCGTCCATGGCGCCTGCGTCCGCCCCGCTCACCAGTGGTTGCGGAAACCGCCGTTGCGGAAGCCGCCGCCACCGTTGCGCCAGCCGCCGTTGCGGAAGCCACCGCCGTTGCGGAAGCCGCCGTTGCGGAAACCACCGTTATAGAAACCGCCGTTGCGGAAGCCGCCGTTGTAGAAGCCGCCATTGCGGAAGCCGCCGTTGCCCCAGCCCACCCCCGGCCCGTTCACAAAGGTGAAGGCCAGCCTGGAATCGGCCTCGGGCGAGGACTCTCCTCCCTCCGGGTCGGCCGCCTGGGGATCGGCCTGGGGATCGGCCTGAAGATCGCGGTCGCGCACGGCGGCCTCGATGCGCCGCAGACGCTCCTCCAGGCTGGTGGGCTGCTCCAGCGGTGGCGGGGCGGCGGAGCGGGCGGCGGCCACCGCCAGGGCAGCGGTTCCCTCGGGGGGCATCGCCACCAGCAGCAGCAGACCGAGCAGGTGGGCGCGGGAGAGAAAGGCCATCGGAGCGGGGCGGAACGGGGAGGGAGCGGGAAGAAACGGGAGGGAGCGGGGCGGTGGGCGAAGGCTGGAGGGCGGAAGCCGGTCGGGGGCGCCCCTCAGGGAGCCGAGGAGCCAGCGTTGGGCGCACCCGAGGCCGGAGCGGGGGGCAGCGGCCGGAGCTTCTCCACGGTGGACATCACCGTCTCAAACACGCTGCGGATCTGCTCGGGGGAGAGCTCGCGCATGCCGCCCGGACCCACCCAGCGATGCACGGCCGCGACCGTGCGCGGATCGTCATCGAGGTAGGCCTGCAAGCGGCGGGCGATCGCCAGGTTCACCAGGTTGCGGAAGATCGAATCGTTCTCCGACACCATGCAATTGACGGCATACACCTCGTAGGGCTCCTCCGGGACCAGGGCCAGATTGGTGGCACCGCTGGTCTTGGCCAGGCCCGCCAGCAGGGTGCTGTCGCCGATCACGCCCTCCACCTGGCCGGCCCGCAGGGCCGCGAAGGCCGCCGCAAGGGTGGGGAACTCCATCGCCCGGGCGGCGGGCTGGATGCCCTGCAGCTCGGTGGCCGCCAGCGAATCCTTCACCACGCCAATCCGACGGTCGCGCAGGGACTCGGGGCTGCCGTCGAGGCGGCCCTTGGGGGCGAGCAGGCGCAGGCCGGAAACAGCGATCGGCAGGGAATAATCCACGAGCGTGTCGCCCTCCCAGGTGAAGGGCACGCCGCAGACCAGCTGCAGGGAACCGTCGGCGACGCCGCTGATCTGGGCCTGGGCGGAGGAGGTGGGCTCCACGCGGAGCTGAACCGGACGGCCCACCGCCATGCCGATCTCAGCGGCGATGGCGCGGCCCACATCCACCGCGTAGCCGGCCCACTGCCCGGAGGCATCGCGGAACACCAGCGGCGGCAGATCGGTGGGGGCGCCCATCACCAGTTCGCCGCTGCGGGCGACGGTGCCCACCACATCCGACGCGCGGGATGCGTTCCCCGCCGCGGTGGATGGGGCGCCCGCCGCCACGGAAGGGGCGGCCAGGGCAGCGGGCCGGTGGGCGGCCAGGACGCCAGAAGCCACCGCCAGCAGCAGCAGCGAGCTGAGCGAAGCCCGGCGACGACGGGAACGCGCGGAGCGTGGGGATCGCAGCACGGACAAAACGTGGCGGAGGCCACCGCCACTGTGGCCATGGAGCCGGGATCGCGGAAAGGCCCCGAACGCCGGGTGCCGCGATTCTTCATCAGGTCACCACGCCAGACCTCAGGCGAGAGTGGGGGTGAAGCGCATGCTCAGGTCGAGCCAGGGGCTGCGGGTGATCGGGGCGCTGCTGGAGATCAGGTCGAGATCGCAGGCGGCGTAGGCGCGCAGATCGGCGGGGGCGATCCCGGAGGCCTCCAGCACCACCGGGGCGCCGCGCTCCACCGCCAGGGCCCGCAGGCGCGGCACCAGGGCGGCGAGGGCGCCGGGGGTGAAGTCGTCGAGCAGCACGCCATCCGCGCCGGCCTGCACCGCCGCAATCGCCTCGGCGTCGGTTTCCGCCTCCACGATCACCGTCGCCGGCCAGGGGGCGCCGGCGCGCACCGCCGCCACCGCCGCAGCGATGCCCCCGGCCCAGGCGATGTGGTTCTCCTTGAGCATGGCGGCGTCATCGAGCCCGAGGCGATGGTTGCGGCCGCCGCCACAGCGCACCGCGTACTTCTCCAGCACCCGCAGGCCCGGGGTGGTCTTGCGGGTGTCGGCGAGGGCAACGCCACGGCCCTCCAGCTCGGCCACCAGGGCGGCGGTGGCGGTGGCGATGCCCGAGAGGCGCATCGCCAGGTTGAGGGCGGTGCGTTCGCCGGCCACCAACGCCGTGGCTGCCCCCTCCAGCTCCAGCAGCCGCTGGCCGGCCTCGACCGGCTCCCCATCGGCCACAAGCAGCCGCACCGTGAGCTGGGGATC
>JBKDOZ010000094.1:0-6907 GCA_046342735.1 Synechococcaceae cyanobacterium
GTGCCGGCGGTGACCGGTTGCACGGTGGCGCCGAGCAGGCGCATGCGGAAGACGTTGAGGGCCTGGCGGCGCATGTCTTCGGCGCCCATATAGACCACGCATTCCAGGCCGAAGCGGGCGCAGACGGTGGCGGTGGCCACCCCGTGCTGGCCGGCGCCGGTTTCGGCGATCACCCGCTTCTTGCCCATCCGCAGGGCCAGCAGGGCCTGGCCGAGGGCGTTGTTGATCTTGTGGGCGCCGGTGTGGTTGAGGTCTTCGCGCTTGAGCCAGATGCGCGGGCCCCCGTCGGGGCGGCTGTAGTGCTCCGTGAGCCGCTCGGCCTCATACAACGGGGTGGGCCGGCCCACATAGGTGCGCAGCAGGTGCTGGAGCCGTTCGGTGAAGGCAGGATCGGCCCAGGCCTCGGCGGCAGCCACCTCCAGCTCCGCCAGGGCGGGCATCAGGGTTTCCGGCACGTACTGGCCGCCGAACGGCCCGAAGCGGCCGAGGGGATCGGGCCGCACGGCGGGGGCGAGGGCAGCCGGATCCGGGTGGGCAGCGGAGCTGGCGGCGGGGAAGGCGGTGCTGGTCACCGGCGGCGGGGTGGTGGTGACCCCAGCCTAGGAAGCCAGGGGCCGGGCTTTAGCCCGCCACCGTGCTGCGCTTGGCGGGGATGCGGCAGCTGCTGGGGTTGATCAGGGCCACCACGCGCTCCGTTGCCTGGTCACAGATGCGGTAGTGGCGGCCATCGGAGCAACAGCGCACCTGGGCCTCCTGGCAGGCCCAATACTCCAACCGGGCGACCCCCTGGCGCCGCCAGCCATCGGGGTGAAGGGCTTCAATGGTGAACATGGCCTGAATGGGGCAAAGGGAGCGGATCTGCCCCCAGTCAAGCCATGGGAAACGCGAGGGTGAAAAAACAGCGGATGCTGTTTGGGATCACGCGCCGGGGAAGAATTCGCCGGTAGCCGCCGACACCAACCAGGGCGATTCAGCGCACGAACAACAACTCCTGATACGTGGGCATGGGCCAGAGATCGTCATCGACCAGGGCCTCCAGGGCATCGGCGGCAGCTCGGATCTCCCCGATGCGGGGCAGGAGAATGTCGGCGCAGTGGCGCAGATGGCCGTGACTGTCGTGGGGGGCCTGGGCCAGGGCTTCCTCCAGGGCAGCGCAGCCATCGAGCAGGCTGCGGTTTAGGGCGGCGATGGCGCCGGCGGCGCTGCGGTCCACCGGCAGCCCCAGATCCTCCTGATCCCGCAGGGAGCGGCAGAGGCGACCCAAGAACTCCATCACCACCGGATAGATCTGGGAGCGGGCGATGCGCAGCACCAGGCGGGCCTCCACCTCGATGGCGAGCACGTATTGCTCGGCATACACCTCGAAGCGGCTTTCGAGCTCCACCGGCGAGAGCACCCCCTGCCGCTCGAAGAGCTCACGGATCTCGGGGCGCTGCAGCACGGGCAGGGCATCGGCGCTGGTGCGCAGGTTCTCCAGACCCCGCTCCTCCACCGCGATGCGGTGCCACTCGGCCGAATAGCCGTCGCCACCGAAAACCACGGCGCCGTGGTCGTCCATGGTGCGCTTGAGCACGGCGAAGGCCGCCTCCTCTAAGGGTGAGCCACTGGCCAGCTGGTCCTCCAGCTGGTCGCTGATCCACTGCAGCGAATCGGCCAGGATTGTGTTGAGAGCCACCAGGGGGCCCGCCACCGACTGGCCGGAGCCAACGGCGCGGAATTCGAAGCGGTTGCCGGTGAAGGCGAAGGGGGAGGTGCGGTTGCGATCGCCGGGGTCGCGGTTGAGCTCGGGCAGGGTCTCGACGCCGAGGGACATCAAGGCCATTTCGTCCGATCCCTCGAGGCGGCCGCCGCGGATCTGCTCGTAGACCTTCTCTAGCTGGCTGCCGAGATACACGGAGATGATCGCCGGGGGGGCCTCATTGGCTCCGAGGCGGTGGTCGTTGCTGGCGGTGGCGATCACGGCGCGCAGCAGCGGCCCGTAACAGTGCACTCCGCGGATGACGGCGGCGCAGAAGAGAAGGAACTGCAGATTGGCGTGCGGTGTCCTGCCGGGATCGAGCAGGTTGCCCTGGGTGGCGTTGCCGATCGACCAGTTCACATGTTTGCCACTGCCGTTGACGCCAGCGAAGGGCTTTTCGTGCAGCAGGCAGGTGAGGCCATGGCGTTTGGCCGTGCTCTTGAGCACGGTCATGGTGAGCTGTTGGTGATCGGTGGCCACATTGGCGGCCTCGAAGAAGGGGGCGATCTCGAACTGGCCAGGGGCCACCTCGTTGTGGCGAGTCTTGGCGGGGATGCCGAGGCGGTAGAGCTGCAGTTCCACGTCCTGCATGAACAGCTGCACGCGCTCAGGAATGGCGCCGAAGTAGTGGTCGTCGAACTGTTGGCCTTTGGCGGGCGGGGCCCCAAAGAGGGTGCGACCGGCGAGCTGCAGATCGGGCCGCAGGGCGGTGAAACCGGCATCCACAAGGAAATACTCCTGTTCAGCGCCGCAGCTGGAGTTCACCGGCGCGATCTCCGTTTCGCCGAGCAGGCGCAGCAGGCGCTGGGCCTGGCGATTCATGGCAGTATTGGAGCGCAGCAGGGGCGTTTTTTTGTCGAGGGCTTCGCCGGTCCAGCTGATGAATACGGTGGGAATGCAGAGGGTGACGCCATTGGCGCTGCGCATCAGCCAGGCGGGGCTGGTGACATCCCAGGCGGTATAGCCGCGGGCCTCGAAGGTGGTGCGCAGGCCGCCGTTGGGAAAGGAGGAGCCGTCGGGTTCACCCTGCACAAGCAACTTGCCCGAGAATTCGGCGATGGCCTTGCCATCGGACTGGGGGGAAATGAAGCCGTCGTGCTTCTCGGCGGTGAGGTTGGTGAGCGGATAGAAAACGTGGGCGTAATAGAGGGCGCCCCGGGCGGTGGCCCAATCTTTCATCGCCTGGGCGACCACATCGGCGACCGAGAGATCGAGCTTGCCCCCTTCGCGGATCGAGCGCTGGATCGAGCGGTACACCTCCTTCGGCAGGGCGGAGCGCATCGCGTCGAGCCCGAAGACGTCGCAGGCCCAGAGATCCTCGAGCGGTTGCAGCGGCGGCACAGGGGTCGGCGGCCGGCTCACGATGCTCTGAATGGCCTGGAGTCGGGCGGAGGAGGGCATGGGGAACACGGCTGGGGTCATTCCACCAAAATCAAGCAGCGACCCCCTCGGATGCCATATCCGCTACCGAAGTCAGGCGCCTTTGTAACCGGATCCACCCCGCAAGCTGACGAGACCAGCCGGCCGTCGCTACAGCGGGCGAGACCCGTCACCGGCCCCGATGAGCGCCACGCCCCCCGCGCCGGCCACCGCCGTGCCCAGCGAGCAGCTGATCGCCATGGCCAGTGGCGCCTGGGTGACCCAGATGATCCACGTGGCCGCCGAGCTGGGGCTGGCCGACCGGATGTCCGCCGGAGAGCGGGAGGTGGAGGAGCTGGCGGCCGAATGCGGCGCCGACGCCGATTCCCTGTTCCGGCTGCTGCGGGGCCTGGCCAGCCTGGGCCTGTTCGCGGAAACCGCCCCGCGCCGCTTCGCCCTCACCCCGATGGCCGAGCTGCTGCGCGGCGACCACCCCGGTTCGTTGCGCCAAGTCGCCCGCATGCTCGGCGACGAGCACTACCAAAGCTGGGACGACCTGCTGCACTGCGTGCGCACGGGCGAGAGCGCCTTCCGCCACCGGCACGGCTGCACGGTGTTCGCCTGGTATCGGAACCATCCAGGGCGGGCGGCGATCTTCGATGACGCCATGGCCGACTTCTCGCGCCAGGAAACCGAAGCCCTGCTGGCGGCCTACGACTTCGCCCCGCTGCGGCACGTGGTGGATGTGGGCGGCGGCAAGGGGGAGCTGTTGCGGCGCCTGCTGCAGGCCCATGGGCACCTGCAGGGCACCCTCTTCGATCAGCCGGAGGTGGTGGCCACTGCGGAGGTGCCGCCGGAGCTGCAGGGGCGGCTTTCGGTGAGCGGGGGCGATTTCTTCACCGAGATCCCCGCCGGCGGCGACGCCTACCTGCTGAAGCACATCGTGCACGACTGGAGTGATGAAGCCTGCTTACGGCTCCTGGAGCGGATCCGCTCCGCCATGGCGCCCGGGGCCCGGCTGCTGCTGCTGGAGCAGGTGATCCCGCCGGGCAATGGGCCCTTCCCGGGCAAGCTGCTCGATCTCAACATGCTGGTGATGAGCGAAGGCGGCCGCGAACGCACCCCCGGCGAATACGCGATCCTGCTCAGCAAGGCCGGGCTCAACCTGCAGCGGATCGTGCCCACCCCCTCGCCGGTGAGCGTGGTGGAGGCGGTGGCGCCGTGAGCGGTGGAGGCGATCCGATGGCCAAACGGGGCGGCTGGCAGGAGTTCAGCCGGGAGGAGGCCACGGCGCCAGGGCTGGCCCGGGGGGCGGCGCCAGCCACTCCGAAGGCGCAACGGCGGGTGCGGGTGCAGCGCACCAAGGCGGGCAAGGGCGGCAAGTTGGTGACGGCGATCACGGGCCTGGAGCTGCCGGAGCCCGAAGCCAAGGAGCTGCTCAAGGCGCTCAAGGCCTCCTGCGGCACCGGCGGCACGGTGAAGGACGCCGTGATCGAACTGCAGGGCGACCAGGTGGCGGCGGCCCTGGCGGCGCTGGAAAAACAGGGCTTCCGGCCGAAGCAGGCGGGGGGTTGAGGGGGCGTCAGAGGCGGAACAGCACCTCGCTGATCACCACCCAGGCGTTCTTGTCGCCGAAGCTGTCGTAGGTGGTGAGTTTGTAGTTGCCCTCCAGCCCTAATTGCAGCCAGGGGTTCACATCCCACACCACGTTGGCGAAGGCGGTGCTGTTGGCCTGCAGGCTGAAAAGACCGGCATCAGTGGCGTTGTCCATGGCGTAGCCAACAGCCAGGCGCAGCTGGTCGGAGGGATGAACGCTGAGCTGCACCCAGCCGCCGGAGGTGGGCACCGCTGCGTTGGTGGCGCGGTTGTAGGTCTGGAAGATGCCGGCCATGTATTCGCCGAGCGCCTGGCCGGTGTAGAGCTCACCGCTGAGGCCCACGCTGCGGCCGATCGCCAGGCGACCATCGAGGGCGGCGCCCCACACGGTCACTTCGCTGCGGTCGGAGACGAGGGTGAGGGGGGCGGTGGCGCGGATGTTGTCGAGCACCCGCAGCTGGCCCACCACGCCCGACACGCCCAATTCCAGCGCCCGCAGCCTGCGGCCGCCGGCCCGCTCCACGAGGGGACCGAAGCCGAGGTTGAAGCGGGCCTCGGCGTTGGGCCAGCCGTTGTCCTCCACCAGCTCCTGGTCGGGCAGGGTGGCGAGATCGAGGTTCTTGGGCAGGGCGGTGGTGATCGGGGCGGAGCCGGCCACCTGCAGCAAGCCCTCAAAATCCGATCCCTGGCGGAAGCTGTGCTCCACCCGGAACTGGGGCCGGTAGGCGCCGGGGTTGCCGGAGGAGGCGAGCCTGCCGTTGGGGAGGGTATCGGGATCGCGGGGGGCGAACACATCGAAGGTCTGGCCGGCGACGAAGCGCCAGCGACCGTTGCTGATCTCGCCCACGAAGGCCACCGGCGTGAAGCTGTAGCCCTCCGCCAGCAGGTTGTCTTGGAGAGTGAAGAGGGCGAAACCGCCGGGGGTCCATTCGCCCCACTTCGGCCCCTGGAAGGAGGCCGTCACGGTGCTCTGTTGGGCGGAGAGGTCGTAGGAGGCGGCGGGATCCTTGGGGCTCACCACCAGCGGCTGGCCGGCGTTGATGGTGAAGCGGCTGGTGGAGAAGCCGAGCAGGCGGGCTTCGGCCCCGAGCTGGAGGGTGGCGCCGCCGGCGCGGAGGGTGAAGCCGCGGCCGGGGGTGTAGATGAGCGGTTCGGGGGTGGCGGCCCCGGCGGCGGGCGCAACAGCGGGCGCGGGCTGGGCCGCAGCGGGCCGCAACTGCTGGCGCAACAGGGCGAGATCCTGCGCCAGGGCGTCCTGGCGGGCGGTTTCGGCGGCGAGCTGGGCCTGCTGAGCGGCGATCCGCTGGCGGGAGGCCTGCAGCTGCTGTTCGAGGCGCTCCAGCCGGGCCAGGGGATCCTCCGGCGGCGCGCAGGCAGGCGTGGCCGGCATGGCCGCCGATGCCGACGCGGGCAACCCGAGGGCAGCGCGGCAGGCGGGCAGGGCCAGCGGCCCCTCGGCCGGCTGAGCAGCCACCGGCAGGGCGCTCAACACGAGCCAGAGAAGCGAGGGCCCGCGGCGGGCAAGGCAAGGGCCGACGGCGGGACGCAGCACGGATCGGGCGGAAATGCGCGGATGATCCCCCGCCCGGGCCGGCGCCGCAAGCCGGGCGACCGCGAGGATGGGGGCCACCCGCCGGGCGCCGAGCCACGATGAGCGCCGCCGACCTGCTGCTGCAGCTGGCCCTGTTCGCCGCCTCGCTGGTGGCGAACCTGCTCTCGGCCCTGGCCGGCGGCGGGGCGGGGCTGGTGCAGTTGCCGGTGCTGATCCTGCTGGGGTTGAGCTTCCCGCTGGCGCTGGCCACCCACAAGCTGGCCAGCGTGGCCCTGGGGGTGGGGGCCACGCTGCGGCATGCGCGCGAGCGATCGCTCAACCCACGATTGGCGGCGTTCGTGCTGGTGTGCGGCCTGCCGGGGGTGGTGCTGGGGGCACGCACGGTGCTGAGTCTGCCGCCGAAGTTGTGCACGTTGCTGCTTGGAGTGCTCACGATCGGGCTGGGCCTCTATTCGCTGGCAAGGCCGCAGATGGGGGTGGCCGCCACAACGCCGCTGCTGGATAGCGGGCGCTTAGCGATAGGCGGCCTGGGCCTCTTCGCCATCGGCTTCCTCAACGGCTCCCTCACCTCCGGCACCGGCCTGTTCGTGACGCTGTGGCTGGTGCGCTGGTTCGGCCTCGACTACGGCCGCGCCGTGGCCTACACCCTCATCCTGGTGGGC
>JBKDOZ010000095.1:0-3007 GCA_046342735.1 Synechococcaceae cyanobacterium
GCGCCGCCGCTCTGGAACTTCTGAGCCAGCCCGTCGACGCCACCGTTGTCCTTCAGGAACTGGTTGAGGGCGGGCGCCTTGTCGCCGGCCACGGCGGAGAGGGCGCCACCGATCAGATCATCGAGCAGGGCCATGGAGCCAAGGGAAAAAGAAAGACCGCCTCACCATGGCCAGGGCCGAGGCGGGCCCCCTGGGGTTTTGGCTTTCTTTCCATTTCGGGCCGGCCCTCAGCTCCCTGCGGCCGCTGCCCGGGGGGGGAGGGGCACCGGTTCGGGGCTCTGGCGCTGGCGTTGCAGCACGGCGGCGTGGAACAGCAGGGCATCCATGCGGGTGCGCGCGGCGCAGGCCTCCAGCAGCGCCAGCGGCAGGCGGTCGCGCCCATCGTCCTGCTCCTGGGGGGCGCGGTGCACGTGGTGTTCGCCCAGCTCCGTCCCCAGGCAGTCGCCCAGCCAGGCCAGGTCGCTGCGGAAGCTCTCCTGCAGCCCCACAAACCAGAAGCTGCGCAGCTGCGCCAGCGCCCGCTCCAGCAGCTCCCGGTCCCAGTCGCGGCAGAGGGCGGGATCGTGGCCGCCGGCGGTGCCCTGCCGCCCCAGGAACACGGTCATGTGGTTGCGCACCACCGGTGTGAGGGTGCCGCCCAGAAACGCCACCAGCCCCTGCTCCGGGTCGAGGGCGGTGAGGGGGGCATGCAGCTGGTGCTGGGGCGTGCGGCGGATCTTCCAGTAGTTGGCCAGCAGCCGCGCCACCGGATCGCGCAACCAGGTGATGTAGCGCGGACGCCGCTCCGGGAAGAAGCGATCGATGCCCACCCAGACCTGGTGGCCTGTGATCAGCTGCACCTGATCTCTTTCCGCGGGGCCGAGAGCAGCCAGCTCGTCGCCGATCTCCGCGCTGGTGCGGCTGGCCCGGGAGAAGCGCAGCACGGCCTGCGGGCCCAGTCGCTCGACCAGCGCCCGCTCCAGGGAGGTGCCGCCGGTCTTCGGCACATGCAGAAAGATCAGCAGATCCCGCATCGCCGCCGCGCTCCGCCGCCGCCCGGTTGCGCCGCCGCCTCAGCCCCGCCCGCGCGGGCCCCGGTCGTCGACGCCGGCATAGATCGCCTGGCTGCCCAGTTCGTCCTCGATGCGCAGCAACTGGTTGTATTTGGCCACGCGGTCGCTGCGGCTGAGGGAGCCGGTCTTGATCTGGCCGGCCCGGGTGGCCACCGCCAGGTCGGCGATGGTCACGTCCTCGGTTTCGCCGCTGCGATGGCTGATCACGCTGGTGTAGCCGGCCCGGCCCGCCAGGTCGATCGCCTGCAGGGTTTCGGTGAGGGAGCCGATCTGGTTCACCTTGATCAGGATCGAATTGGCCACGCCCCGGTCGATGCCCTGCTGCAGCCGCTCCACATTGGTGACGAACAGGTCGTCGCCCACCAGCTGCACGGTGCGCCCCAGCTTTTCGGTCAGCAGGGCCCAGCCCTCCCAGTCGTCCTCCGCCACCCCGTCTTCGATCGACACGATCGGATAGCGGCTCACCAGCTTGGCGAGCTCCTCCACCATCTCGGCGCTGCTGTAACTGCCGCCGCCGAAGGCATAGCGGCCGTCGCGGAAGAATTCGGTGCTCGCCACATCCAGGGCCAGGGAGATCTGGTCGCCCGGCCGGTAGCCGGCCTTCTCGATCGCCTGCACCAGGATGTCGCCGGCGTCGTCGTTGCCCAGATCCGGCGCGAAGCCCCCCTCATCGCCCACCGCGGTGCTCATGCCCCGCTCCTTCAGAAGTCCCTTGAGGGTGTGGAACACCTCAGCCCCCATGCGCAGCGCTTCACGGAAGCTGCCGGCGCCGTGGGGCACGATCATGAATTCCTGGAAGTCGAGGCTGTTGGAGGCGTGGGCGCCGCCGTTGATCACGTTCATCAACGGCACCGGCAGCAGGTTGGCCAGCGGACCGCCCAGATAGCGATAAAGGGGAAGGTTGAGGCCCTTGGCTGCGGCATGGGCGGTGGCCAGGCTCACCGCCAGGATCGCGTTGGCCCCCAGCGCCGACTGGTTGTCGCTGCCGTCGAGTTCGCGCATGGCGCCATCCACCGCCGCCTGGTCGAGGGCGCTGAGGCCGCAGAGGGCGGGGGCGATGCGCTCCTCCACGTTTTCCACCGCCTGGCTCACACCCTTGCCGAAGTAGGCCTTGCCGCCATCGCGCAGCTCGTGGGCCTCATGGGCGCCGGTGCTGGCGCCGCTGGGCACGATCGCCCGGCCGCTGGCGCCCCCCTCGAGGTACACCTCCGCCTCCACCGTGGGGGTGCCACGGGAATCGAGCACTTCCCGGGCCACGATCGAATCGATCACCAGGTCGAGGGAGTCGTACACGGAGGCGGAGCAGCAGACCGGGGGATCCTATGGGCCATCCCTCCCCGCCCCAATGTGCCCGTTCCTACCGCCGCGGGCGTCGCTGGCCAGAATGGCGGCACCGGAACGCCACCATGCGTCTGCTTCACACCATGCTTCGGGTCGGCGACCTGGAGCGTTCGATCGCCTTCTATACCGAGGTGCTGGCCATGCGCCTGTTGCGCCGCCGCGAGAACGAGGCCGGGCGCTACACCCTCGCCTTCGTGGGCTACGGCGAGGAGAGCGAAACCGCGGTGCTGGAGCTCACCTGGAATTGGGACACCGACCGCTACAACCTCGGTGACGCCTACGGCCACATCGCCATCGGCTGCGAGGACATCGAAGCCACCTGCGCGACGATCCGCGACCGGGGGGGCCGCATCGTGCGCGAGCCCGGCCCGGTGAAGGGCGGCACCACCGTGATCGCCTTCGTGGAGGATCCCGATGGCTATCGGATCGAGCTGATCCAGCTCGCCGCCCCGCCCCGCTGAGTCCGTCCCATGGTTTCCGAGCGACTCGCGCCCCCCTCCGCCACCCCTGCCACGCCCGCCTTCTCTGCCGCCCCCGTCACCCCTGCCACGCCCGCTGTCGCCCCCGCTGCCGCCCCCACCCCGGCCCCCGCCGGCCCCGACCTTCGCCTCGAG
>JBKDOZ010000096.1:0-3247 GCA_046342735.1 Synechococcaceae cyanobacterium
TTGCTGCCCTGCGCGCGCGCGATCCGCACCGTCACCCCCTCTTCGCAGGCCTCGGCCAGCACATCCGCGGGGGCCTCGCCGCCCCGGTGGAGCCGCGACACCAGCAGCCAGTCGGCCAGGTTGTCGACCTCCGGATGCCCGCGCTGCTCCAGCAGGGCCAGGGCCCCATCCAGGCCGCTGGCCAGCTGCACCTGGGCCTCCAGCGACGCACCGATGCTGCCCTGGCTGCGGCAGCTTTCCAGTTGGCGGTTCACCAACCCCCGTAGCGCCTGCAGCTCTCGCACTGCCGCCAGGGCCTCCGCATCGAGCCGCCAATCCGCTGGAGCTTCGGGCCAGCCGCGCAGGAACACCGAGGGTTCGGCCGTCGCATAGGGCAGGTTCTGCCAGATGTCCTCGGCCATGTGGCACAGCACCGGGGCGATCAGCGCCGCCAGCGTTTCCACCACCAGCTGCAACACCGTCTGGCAACTGCGGCGGCGGAACTCGCCTGCGCCACTCACATACAACCGATCTTTGGCGATATCAAAGTAGAAATTCGACAGATCCACCACGCAGAAATTCTGCAGCGCCTGATAGAAGCGGTAGAACTCGTGGCTCTCAAAATGGCCGCTCACCTCCTCGATCAGTTGGGCGGTGCGGGCCAGCATCCAGCGATCCAGCAGTGGTAAGGCCTCCACGGCAATCGCATCGCCGCCCTCCGCCTGAGGCCGCGGGTCGAAATCATGGAGGTTACCCAGCAGGTAGCGGGCCGTGTTGCGCACTTTGCGGTACACATCCGCCAGCTGCTTGACGATCCCCGGCCCCAGCGGCACATCGGCCGAGTAATCAACCGAACTCACCCACAGCCGCAGCACATCCGCGCCGTAGGCGGGGTCCTGTTTCTCGTTTTTGCCCCCATCCACCAGCACCGCCGGATCCACCACATTGCCCAGCGATTTGCTCATCTTTCGCCCCTTTTCATCCAATGTGAAACCGTGGGTGAGCACCGTGCGGTAAGGCGCCGTGCCGTTCACGGCCACCGAGGTGAGCAGGCTGCTCTGGAACCAGCCGCGGTGTTGGTCGCTGCCTTCCAGATAGAGATCAGCGGGGTAGTTCAGCGCTGGTGCGTTGCCCGCTGCCGCCGCCTCTCCCGCCAGACCCCCCAGCACGCCGGCCCACGAGGAGCCGGAATCGAACCACACATCCATCGTGTCGGTGCCCTTGCGCCATTGGGAGGCCTCGTGGGCGCGGGAGGGGGGCAGCAGATCCGCCTCCTCCCGTTCCCACCACACATCGGATCCGTGCTCGCGGATCAGCCCCTCCACATGGGCCAGGCTCTCGGCATCGAGCAGCACCTCGCCGCTGTCGCGCCGATAGAACACCGGAATCGGCACACCCCAGGTGCGCTGCCGAGAGATGCACCAGTCGCCGCGTTCGCGCACCATCGCCTCGATCCGGTTGCGGCCGCTCGCCGGCAGCCATTGCACCTGATCGATCGCCGCCAGGGCCTGGGCGCGGAAGCCCTCCACCGAGGCAAACCACTGCTCGGTGGCGCGGAAGATCGTGGGCTTTTTCGTGCGCCAGTCGTACGGATAGCGGTGCGCATAGGTCTGCTCCGCCAGCAGGGCCCCCGCCTCCTTGAGGGCCGCGATGATCGCCGGGTTCGCATCCTTCAGCACATTCAGCCCCGCAAAGGGGCCCGCCTCGGCGGTGAGCGTGCCGCCCTCATCCACCGGGCACAGCACCGCCAGCCCATACTTGCGGCCGGTGGCGAAGTCGTCGACACCATGGCCCGGGGCGGTGTGCACCAGGCCCGTGCCCGATTCGGTGGTGATGTACTCGCCCCCCAACACCACCGGCGCCGTGCGCTCCAGCAACGGATGGCGGTAAGTGATGCCCTCCAGCTCGCGGCCCTTCACCGTCAGCAGCGGGTCCAGCTCCAGGCCCAGGCTGCGGCGCAACCCCTCCACCAGCTCCGCCGCCACCACCAGATGGCCGCCGCCATCGCCCCGCCGGCAGATCGCGTAGTCGAGATCCCCATTCACCGACACCGCCAGGTTGGCGGGCAGGGTCCAGGGGGTGGTGGTCCAGATCGCCACCGCCAGGCTTTCGCCGGCGCCGTTGAGCTGCGCGGCCAGGCCCTCCGGCAGGCTCTCCACCGGGAACGCCACGTAGACGCTCGGGGAGGTGTGGCCGTCGGGGTATTCCAGCTCCGCCTCCGCCAGGGCCGTGCGCGAGCTGGGGCTCCAATGCACCGGCTTCAGCCCCCGATAGATGTGCCCCGCCAGCACCATGCGCCCGAACACCTGGATCTGGGCCGCTTCGTAGTCGCGGTTGAGGGTGAGGTAGGGCTGCTCCCAGTCGCCCCAGATGCCCCAGCGGCGGAAGCCCGCCTTCTGGATCTCCACCTGCTCGAGGGCGTAGGCGTGGGCGCGGCGGCGCAGCTCGATCGGGGTGAGCGTGCGGCGCTCCTCGCTGCTCAGGCCCTGCAGCACCTTCAGTTCGATCGGCAGGCCGTGGCAGTCCCAGCCGGGCCGGAAGCGGGCGCGGCGGCCGTTGAGCAGGGCGTGCTTGTTGAGGATGTCCTTGAGGATTTTGTTGAGGGCGTGGCCCACGTGCAGGGCGCCGTTGGCGTACGGCGGCCCGTCATGGAGGGTGAAGAGCTCACCCGGGTTGCTCTGCAGCAGGTGCTCGTAGAGGCTGCGGCCGCCCCATTCCTCGCGGGCGGTCTGCCAGAACGCCTGCAGCTCCGGCTCCCGCTGCCGCGCGTTGGCGCGCATGGCGAAGGGCGTCTGCAGCAGGTTGAGGGTGTCCTTGTAGGCGCTGGCTGCAGGGGCGGCGCTGCCGGCGGCGGCGGTCTCGGACGGGACGCGGGCGGACAAATCGCCTCGGGGCGGGGGGCTGAGCTGGGATTATCCCGCTTCGTCCGGGCCGCCTCCTTCGGGGGCGGCGTTGGGGGTTGCCAGGGCCAGGTGCTCGTCGATGTCCGCAAAGCTGCTCACGACAACAACATCGCCTGCCCCAGCGTTTTCCGCCTGGTCGCGTGCCTCGGCTTCCCCGCTGGGCTCCGCCGGCTCGTGGGTGCTGCTCGGCTCGCTGGAGGCCTCCGGGCGCACCCAGCGCTTGCCGCCACGGCGCGACCGCCCTTCGCCATTGGCCCCGCCCAGGCCGCCAGCCAGGCCGCTGCCCAGGCCGCCCAGGCCGCTGCCCAGGCCGCTGCCCAGGCCGCCCAGGCCGCTGCCCAGCGCCCCGAGCCGCGCCATCGCCG
>JBKDOZ010000097.1:0-3864 GCA_046342735.1 Synechococcaceae cyanobacterium
GATGCGGTTGCCGATCTCGACGAAGGACGGCTCGCCGGGGGCGGGGGCGCGATAGAAGGTGCCCACCATCGGGGCCGTGATCTCCTGCAGATCGCTGCGGGCGGCCGGGGGGGCCGGCGGGGGCGGCGAGAGGGGCGCGGCAGCAACCGCGGGAGCGGAACCGGCAACGGGGATCCCCGGGGCTGCGGCCGCAGGGGTGGCCACCATCGTCACCGCCGGCGGACCGGGCATGTTGCGGCGCACCTCCAGGCGGAAGTCGTCACCCTCCAGGCGCAGCTCCTGGATATCGCTTTCGCCGAGGAGCGCCAACAGGGCGCGGAGCTGTTCGTGATCGAGCTGCATGGGATCAGGACTCCCGACCGAGATAGCTGTCGGAGCGGGTGTCGATCCGGATCTTCTCGCCGATGGAAATGAACAGGGGCACCATCACCTGGGCGCCGGTTTCGACGATGGCGGGCTTGGTGCCACCGGTGGCGGTGTCGCCCTTGACGCCGGGATCGGTCTGGGTGACCTCGAGGGTGACGGAATTGGGCAGCTCCACCTCCAGTGGTTTTCCCTCGCAGGAGATCACGCTCACCTCCATGCCCTCTTTGAGGTATTTGCGCTGGTCGCCGATCTGGGGGGCGGTGAGGCGCGACTCCTCGTAGGTGGCCATGTCCATGAACACGTAGTCGTCGCCCTCCATATAGGTGTGCTGGAGGGTGGCCTTCTCCAGCAGGGCCTGGGGGACGGTTTCACCAGCGCGGAAGGTTTTCTCCACCACGTTGCCGCTCTGAACGGCCTTGAGCTTGGTGCGCACGAAGGCCGAGCCCTTGCCGGGCTTGACGTGCAGGAACTCAACGACACGCCAGACCTGGTTATCCAGCTTGATCGTGGTGCCCGTGCGGAAATCGTTGCTGGAGATCATCCCGGCGGTTCGGATCCGGTGGATTGTACGTCTGGCTACTGGGCGACCCGGGTGGCAGGCCCGGGGGGCGCCGCCGCTCGCCTGTGCCAGAGTCCGCTTAGCAGAGGAACAGGAAGCCATGGGCGCAGAGCGATCGGCCGGCGGCCGCCTCGGCCTTCTCCACCGCCTCGGCCAACGCCGCCTCAGCCAACGCTGCCTCCAGGGCTTCAGCGGCCTGGCCTTGGCGCTGGCCCTGATCCTCGGCCCCTGCCTGCTGGGCGCCGCCCCGCCGGCGTGGGCGGAGCTGCCCCAGGGCAACGCCGTGAAAGATCCCGAAGCGATCCTGCGCAACGCCCTGCCGATCAACGCCGCCGAGCTGCAGGCGGTGCAGCACCGGCTGGAGGCCACCAGCGATGACCTGCGGGCCAAGCGCTGGAAGCCGCTGGCCGGGGCGGTGACGCGCTCCCAATCGCAGTTGAGCAGCCAGCACGAGGCCATCCTCGCCAGCATTCCCGAGGAACGGCGGGCGGAGGCGGCCGAGCGTCTCGAGCGGCTGGACACCCAGATGCAGACCCTGGCCGAGGCCGCCGCCGCACGCGATCGGGACGCCTTCCTGGAGAGCCGCCGCTCGGCCCTCTCCACCATCGGCGCGATCGAGGCGCTGCAGGTGGTCGACTTTCCCTTTGCGATCCCCGCGGAGTTCGACGCGCTGCCACGGCTGCTGGGCCGGGCCACCGTGACGATGCGCACCAGCAAGGGCGACCTCACCGCCGTGATCGACGGGTACAACGCCCCGCTCAGTGGCGGCGCCTTCGTGGATCTGGTGCAGAGGAAGTTTTACGACGGCCTCCCCTTCAACCGCGCCGAAGATTTCTACGTGCTCCAGACCGGCGATCCCGAAGGGGACGCGGTGGGTTTCGTGGATCCCAAGACCCGCGAGGAGCGGCCCGTGCCGCTGGAGATCCGCATCGTCGGCGACGCGGCGCCGATCTACAACGAAACCTTCGAGGACATCGGCCGCTACAAGGCCGAACCGGTTCTGCCCTTCGCCACCTACGGCACGCTGGGGATGGCCCATTCGGATGAACACCTCGACGACGGATCGTCGCAGTTCTTCTTCTTCCTCTACGAAGCCGAGCTCACCCCCGCCGGACTCAATCTGGTGGATGGCCGCAACGCCGCCTTCGGCTACGTGGTGGAGGGGATGGATGTGTTGCACGAGCTGGGCGTCGACGACCGGATCCTCTCGGCACAGGTGATCGAGGGGGCCGAGAATCTCAAGCCCCACGCCTGAGGTCGCCGATGGCCGGCGTCGGCCCCGGTGGGCCCGAGGATTCCGCCTCGCCGAGCCTGGCCGACCGGGGCGACTGGGAGCTGTTCCGGCGGCTGGCGGCCGTCGCCCCGGCCGGCGCCTTGGACGACGACGCCGCCCTGCTTGCGTTGGGCCCGGACAGCCTGGTGGTCAACACCGACGTGCTGGTGGAAGGCGTGCACTTCAGCGACGCCACCACCGCGGCGGCGGATGTGGGCTGGCGTGCGGCGGCGGCCAACCTCTCGGATCTGGCGGCGATGGGCTGCACCGACGTGGTGGGGCTGACGGTGGGATTGGTGGCGCCGGCGACCACCCCCTGGAGCTGGGTGGAGGGGGTGTACAGAGGATTGGGGGAGGCCCTCGATCGCTATGGCGGCACCCTGCTCGGCGGCGATTGCAGCGGCGGTGCCCAGCGGCTGCTGGCAATCACGGCCCTGGGACGGTTGGCGGGGGATGGCGGGCCGATCCGCCGCCGCGACGGGCGGCCGGGCGATTGGCTGGTGAGCACCGGCCCCCATGGATTGAGCCGGCTGGGCTTGGCGCTGCTGCAGGAGCCTGCGGGTGGGGCCACCACCGGCAGCGCGACGCAGCTCGCGGCGAGCGTCGCAGCAGGCCTGGCGGAGCGGGCGATCGCCGCCCACCAGCGCCCCCGGCCCCGCTTCGACGCGGTGCGGGCCCTGATCGCCAGTCGGCCAGCGGGCATGCCCTGGCGGGTGGGCGGCTGCGACAGCAGCGACGGGCTGGCGGCGGCCGTGCGGGCGATTGCCAGCAGCAGCGGCTGCGCGGCGCGGCTGGATCGGGCCCGGATGCCGCTGGATCCGGCGATGGCCAGCCTTCGAGAGGCCGAGGCCTGGTGCCTGAACGGCGGGGAGGATTTCGAGCTGGTGCTCGCCCTTGAGCCGGCCTGGGCCGAGGCGATGCTGGAGGTGTTACCGAGATCGAGCCGGATCGGCCAACTGGTGACAGGGGAGGCGGGAGCTATGAGCTGGAGCGATGGCGGAGCCTGGCCGCTCAAGGCAGAGGGCAGCGGCTACAGCCACTTCAGCTGAGGGTTCAGAAGCGGAAGGCACTCGCAGAGCCAGGAGCCAACCACGGAACAGCGTCCATGAAAAATGGGCACTAGAATTTGGATATGGACATTTCCGTCACGGCCTTCCGAGCCCACTGCCTGGAGCTGATCCGGCAGATGGAGGCTGGTGGCGAGCCGATAACGATCCGCCGGCACGGCAAGGCTGTCGCCCGACTGTCTCCACCCCAGGGACCAGACGGACAGGTCCCCCGACCCTGGGACCAGCTGCGCGGCAGTGGTTCGCTGTTAGCACCCCCTGAGGAATCGGTGCTGCAGGCAGACGATTTTGAAGCCCTGCCGTGAGGGTTTTACTCGACACCCATCTCTGGCTGTGGTGGCCGCTCGGGTCACCCCAGCTACCCAACCAGCAACGGCAGGCCATGGATCGGTCAGCCCAGGCACGCCGGCTCCACCTGGCAGCCATCAGCCTGTGGGAAGCGCAGATGCTGCAGGCAAAGGGGCGCCTGCAACTGAATCAGCCCTTTGAACCCTGGCTGCGCCAAGTAGCGGCACCGGAGTTGGTCACGGTGCTGCCGTTGGCCACCTGCGACAGAACCATTCGCCTGAGCCAGGTGGTGCCGCTCTGGTCCGCGGCGT
>JBKDOZ010000098.1:0-4133 GCA_046342735.1 Synechococcaceae cyanobacterium
CCACGGCGTGAGCGTGTTTCCCGACTGCAGCCTGCATCTTTTCCGCTTCGACAGCCTGATCCTGGAGGGGCGAATCGACTCGCTGCTGACGCCGTTGGCGGGACGGCAGATCCAGCCCCAGGCCGCCAATTTGAGCCCGGAAAAATGGTATTACCCGATCTTGCAGGAATTCCGCGCCACACTGCGACTGCCGCACGCGTTGATCCAGCGTATTTACACGGAAAAGGCGGACCTGCTGCGGCTGATGTATGGGGACCGTGTTGATTCGCTCTTGGCGACCACCCTGGCGCGCTACGGCGACGGCGGTGGTTGACGGGTTGGCTGGGTGGCCGTGATTTGGGCTAGAACTGACTGAGTATATTGCCGTAGGCGATGAACTCAAGGCCCGACCAGTAAGGGCAGTTCTGATAGATCTTGCTTTGATTGAGGGCGATCGCGGAGGCCCCCTGGATGTTGGGGTTGAAGTTGTTTACCCGGGATTTCAGATCGATGATGTTGACGTCAATCAGATCGGAGAAGATGCGCTCAAAGTCGCTGGCCAGATGCTCCTGTCTTAGGAATTTAATGGTGTGGTTTTGGTATGTCTCTGGGGAGATCCATCGCATCGCGTACAGATCGGCGTAGCCTTGTTCGCCGTTTTCTTCCAGGAATTTGCCTTGTTCCAGCAGCGCTGGGTCGTGGTGGCCGCCGGGGCTTCGGTGCGCTTCAAAGGAGTAACGGCTCAGCAGCCAGCTCGGCAGGCGGCGAAAGCCGACCACCACCATGCGGTCACCCACTTCCCAGCTGGGATCCGCCCGTTTTCGATCTTCGAGCGAGAAGTGGTGATGGTAGGGATTGCGAACCGCCCCAGGGATGGAGCTGAGAATTTCCCCCAATTTCATCCCGCCTGTCTTGGGGAAGTGAACGTAAACAAAGCGATCGTGCTCGATCATCAGGGGCTGTCAGCGGAAGGAGGGGCTTGGGGGTGTAGAGGGAAGTATCTGGCCGATTGAGGGCCAGAATGGATTTTGTGCCGATTTGCAATATACGTGCTTTTTTTGCCAGAAACCGTCGGTCCTTGGCGGTTCCGTCGGTGGACGGCGGGGGCTTGTTTTTTTTGCCGGCGGATTTTTGCGTCTGTGCGGCAGCTTCCTGGCTCAGGACCACGTCCTGGGCCTGAGTGATGTTCGTGGTTGACAAAATTGGCAAGCCTTGGGGACGGGATTCATGGCTCCGGGCCCGGCTTCTCTGGCTCCGCGAACCACCGGGCCAGGGCCGAAACATCCTCTTCGCCGTGGCCGGCCGCCATCAGCTCCGCCTCCATCGCCGCCACCCGTTCGCTTACCGGCAGCGCCAGGCCCGCGGCGGCGGCGGCCTCCAGGGCGATCTGCAGGTCTTTGTGGTGCAGGGCCAGCCGGAAGCCCAGGGGGAAGCGGCCGGCGAGCATGGCGTCGGCGCGATGGCGCAGGGCCCAGGAATCGGCGGCGCCCTCCCGCAGGGCGGCGATCACCTCGGCCATCGGCAGGCCGAGCCGGGTGCCCAGGGCGAGGGCCTCCGCCACCGCCGCATAGCTGCCGGCCACCAGCACCTGGTTCACCGCCTTGGCCCGCTGCCCGGAGCCCACCGGCCCGAAGTGGCTGATGCGGCCCCCCACCCCCGTCAGCAGCGGCCGGGCCCGCTCCAGATCCTCGCCGCGCCCCCCCACCAGCACCGAGAGGGTGCCGGCGCGGGCCCCTTCCGTCCCGCCCGTGACCGGGGCGTCGAGGTAGGCCACGCCATGGGCGGCCAGCTCAGCCGCCAGCGCTTCGCTGGTGGCCGGGGCGATGGTGGAGAAATCGATCACCAGGCTGCCGGGGGCGAGCGCGGCGATCGCTGCCCCCTCCTGTTCGAGCAGCACCGCCCGCACGGCGGCGTCATCGCTGAGGCAGAGGCACACCACAGAGGCGCCGGCGGCCGCGGCGGCGGGGCTGGCGGCGCCCGAGGCGCCCTGGGCGCAGAGCTCCTGCTGGCGCGCCGGGGTGCGGTTGTGCACCGTCAGCGGGAAGCCCGCCGCCAGCAGGTTGGCGGCCATCGGCGCGCCAAGGGCCCCCAGCCCCAGGAACGCCACCCGCGGCCACCCATCCTCGCTGAGTTTGGCCTCGTTGCGATCAGCCACGCTGCGATCAGCCCCGCTGCGTTCAGCCACGCTCAAAGGCGATCAGCCGGGAGAAATAGAAAGGGGCCTGGTTGAGGCTGCGGCGCACCGGTTGGAATCCCGCCGCTGCCGCTGCCTTCACGATCCCCTCCTCGCGCAGGGTGTAGGCGCGGGTGGTGCGGCTGGGGCCCGGGAACAGCTGGCCGATGCCCTTGAGCAATGCCAGCAGCGGCGTGTAGGGGGCAAAGCTCACGATCAGGTGCCGCTCCGCCAGGCCGGCCAGGTGCTGCACCATTTCCTCTGCGGCCGCCTGCGGGTAGTGGATGAACACATCCAGGCAGATCACGGTGTCGAAGCGGCCCTGCAGGCCCTCGAGATCGGAGGCGAAGAAGCGCAGGGCCGGCTCCCCCAGCCCGGCCTCCGTCGCCCGGCGGCGGGCCTCCTCGGCCATCGCCGCGGAGAGGTCGCTGGCCTCCACCGAGCCGGCGCCGGCCAGGGCCAGCGGGATTGCCAGACTGCCCACGCCGCAGCCGGCATCGCAGAAGGAGCGCTGGGGCAGATCGCCCTGCTCGCGCAGCCACACCAGCACCTCATCCACCGTTTTCTGGTGGCCGATGCGGATGTTGCGCTGCACCTTGTTGACGTCGTCGCTGTCGCTGTAGATGCGGTTCCAGCGATCGAAGCCGGTGGTTTCGAAGTAGCCCTTCACCTCCTCCTTCTCGGCGGCCTTGGCGTCGGCAAGGGCATCGGCCGTTGGGGCGGCACCGGCCTGGGGGGCGGAGGTCATTGAAACGGGGACAGGCCGGCGGATCCTAAGGAGGGGAGGGGTGGGCCCACGTCCAGCGCAGGCCCTCGGCGCCCGCCTGCCAGCGCAGGCACTCGGCCAGCCGCCGGCCCGCCAGCAGCTGCTCCACCGGCCGCCGCTCCCCCAGCACCCGCCGCGGCGTGAGGGTGGCGGCGGCGATCGAGGCGCCGACGTGCCCCCCCCAGCGGGCCAGTCGCACCACCCCCTCCAGCAGCGGCAGGGTCACCCCGGCGAGGGTGCCGTCCTCGAGCCGGCAGCTGCCGTCTTCCACCAGCAGCACCCGTTCGTCCCAGCGGTGGCGCCCGTCGGCGAGGCCGTAGGGGGCGAGGGCATCACTGACGATCACCAGCCGATCGCTGGCCAGGCGCTGCAGCAGCACCGCCAGGGATGGGGCCACGTGCACGCCATCGGCGATCAGTCCGAAGAACACATCGCTGCGCAGCAACGCGGCCGCCACCGGCCCCGGGGCCCGGTGATGGAGGCCGGCCATGGCGTTGAAGGTGTGGGTGAGCATCGACACGCCGGCGCCAAAGGCCGCCGCCGCCTGCTCCTCGCTGGCGGCGCTGTGGCCGAGGCTCACCACCACGCCGGAGCGCCGCAGGCCGGCGATCACCGCGGCGGCCCCCTCCAGCTCCGGCGCCAGGGTCACCAGCGACACATCGGCGGGGCCGTGCCAGCCCGAGCCGCCCGTGAACCCGCCCACCCGTTCCGCCAGGGCGGCGGCGGAGGGGGCCGCCAGGTGGGCTTCGGGGTGGGCGCCCCGTCGCGCGCTCGCCAGGAAGGGACCCTCCAGGTGGGCGCCGAGCAGGCGGCAGCGGCCGGGGGTATGGCGGGCGCGGGCCTCGGCCAGCACGGCCAGGGCCCCCCGTAGCTCGGCCACACCGCAGGTGACGAGGGTGGGGGCGATCGCCTCGACGCCGTCCTGCCAGAGCCGCTCCAGCAGGGCTTCGAGGCGGGGGAGATCGGCGGCCGTGAGCTCCGGGAAGGCCAGGCCAAGGCCCCCGTTGATCTGCAGGTCCACCCCCGGCGGGCTGAGCCAGTCGCCGCCCCAGTCCTCGCCGGCGGCGGCGCTGCCCGCCCCGTGGGGCTGGAGGTTGGTGATGGTGCCGTCGGCGTCGAGGCCCACGCGCCAGAGCCCCTCCGCTGCGGGGCTGGCGGCCGCGGCAGGGGGGGCGGCGGGAAGGCGCACGTTGCGGAGCCAGCGCACGGGAGCAG
>JBKDOZ010000099.1:0-4755 GCA_046342735.1 Synechococcaceae cyanobacterium
CCGGCACCCGCAGCCGGCCATGCACCTCCCGGGCGGTGGCCTCCGAATTGCACAGCACCCGCACGGCCCGATGCAGCACCAGGGGCACATAGGCCAGGTGGTAGGCGAGCAGGGGGCTGAGCTGGGGGTAGCGCAGGGGCAGCAGATCGTGGGCCAACACCAGCGAGCGCACCCCCCGCAGCAGGGGCGCCTCCGGCAGGGGGGAGAGCAGCAGGGGCGCGCCACTGCGGCGCAGCAAGCGCGGCAGCTCGTTCTGGGTCCACAGCAGCCGATCGCGGTGGCCGCGGCGGCCGTGCTCGGGCGAAAGGGTGTCGGGGATCGGCAGGCTCCCGGGGCGGCCGAGACCCAGCGGATCGAGCAGCGGCACCTGGGCCGGATCGAGGGCGAAGACCAGATCGCGGGCCACCACGCCGATGCCGGTGGGTCGGCGGCTCAGATAGCTGCCGTTGAACAGGGCGAGGGGGGAGGGAGGGGCCATCGGACTCAGGCGGGCACGCCCCGCAGGCACTCCCCCAGCACGGTGGCCAGCCCCCCCAGGGCGGCCCCACTGCGGTGGGGCGCCTGGGGCAGGCGCAGCAGGCTGAGCAGCAGCAGCCGGGCGGCCCGCAGGCCGAACACCCAGGCGGGGCCGTGGCGGCGGAGGACGCGCAGATAGCCGAGGGTGGAGAGCCGCACGCGGCGGGGGCCGGGGGCGGCGCTGCCGGTGCCCTTGCGGTGCACCACGGCCGGGCGGGGCAGCCACAGAACCGGGCCACCGCGGCGGCGCTGGCGCAGGCAGAGGTCCATATCCTCGTAATAGAGCGGAAAACGGGGATCGAAGCGGGCCGGCGGGTGATGGGCCGTGGGTTTCAGGGCCAGGCTGCAGCCGCTCAGCCAGTCCACCGGCAGGGGCTCGTCGCGGCGGCGATCAGAGGCAGAGAGCTGGCGACGGCGAAAGGCCAGGCCGGGGTCGATCCAGCCGCCGCTGGGCTCCAGGCCCCCCGCCCCGTCGACAACGGCGGTGCCCACCAAAGTGGTGGGGGCCTGGGCGGTGAGGGCGTCCTCCAGCGCCGCCAGCTCATCGCCGCGGGGGAGGGCCGTATCCGGATTGAGCAGCCACACCCAACCCCGCCACCCTTCGGCCGCGAGGTGCGCCAAGGCCCGGTTGCAGCCGGCGCCGAAGCCCTCCCCCTCCTCGCCGGCCAGGCAGCGCAGGGGCACGCCAGTGGCCGCCAGCGGCGCCACGGCCACCGGGGCGCGGCGGGGGCTGTTGTCCACCACGAGCCAGGGGCACGGCGGGCGCGACTGGCGGGCCAGATCGGCCGCCAGGGCCGGCAGCACAGCACCGCTGTCGTAGGCGACGGTGACCACCACGAGGCCGGGGGCGTCGATGGGCGCGGCCGCGACTGGTCCAAGCTTGGACCATGGCCGATTCCTCCTCCTGCGGCGTCTGCCGCATCCACGCCGGCGGCGCCGGCTCCGAGCTCTGGATCCACCGCGGCGGTCCCTGGCTGCTCCGCCACCACCCCCTGCCGGCCCCGCTGCTGGGCTGGCTGGTGCTCGACAGCCTGCGCCATGTGGGCGGGCCCGCCGACTTCGATGCGACGGAGTGCGCGGACCTGGGCCCGGCGTGGCAGCGCGCCAGCGGCCTGGTGCGGGATCTCACCGGCTGCGAGCGAGTCTACGCGATCGCCTTCGGGGAGGGGGCGCGCCATTTCCACCTGCACCTGATCCCGCGCCATGCCGCTGATCCGCAGAGCGAGAGCTGGCGGGTGGCCGACCTCTACCGCCAGGTGGCTGCCGGCGAGCGCCCCGCCGCCGAGGCGGGGCTGGTAACGGAGCTGGTGGCGCGGGGGCGGCAGCGGGCAGCCCACTGGTGAGGGGCGGCCACTGGTGAGGGGGGGGCACTGGTGAGGGCAGCCCGCCGAAGGTTCCGAAAGGAGGGCCGTAGGCTCCGGCGGAGTTGACGGGCGGAACGGATGCGGTTCGTCGTGGCGGTGCCGGCGCGGCTGGAGTCCTCGCGGTTGCCGGGCAAGGTGATGGCCGACATCGGCGGCCAGCCGATGCTGCGGAGGGTGCTGGAGCGCTGCCGCCAGGCGCAGCGGCCCGAGGCGGTGGTGCTCTGCACCGACAGCGAGGCGCTGCTCGCGGCGGCGGCGGACTGGGGCTTTGCCGCCCTGGCCACCAGCTCCGCCTGCGCCTCGGGGAGCGAGCGGATCGCCTCGGTGGTGGAGCGGATGGTGGCGCTAGGCGGAGCGGATGCCGAGAAGACGGTGATTCTCAACGTGCAGGGAGACCAGCCTTTCATCGACCCCGGCGCGATCGACGCGATGGCGGCGGAATTCGAGCGCCGCGGCGCAGCCACCGAGGTGCTGACGCCGATCTACCGCATGGCGGCCGACAAGGTGCACAACCCCAATGTGGTGAAAACGCTGGTATCGGCTGACGGCCGGGCCCTCTATTTCTCCCGCTCGGCGATACCGCATGTGCGAGGCATTGATCCGGCTGATTGGCATGCCCATGTGCCCTATTGGGGACACGTGGGCATCTACGGCTACCGGGCCGATGTGCTGGCGCGCTGGAACGAGCTGCCCCATTCGCCGCTGGAGGAGATCGAAAAGCTCGAACAGCTGCGCCTGCTGGAGGCGGGCATCGGCATCGGCACCTTCGCGGTGGAGGGGGAATCCCTCTCGGTCGACACCGAAGAGCAGCTGGAGCAGGCACGGGCGATGGCGGCCGAGTTGGGGGCGTGAACCCTCAGGGACCTGGCCCATCCGCCAACGGCCGCTGCGCCATCAGGGAGAGGAAGGAGTTCAGTCGGGCTCGGTTGCTGTCGTTGGGGTCAAGTTGGACTCGGGCGGACAACAGAGCAGCCTGCCGGAGGCATTCAAGGCCCTCAGCTTGGCGTTGACGGCCCTCAGCTGCTCGGTCTCTCTCCTCAGCTGCTCGGTTTCTTTCCTGATCTGCTCGGCCTCGTTCTTGATCTGCTCGCTTTCTCTCTCGATCTGCTCGGTTTCTCTCTCGATCTGCGCGCTGTCGCTCCTCACCCGCAAGATCTCGTTCTCGGCTTGTTGCATCCTGATCGCGAGCGCATTCATGCGCTGCTCGTAGCCGGGATCGCGACGCCAATTGAGCATCGACAAAAAGGATCGCCAGCGAGGCAGCGAGGAAAGCGACGCCCCATTGCTGCTGGAGTCCGATGGTGCGACGGAAGACGGTGATGTGGTCATAGGAGGAGAACAGGGCGATCAGGGCAAGCACGGTGCCGCCGAGGACCTGGAGGGCGCCGAGTCCATCGAGCCCCAGCCAACAAGGAGGCTGTGATGATTCTGGCCGTTCTGGCTCCTGGGGAGCGGCGGCAGGCGAAGTCGGGTCTGCGGGAGAGGTCACGCCAACGAAGGGGGCCTACCGAAGAGATGCCACCACCCCGCCAACCGGCCACCCCCAGGGACTCACGGCATCACAGATCTGTAGTTTCAAGATAAGCCAGTCTGCGCGACCGCCCCATGGCCAAGCCCATCCCCCTCTACATCGGCTACGACCCCCACGAGCGGGCCGCCGTCAACGTGCTGATCGACAGCCTCACCCAGCACAGCAGCCGCCCCTTGGCGATCACGCCGATCGTCGCCCGCCAGCTCGGCAGCGCCCTGCGCCGGGAGCGCCATCCCGAGCAGAGCACCGAGTTCTCCTTCTCCCGCTTCCTCGTGCCCTGGCTGCAGGACTTCCAGGGCTGGGCCCTCTTCATGGACTGCGACATGCTCTGCCGCGGCGACATCGCCGAGCTCTGGGACGCCCGCGACGGACGCTATGCCCTCCAGTGCGTGCAGCACGATCACGTGCCGCGGGAATCGGTGAAGTTTCTCGGCGCCCGCCAGAGCCGCTACGCCCGCAAGAACTGGAGCTCGCTAATGCTCTTCCACTGCCCCCGCTGCAGGGCGCTCACCCCGGAGTACGTGAACACCGCCAGCGGTCTGGCGCTGCATCGCTTCGAATGGCTGGACGACGATGCCGCCATCGGCGCCCTGCCGATGGGGCGCTGGAACCACCTGATCGATGTGCAGAGCCCCGACCCGCGCCCAGCCCAGCAAGGCGGGCCGGCCCTGGTGCACTGGACCCTCGGCGGCCCCTGGTTCCGCGACACCCGCACCGGGGGTGGCGTTCTGGCCGCCGAATGGATGGCGGCCCGGGAGGAGGCGATGCGCCTCTGGGACTGACGGCCCCGAGCCCGCCCCGCTCCCCGGCGCCCCTCAGCGGGTGAGGCCCGCCTGCACCAGATCGTGGAGGCGGAGCAGCCCGAGCATGCGCCGCTCCGGATCGGTCACCGGCAGCACGCCGATCGCCTTGCGGCGGTTGCGCTCCATCCGCTCGATCGCATGGATCGCCAGGGTGGTCCCCTCCACCGTGATCGGATCGGGGGTCATCAGATCGCCGGCCTGCAACCGCTTCCATTCCTCCGGCCCGTGCTGCTGCAGGGCGCGGCGCAGATCGCCGGCGGTGATCAGACCGTGGATGCGTTGGTGGTACTCGGCGTGGGCCACCCAGCAGGCCCCCATGCCCGCGGCGGTGAGGGTGAGCTGCTTGCCGAGGGAGCCGGCGGGGTGGTTGATCGCGAAATCCTGCGGCGAGATGCCGCGCCGCTCCATCCACACGGCCGCCAGGGCATCGCCGATCGCCATCGCCACCGCCGTGCTGGCGGTGGGAGCCAGGTTGAGCGGGCACACCTCCCGGTCCACCGAGCCGTCGAGCACCACATCACAGCCGCGGGCCAGGCTCGAA
>JBKDOZ010000100.1:0-6362 GCA_046342735.1 Synechococcaceae cyanobacterium
GGCAAAGGGGGCCTGCAGCGATCCCTGGCGCCGCACGAGATCGTGGATCAGGTGCTGAGTGTGCGGGAGGCGATGGGGCGTCGCCCCAGCCATGTGGTGTTCATGGGCATGGGCGAACCGCTGCTCAACATCGACGCCGTATTGGCGGCCATCGACTGTCTCTGCCGCGACCTGGGCATGGCCCAGCGCCAGATCACCGTCAGCAGCGTGGGGGTGCCGGGAGCCCTGCCCGACCTGGCGGAGCGGGCCCGGCAGCGGCTGGGGCGGGCCCAGTTCACCCTCGCGGTGAGCCTGCATGCCCCCGACCAGACCCTCCGCCATGCCCTGATCCCCACCGCCCACGCCTATCCCATCGAGGCCCTGCTGGAGGACTGCCGCCACTATGTGGCGGAAACCGGACGGCGGGTCAGCTTTGAGTACATCCTCCTCGGCGGGGTCAACGACCAGCCCCATCACGCCGCGGCCCTGGCCCGGCTGCTGCGTGGGTTCCAGAGCCATGTGAACCTCATCCCCTACAACCCGATCGAGGAGGAAGAGTTCCGTCGCCCTGACCCAGCTGCCGTGGAGGCCTTCCGGCGGGCTCTGCAGCAGCGCCATTGTGCTGTGAGCGTGCGGGCCAGCCGCGGTCTGGATGCCGATGCGGCCTGTGGGCAGCTGCGCCGGCGGCTCGACCCTTCGCTTGGGTCGGATCCCGCCTTCAGGTTGGATCCCGGCGCGGATCGAACGCTCCCCTGACCCCCTCGCCGTTCCAGGGGGTCAGCCGAACCATCAGCAGGAACGCCGGTAGCGCGGCCAGGGCGCTCAGCACGAAGAAGCTGCTCCAGCCCACCCGTTCCGTCAGGATGCCCGCCGGGAGCGAGAGCAACGAACGGCTCAGGGCGTAGACCCCCGAGAGCAGGGCGTATTGGGTGGCGGAGAACCGGGGATTGCACAGGCTCATCAGCAGGGCCACGAAGGCTGCCCCCACCATCCCCCCGCTCAGGTTCTCCAGCCCCACCGCCGCCAGCAACGCCGCCATGCCCCCGCCGAAGTGGGCCAGCACCGCGTAGCTCAGGTTCCCCGCCGCCCCCAGCAGGGCAAACAGCCAAAGCGAGCGGTTCATCCCCAGCCGCCCGAACAGAATTCCCCCGAGCACCGTGCCCACGATGGTGGCGGCGATCCCCCAACCCGCCTGCACCGTGCCCACCACCTCCGGGCTGAATCCCTGTTGCAGCAGGAAGGGCACCGCCATCACCCCCAGCAGGCCATCGGGCCAGCGGTAGAGGAGCACCAGGGCCAGCAGCATCACCGCCCGGGGGCCGCCGCTGCGCTGCAGGAACTCGCGCGCCGGCCCCACCACCGCCTGGCGCAGGCTGGTGATCTGGTGCTGGATCGGGGGCAGCGGCGGTGCGCTCAGGGTGAAGGGCACCACCGCCAGCATCAGCGCCGCCGAAGCCAGGAACGCCGTGGCCCAGCCGCTCCGGCCCGCGATCACGAAGCCGCCCGCTCCGATCGCCAGCATCGCCCCGCGGTAGCCCAGGTTGGTGGCGGCTGCCCCCGCGCCCCGCTCCCGCTCCGGCAGGAGATCGGTGCGGTAGGCGTCCACCACGATGTCCTGGGTGGCACTCACCACCGCCAGCAGCAGCGCCATCGCCCCGATCGTCGCCAGGGTGCGCGGATCGGTGTCCGGCCGCAGCAGACCCATCGCCGCGATCACCCCCACCAGGGTCAGCTGGAGCAGCAGCAGCCAACCACGTCGCCGGTCAGGCCAGGGAATCGGCCAGCGGTCGAGCAGGGGCGCCCAGAACATCTTCAAGGTGTAGGGCAGCTCGGCGGCGGCCAGCAGGCCGATCATCCCCAGCGGCACGCCACTGGCGGTGAGCCAGCCCTGCAGCAGTTTGGTGCCCACCATGAGCGGGGTGCCGCTCGCCACCCCCTGCGCCGCCACCGCAGTGAGCCGCCGCCAGGCGGGAATCTCCGGCTCCGGGGCGGGAACGGAACGGGGGGCCATCGGCCGCGGGCGGGTGCGCGCAACCCTAGGTGGGGTCGTTCCCGCCGTCCTGCCCCCCTACGATTCGGCCGCTGCCCCCCGACGATTCCTGCGCCCAGCGATGACCGCGTCCGCCCCCCAGCCCTTCGTGGTGGTGAGCTACTGCACCGAGGGCAACGGGTACCGGGAGGAGGCCGAGGCGCGGCTGCTGCCCTCCCTGCGGCGTTTCGATTGTCCGCATCAGCTCTACATCCGCCCCAACTGGGGCAGCTGGCGGGACAACCTCTTCCACAAACCGGCGGTGATCGCTGACGCCCTCGACGATTACCCGGGCCAGACGATCGTGTGGCTCGATGGCGATGCGGAACTGGTGGATGATCCGGTGCTGTTCCGCCACCCCACCGCCGACTTCGCCTGCCACTTCCGCACGATCGCCACGGGCCGCAAGCCCGCCCCCAACACCATCGTGCTGCGCAACAACGATGCCGTGCGCCAGCTCCTGGCCCTCTGGATCGCCGAGTGCGACGAGGCCCGCCGCGATCCCGACAACCTTCGCGCCCTGCCCACCCATCGCCGAGATGGCCTGGTGGATGACGCCGCCCTGCTGCAACGGGTGCTCAGCCCGCCGCCCCCGTTCGTGTCGATCGGCGAGCTGCCGCTGGCCTACTCCTCGATCTTCGACAACGTGGCGGTGGAGAGGCCGGTGGTGCTGCAGCACCAGGCTTCCCGGCGCCTGCGCTACGGCGCGGGGGAAGATCACCGATGATCGGCGCAGTCGCCGTACCTTCGTGTCGTTCTTTCGCTCCACCCTGCTGCCCGCGGCGATCGTGCTGCTCTTCGGGCTCGCCCTCTTCTCTGTGAGCGCCCGCATCTGGCTGCCGGGCGACATGGCCTCCCCGGCCCCCGGGGCCTGATCGGTCAGCCCCGGCCCGGCCGGCTTCTACGATCGGCCGGAGCCGCGCCGCCCCTCGCCCCATGCCGGACGAGGTTCCGCCCTTCCTTTCCCCCTTCCCGGAGAGCCGCCACGAGCTGACGCTCGATCCGGACGTCTTGGCGCGCGAACTCGCCCAGGAGCTGCTTGGCGATCCCCTCGACGAGATCGACGCCCTCGAACCCGAGGCGATCGATGTGGCGGCTGAATGCGATCTCGGCCTCGGCCTGCTTGCCGGCGAGCACGAGCAGCGCATGCAGGGTCTGCGCATCTTCTGTGAGCACCGGGACCCGCGGGCCATCCCCCTGTTGCTGCCCCTGCTGCAGGCCAGCTGTCCGATCCTGCGGATGAGCGCCGTGTATGCCCTGGGCCGCAATCCCCATCCCCTGGCCGTGGAGCCCCTGCTGGCCCTGCTGGCCGCCGACGACAACGGTTATGTGCGCAAGGCCGTGGCCTGGAGCCTGGGCAACTACCCCGACGCGCCGATCCTCAACCCCCTGATGCGGGCCCTGCAGATGGATGTGGCGGCGGTTCGCCTCTGGGCCGCCGGATCCCTCGCCGACGCCGGCGCCACCAGTGCGGCCAAGGCCGACCCCGCCGCCGCCCAGCTGCTGCTCACCCTGCGCATCGACAGCGAGCCCGCCGTGCGCAGCAACAGCGCCTGGGGGCTGGGGCGCCTTTACCCCGACCTGGTGGAGCCCCGCCAGAAGGATGTGGTGGAGGCCCTGTTGCAGGCGATGCTCCACGACGGCGACTCCACCGTGCGCGACGAGGCGCGGCTGGCATTGGAGCAGCTGGAGCAGCCGGAGGTGCTGGAGCGGCTGCAGACGCTGGTGGAGGAGGGGCTGATCCACTGACGGCCCCCCGGCGGGGCGTCGATCCCGGTCCATCCCCGCTAGCATCCGCATCCACCGCACCCCGACCCGGGATGGCCGAGCGCACCATCCGATTCCGCATCCGGCCCGATGGCCGCGTTGAGGAACTCGTGGAGGGTGTGTTGGGCTCGGCTTGTGAGGCGCTCACCGAACGCATCGAGGATCGCCTCGGCAGCGTGCAACAGCGCCGCAGCACCAGCGAGGCCTTCGCCTCCCAGCCCCTCGCCGCCCCCCAGGGCCAGACCCTCCGTCAGCATCACCCCGCCTGACATGTCGCACTTCAGCACCCTCAAGACCGAGCTCCGCGATCGCCAGGCCCTGCTCCAGGCCCTCGGCGACCTGGGCCACACCCCCGCCGAAGGGGCCCGCAGCGTGCGCGGCTACCGCGGCCAAACGGTGACCGCCGATCTGGCGGTGCCCCAGGAGGGTGGTGCCGACATCGGTTTCCGCTGGAACGCTGAGGCCGGCAGTTACGAACTCGTCACCGATCTCGACCTGTGGCGCCAACCGGTGCCGGTGGAGCGCTTCCTCGCCCAGCTCAACCAGCGCTACGCCCTACGGGCGATCCTCGCCGCCAGCGCCGAGGAGGGTTTCCAGGTGAGCAGCCAAAGCGAGGATGTCGATGGCACGATCGAACTGGTGGTGAGCCGCTGGGACGGCTGATCTCCGCTCCCATGCACACCCCCGATCCCTCCCTGGCCTTCCGGGTCGATCCCACCTCCCAGGAATCAGCCAGCGGGAGAGAGCCCCTGCTGGGAGGGCTGTGGCGACAGAAGGCTGTCTGGGTGGATGAAGCAGTCTGCATCGGCTGCCGCTACTGCGCCCACGTGGCCGCCAACACGTTTGTGGTGGAGTCGGAGTGGGGGCGCTCCCGGGCCATTCGCCAGGATGGCGACAGCACCGAGCGCATCCAGGAGGCGATCGACACCTGTCCGGTGGATTGCATCCACTGGGTTGCCTACGAGCAGCTGCCGGCGCTGGAAGAGCAGCTGCGCCAACAGGAGATCCACCCCCTGGGGTTGCCGTCGCCCGCCCGTCCCCGTCGCACCTTGCCCCGCGCCGTTTCCGGCCCTGCCTGAGCGCCATGGACCCGCTGCCAAGGCCGGAGAAGGCGGTGCCACGGCCGGAGGAGGCGGTGCCGATCCCCACGCGCCGCTTCGGTCGCACCGGCCTCGCCATGCCGGTGCTCTCCCTCGGTGGCATGCGCTTTCAGCAGAGCTGGCAGGACGTGCCCGCCGCCGGGATCGCCCCGGAAGGCCAGGCGAATCTGCGGGCGATCCTCCAGGCGGCCGTCGCCGCCGGCCTCCACCACATCGAAACCGCCCACGGCTACGGCAGCTCGGAGCGTCAGCTGGGCCTGCTGCTGGGCGAGGTGCCCGATCCGGCGCGGATCCTGCAGACCAAGGTGGAGCCTGCCGCCGATCTGGAGGTCTTCGAGGCACACCTGCGCGGAAGCTTCGAGCGCCTTGGTGTCGATCGGGTCGACCTGCTGTCGATCCATGGCATCAACACCGCCGAAGGGCTGGAGCAGACCCTGCGACCCGGCGGGGCTCTGGAGCGGGCCCGGCGCTGGCAGGAAGCGGGTCGCGTCGGGGCTGTGGGCTTCTCCACCCATGCGCCGCTGCCGTTGCTGCTGGAGGCGATCGAGAGCGATCAATTTGATTACGTCAACCTCCACTGGTATCTGATCCGCCAGGACAACCGGCCGGCCATCGAGGCGGCGATCGCCCGCGACATGGGGGTGTTCGTGATCAGCCCCACCGACAAGGGGGGGCACTGGCACTCCCCCTCGCCACGGCTCTCGGAGCTGTGCGCGCCCCTGCCGCCGATCGTCTTCCACGATCTCTTCTGCCTGAGCGCCCCAGGCATCCACACCCTCAGCCTCGGGGCGGCCTGCCCGGAGGATCTCACCCTGCACCTGCAGGCGGTGGCCTTGCTGCCCCAGGCTGATGCACTGGTGCCGCCGATCCTGGAGAGGCTGGAGGCCGCGCGCCGCGATGCCCTCGGAGCCGACTGGCTGGCCACCTGGCGGCAGGGTCTGCCCGCCTGGGAGGACACCCCCGGCCAGATCAACCTGCCCGTGCTGCTCTGGCTGCACAACCTTCTGGAGGCCTGGGATCTGGAAGGCTTCGCCCGGGCCCGCTACCGGCTGCTCGGCAACGGTGGTCACTGGTTTCCTGGTGAGAACGCCGATGCCCTCGACGATGCGGTGAGCGAAGCGGAGCTGCGGGCGGTTCTGGTCGGCAGCCCCTGGGCCGAGGTCATCCCCGATCGGCTGCGCCGTCTGCGGACGCGGCTGGGTGGTGCGCCGGTGCGCCGCCTCCAGGCGGACTGAAGCGCCTGCCGCCCCGCTCCGGCTCGCTGCCCAGGGGGGTTTGGAGGGCCACACCCACCGGCCGCGGAGAGGCGGCGGGGCAGGGGCCGAGCGGACGCAGCCGCACCGCGTGGCGCACCCCCCGGCCCGCCGGCCCCTCGCTGGCCGCCCCCGGGTCGCGCGCGGCCCGCAGGGGAGCGGCGGCCCGCGCGAGGGCGGTCTGGTCGTCGGGACCCCACTGGCCGCGGTAGAGGACGGCCTGCCCTCCAGGGG